>MNXP01000041.1 GCA_001872625.1 Bacteroidetes bacterium CG2_30_33_31
ACTTCTCCTGAGAGAATAATTCACTGAAATTGCTCATGGCCTGACTTTTCCATAGCGATATTTGCGCTGGCTGCAATTCAAACTTCTTTGCTAAAGATTCTATCGTTTCTCGCTCTTTTAAGGCCTCCAATACAACTTTAGCCTTAAATTCTTTACTAAATTTTCTTCGTGTTTTTGACATAATTTTAAATTTTTAAAAATACTATTTACTTATTTAACTTTATGTCCTATTTTTGGGGAGTATTATAGTCTTGGCCACCAGGCATCACAAAAGTACGAATGTTTTTAATTACTTCACCCAACATTCCATAAGAAAATTGTTGAATTGTGGAGGCGTCTTGGACTTTGGTGATTCGGCCTTTGTTGTTTCCAGAATTCAAACAATTCCTAAATTTTACCCGCTTTTTTGCTAATTTCATATCATTCCATTTTAGAAAAAGCAAAAATCAAGATTCTTGGCTTAGCTCACAAGATGCAGTTTACCGAAGGGGTACATATATACTGAATGTTAATGCAATAGGTATAAATATTTGATTTACACTAAATTGAAATATTTTACTTCATTTTGTAAAAAATTAAATAAAATTTTTGTAAACCAATTATTGTCTGGAATTGAAATGACAACAGATTTGTCATATTATTGGAACAATCTTAATCTAAATTTTCACGAGAAATCAAACACCTGCAATATTAATTGTTGTAGGTGTTTTTAATAAGACTCTTCCAAAACATCAACTATTGAAGCAACCATCTTTGGACTTAATAGTTTACTACCCGATTTATAGTTTAAGTCTTCTAACTTTTTCTTTAATTGTTCATCTGTTTGAATTGATTTACTCAAGAACTGAGTTGCACTCTTTCTTGAATTATTTGGTAGGTGTTCTTGGGATAGTTCACCAAATCCAAATGCTCTTATTTTAAAAACTTTTGTCATTGCTTATTCAATTTCGTCAAATAAAGGAAATTTAACTTCGGTAAATTATAACATCCAAATGTCAATTTCGGTATTAATTAAACAATCAGCATCAAATAATATTATATAAAATCAAACAAGTATAATTACAAATTATAAATAATTGTAATTTATAGTCGTTCTTAATAGCATTGTTTTTGAAATAAATGTTCAAACAGAATCAAATAAAATCAAATAAAAATCAAAAAAATCTATATTTGTGATGATAGAATGACAATCGAATAAAAAGGTGCATCATTCGGAGACCTATTAAAAATATGCTCTTTAAAATACTGTATATCTGTGTGTTAGAATTTAATAATGAACCCCTACGGGGCATCGGATTTCGCTACGATTGTTTCTGCCGATATTTTGCCCCTGATAAGCTATTTTGATTTTTTGTAATTTTAATTTGTGCCATGGATTTTCGTGCCCATAAATGCAAAAAAGCTCTTTGGAAATTATTTTGCCTTAACGAGTTTCATACCACATTCTTTGCATCTACCGGGTTTGTTGCTGCCACTGTCTTTACAGTTCATGGGGCATACATAGAGAAATGTGCCATCTGTAGGGATTTCACATTCTGGCATTTTTATAAGAAATCTATAAGCAAGACCGCTGGTCATCTGATATTTAGAAGCTATTTGAACACCGTTGATATGCTCATATAATGGGAATTCTCCCAAGGCAAAAAAGGTAAATTGTTTATGGCTATAGCTAATTTGCGGAACAAAAGAGATTTTTTTGCTTCCTGTTGAATTGATATCCACATTGTAAAGTGCCAAAAGATCCATATTTTCAGCAGCTTGAAGTTTGCTTATTTTTTCACCTTTCAATTCTAAGGTTAGTCCAATTTTATCAAAAAACGTTTTGCCAACAAATATACCTGCGCTTGCGTAATCACCAAATTTTTCGCCTAAAGAATTCCATCCTTTACGGATATATATTGCATTTGTAAAAAGCCTGAAATCTTTTTTCGGGAAGCCTTTCAGAAAGAAAGCATAAAATATTAAATCTTGTGAGCCATTGGTAGGTTGAATTAATGTGGGTGAAATAGCATAGATATTTTGTCCGTTATTTGGATTTGTGTAAACCAAATCAGAATCATTATGTTTGCCAATAGGAATTTTATACCCTAAGCCAATTGTCAATTCAATTCTACTATCCTCACTTTTGCGGTTTAGAACGTCATAACGAGGAAAAATTATTAAATCTGAAATTCCGGAATGTTGTTTTATGGGATATTCATTTAATATAGAATCAAATGATTCTACCTGTGTTTTATTAATAAAATATCCAGCTTCTATAGAAAGCGTCAAACTTTTAGTGAGGCCATAAGCAATTTTAGAATAAATATAATTGCTATGAAAATTATGAAATAAAGATGCTGTATCTGAATTGCCAGCTTTAAATTTATTGCCATAAAAATACTGGTGATTTGCAGCAATTTCCATCTGTCCATCTGCTAAAACTCCTTGCGAACCTCCTCCAGCTATAGGGCTTCCACTACCACCAGAGCAGCATCCTTGTCCACTAATATCTGTGAAAAAAAACAAAAAACATGATATGAAAAGTACTAAGCGCATTAAATTAAGTTATTTAAAAGTTTATTAAATCTTTAAAAACTTTGCAAATTCTACATTTTTGCCAGAGCTTAGTCTAATGAAATAAGCTCCCGCATTTAGCATTTCTACATTGATTCTATAATTTTCAGTTCCTAAAGATTTTTTACCTAATGAAATTGATTGCATTTTCTCACCTAAAGTGTTCATAATATCTATTTGAACATCATCAGATTCGGCAAGTTGGTAATCAACTTGAACATAATTTTCTGCTGGATTTGGGAACACTTTAAGGCTGAAATTTTTATTATTGTTATCAAAAATTCCATCGCAAGGACCTAATGCGTTATTAATTGCAAACTCAATAGATGCCTGGGTAATTGAGCCGTTTTTATTATAAAAAACTCTATGACAATTGCCGCCGCCAAGAACAACAGTTTTCTGCATATTAGCCCCTATTCCACCATAATCGTCGATGCTGAGGGCAGAATTTGAAAAATTAGCATTTGTAATTATGCTGTTGGTATTTGCCCAACCACTTAGCGAACTACAATTAGTATTTGCATAGTCATCGGCAAGATAAAATTTGACTTTTCCAGGGTTCGATGTAGCGAAAGTAAGCACAGCGTTTGCAGCCGTGGAGGCTACTGGAATGCATGAAACACAAGGCATAACCCATGTTATTACAACTACTTTCCCTGAGTCAAGCTCTGTAAAAAGATCATGATGAATTGATGCGCAATCGTCGCAATTAAAGTTTACTGAACTTTGTCCATTGCCAATTTGGTTTATAAAAATGGCAGCCAATATTAATAGAAAATTCTTAATCATAGGAAATGTTTTAGATAGACTTTTACAAAATATCTTTGACAAAGGTAAATAGATTTATTGTTTGTAATGAATTTTAATAAACATAAATTTTCAGATGGCAAAAAAATCTCCTAAAATAATCGCTGTCAAAAATATCCTATATCTCAAAAAAATACAACAACTAAATTTCTTCCCCCCCCAACAATATAATCAAGGCAAACCTTTTTTAGAACTAAAATAAATAGAGCTTTCAAATAAATTGTTTCGATTAATAATGTACTTTTACGCTCTTTTTATAGAAACTACGAGCAATCGTTCGAAAATTATTTTAAAACAAAAACTGCAATATTATGAGTATAAGCATTATAGGCCGCTCAATACAAGAATCGGCGACCTTAAGATTGAATCAGACATTCGCTATTTTGAAAGCTAAAGGTGAACCAGTAATTCATCTTGGTGGTGGAGAGCCAAAAAGCAAAGCCCCCATAGATGCTATCACAGCCATAGCTTCACATTTAAATACTGGCGAAGTTCGCTATGCCCCTGTTGATGGAACTATCGAAATGAAAAAAGCAATTATTCGTTACACCATGGAGCACTATTATCGACAAGTGGAACCCGAAAATGTAATTGCTTCCAGCGGTGCAAAACAAGCACTTATGGTTGCTCTGCAAGCAATTTTGGATCCTCAAGATGAGGTTATTTATACTGCACCTTACTGGGTTTCATATCCCGAAATGGTTAAGCTTTGTGGCGGTATTCCCGTTGCTGTTACACCCGAAGATGGCACCTTCACTCCAAGGCTGCAAGATATAGAACAGAATGTAACCTCTTACACAAAAGCTATTATTGTCAACAGCCCTAACAATCCTTCTGGAGCTGTTTATTCTGAAAAATTTATCAGCGAAATAGTACAATTTTGCGAGAAGAAAAATATATATCTTATCATGGACGACATATACCAACTTTTAGTTTATGGTGGTAAGAAAGTCGCCAATCCATTTGATTATGTAAAAGATTTCACTGAAAATTCCAAGCTCATTATTATCAATGGCGTTTCTAAAGCTTATGCTATGACAGGTTTTAGAATTGGTTGGGCTATTGGCAATAAGAAACTTATAAAAGTGATGGCCAATATACAAGGGCACCAAACTTCAGGAACATCTGTGCTATTGCAGAAAGCTGCTATAGGAGCAATCAACGGAGTTCAATCGAGCATTCATGCACTGCAAACCACTCTCGAAAACAATAGAAAGGTGTTGGTAGAGCAGCTCAATGCTTTTTCAGGAGTCAAACTTATCCCGCCAGATGGCACTTTTTACACTTTTGCAGATTTTAGAGCCTATGAAAAAAGTTCAACAAAACTCTCTAATTTTCTTCTCGAAAAAGTTAGAGTTTTGACCATGCCAGGTGTGGAATTTGGGATGGATGGTTTTCTAAGAATTTCATTTTGCGGTGGCATAAAAGATATTATTGAAGGCGTTGAAAGAATGAAATGGGCTATTGACCCCGATTCACCTAATGAGCTTTATATTGGTGAAAGAAAACTTGTTCGCGATTGGAATTAGTTGATAATTAATATTTTAAAAACGAAAATTTACATAAAATGAAATATCTTGAATTTGATACTCCAGCTTTATCTCATGCTAATGCCTATAAATCTGACTTTGGACTCGAAAATCATGGACTCGTTCATCTCGACACTATCTATTGGAATTTACCAACGCCTGCATTAATAGAAGAAGCCGTCTTCCGTGGCGAAGGCAAGCTGGTTAACGGTGGTGCTTTTCATGCTTACACTGGAAAATGGACAGCACGTGCCGCCAACGACAAATATTTTGTGAAGGAAGAAAGTACTGAAAATAAAATAGATTGGGGCGAATATAATCGACCTATGACTACCGACAAATTTGCTGGTCTATTTGCAAGATTGCAAGCCTATTGGCAAGGAGAAGAACTCTTTGTGCAGGATTTATATGCTGGTGCACATCCCGAATATAGGCTGCCAGTGAGAGTTATCTCCGACAGAGCTTGGAGTGCTCATTTTGTTCGTAATATGCTTACAGTAGAAAAAGATTTGGCAAAATTGAAACAATTTATACCAGATTTTACTATTATGGTAGCTCCTAAATTTAAACTTGACCCCAGAATTGATGGCACACTTTCGGAAACAGCCATTGTTATAAATTTTGCCCAACGCATTGCTATTATTGCCAATAGCGAATATGCTGGTGAAATTAAAAAGACAATCTTCACTATTTTAAATTTCCTGATGCCTTTGCAAGACGTAATGAGTATGCATTGCTCAGCAAATGTTGGAAAAGAAAATGATGTTGCTTTGTTTTTTGGCTTAAGTGGGACTGGCAAAACCACCCTTTCCGCTGACCCACGCCGCCGTTTGATTGGCGATGACGAACATGGCTGGAGCAATGATGCCGTTTTCAATTATGAAGCTGGATGCTATGCAAAAGCTATTAGATTGAGTGCAGAAGCAGAACCTGAAATTCATGCTTGTACCTATAAATTTGGAACTATTCTCGAAAATGTAATCTTCGACCCAGCATCTCGCCAAATTGACCTCGATGACGAAAGAATTACTGAAAATACCAGATTATCTTATCCACTAAGTTTTATACCTAATGCTGTGGAAGAAATGATAGTGTATTCGCAACCAAAAAATATTGTTTTTTTGACTGCTGATGCACAAGGTGTTATGCCTCCCATTGCTCGTTTGGATATGAATCAAGCAATTTATCATTTTATTAGTGGTTATACATCCAAAATTGCTGGCACCGAATTAGGTTTAGGAATTGAGCCTGAGATAACTTTCTCGGCATGCTTTGGTGCACCTTTCATGGTTCACCATCCATACTATTATGCTAAGATTTTGCGCCAAAAAGCAGAACGTTCTGGTGCACATATTTGGCTCGTAAATACTGGCTGGGTTGGTGGCAAATTTGGAGTTGGAAAACGTATTTCAATACGCCATACAAGAAATATGCTTAATGCAGCTCTCGAAGGCAAACTTGACAATATTGAATTTAGAAAAGATAAACTCTTTGGTTTTGATATTCCTTTATCATGCCCAGAAGTGCCTTCAGATGTTTTTGAACCTTCAAATGCTTGGGGCGACAAAAAAGAATACTGGAAAAAATATGACGCCCTCGTATCTCGTTATATCGAAAACTTTAAGCTGTATGCTGATCAAGTGCCATACGAAGTGCAACAAGCTTGCCCAAAAAGACATAGAGACGTGATATAAAATATCAAAACTTATTTTTGAAATCCCAGATTTAGCATTCAGCTTTGCTCCTTCTGGGATTTTTTTCATTTATACTTAAAAGATGTTATAAATCTAAAAATCATATTCTATGGTTTTATTTATTTATATTTTTGCAAAATGAATGTCAGCGAAATTAAGCTATTACTCCATAAAGATATTAAGTTAGAGCTCAAGCAGTCTTATACTCTCAATAGCATACTTTTATATGCCTTTTCTACTGTATTTATCTGCTATCTATCATTCAAAGGAGTTGTAGATGTATCTACATGGAATGCGCTATTTTGGATAATACTTTTATTTACATCTATAAATGCAGTAGTTAAAAGCTTTGTTCAGGAAAGTCCTGCACGTCATTTATATTATTTTACGCTAAGCAGTCCACAGTCAGTAATAATTTCAAAGATAATTTACAACAGTCTTTTGATGCTTATTATCACCACGTTGACATTTTTATTTTATATATTTTATATTGGAAATCAGATAGATAATTATCCCTTATATTTTGCAGCTTTAATTTTTGGTAGTCTTGGTTTTGCTTCACTTTTAACAATGGTGGCAGCAATTTCTTCACGATCGAACAATAATTTTGGCATGATGGCAATATTAAGTTTCCCGATAATTATGCCCATGTTGATAACAGTAATTATAGTTTCAAAAATGGCACTTATTGGAGCAAAATATAGTCCTGTAGCTTGGCAGTATATTGGCATTCTGGCTCTTCTTAATATGATAGTTATCATTCTGGCTTACCTTCTATTTCCTTATCTTTGGCGCGAATAAAATTTGAATTTTATGAAAGGATTATGGTGGAAAATATTGGCAATTTTACTGCTACTATATGCAATAGTAGCTGGCTTTCTTGTGGATATTCCCGATACAGATATTAAAGAATCTATGCGTAACGTATTTTTTCATGTGGGCATGTGGTTCGCTATGTTGGCGGTTTACACTAAGTCATTTATTGGAAGCATCAAACATCTAAATACTAACAGTTTAGATAAGGATATTCTTGCCGAACAGTCGGCAAAGACAGGTCTATTTTTTGGACTTTTAGGAATTATTACTGGCATGATATGGGCCAATTTTACTTGGGGCAAACCTTGGGCAAACGACCCTCATCTGAATGGTGCAGCCATCGGCATAGTTATTTATTTGGCATATTTTATTCTGAGGTCATCTATAGATGATGAACATAAAAGAGCAAGAATATCAGCAGTTTACAATGTATTCGCCTTTGTGCTTTTGATAGTACTCATTGGCATTTTACCTCGTTTGTCTTCGAGCACACTGCATCCTGGTAGCCAAGATGGAAACCCTGCTTTTGGCGATATGGATGCTAATATGAGGTATGTTTTTTACCCTGCTCTTATCGGCTGGATGATGCTCGCTTTGTGGATTGCCGATTTGAAAGTCCGATTGAAAAAAATAGATTCAGAAATTGAAAATAATGAAATTGTATAATATGGAAGAGAGTAAAATTTTAGTGGTAATTGGTGTGCTATCAGTGATTTTGATAGGCATTGCGGTATATCTATTTATTTTAGATAAAAAAGTGAAATCTATGGAAAATAAATTGGAAGAAATTAAAAAATCTAAAAAGTAAATTTAAAATGAAAAAATCTCATATAATATTAATAATCGTATTAGCAGTGGCCATTGGAGCTATTGTTAGCCTTGTGAAAGACCCGCGCACTTATGCTGATTTCGAAGAAGCTTCAGCAAGTCCCAACAAAAGTTTTGACATAATTGGAAAACTCGATTTGAAATCACCAATTTCTTATGATGCTTTAGTAAACCCTGATCAGTTTAGCTTTTATATGACTGATGAAAAAGATGTTAAGCGAAAAGTTGTGGTTAACAAACCTAAACCTCAAGATTTCGAAAAATGCATTCAGGTTGTGGTAGGTGGTAAGATGAAAGATGATGCTTTTCATGCAGATAATATCTTGCTGAAGTGCCCTTCAAAATATGAAGGTCAAATGAATGCTGCAAAAATCCCTGTTAAAGAAAGCAAATAGAATCCTTTTTTGATGGTTCGGAAAAGATTTGCCTAAGGCATATCCTAGGGAATCTCTTTGAGGCCTTTGGGAGGTTGAAAAAATTTACATTTCCAAAGTTGATGGCCAAATCAAATGCTACTTTGGAAATGTTTTTTTATTAAAAAAGATTTGCCGACACCTGAAAAATTGTGAAAGAAATTAACTTGACTGCTTTTGAAATCAACAAATTTTTTGAATGAAAAACTGCCATCTAATAAATACACTTCATACAGCCATTAGAGCCAATCATTAAGCAGCTGTTGAACTATGTTCGACTGCGCCTCGGCGAATTTCAACTGCGCTCAACTCGGCAAATTCAAAGCATTTGATAATTTATATGTTTCCAAATGCGAAAGATATTTTTTGGCGAACCACAAATAAATTAATATCCGCATTTAACAAAAAAACATGCATTCGTTAGAATAGATTAAATCCCTATTTTTGTGGGGCATCCCGTACTTTGTTGGGAACAACAAAACTATATTATTAGAGGGTGATTAGTCAGCTTGCCTCGGCTGCAACGAGGGACTGACGTTTGCGGCTATTAAAACGAATTAAATGAACGATTTGTACTACTCCATACCAACTATCATTTTATGTGTGATAGGATATTATTACTCATGGCGACATTATTCTAGGAACAACTTTATGATTGCTGTACTTCTGCTAATGATTTGTGGACTTGCTCTTCGTATCTACACTTCCTCTGATTTTTTTCTGCACACTTGGGACGAACGTTATCATGCTCTTGTTGCGAAAAATCTTCTTAATCATCCTTTTACACCCACACTTTACGACAATCCGATTTTACCTTATGATTACAAAATCTGGGTAGGAAATCATATTTGGGTTCATAAACAACCTTTGCCACTTTGGACAATGGCTGCAAGTATGTGGCTTTTTGGAGCAAATGAAATAGCTTTGCGACTACCTTCAATCATTCTAACAACAATCGGAATTTGGCTGACGTTTTTCATCGGTAGTTATTTCTTCAATAAAAAAATTGGCTACTTGGCAGCTTTCTTCTTTTCTATCAACGGATTGATAATAGAATTAACAGCTGGCAGAGTAGCTACAGACCACATTGATATTTTCTTTTTGTTCTTCGTTGAATTAGCGGTTGTGTTTAGCATCTTATTCGCACAAAGAAAAAAATCGGTTTTCAATCTTCTTGCTGGAGTTAGCATTGGTGCTGCAATTTTATCAAAATGGTTACCAGCTTTAATTGTTGTGCCAATCTGGCTATTAATAATCATAGACTCAGAAAAATTTAAAATAAAAGAAATCATTTCCCATTTCATAATTTTACTTACAACTTGCTGCTTGATTTTTCTGCCTTGGCAAATTTACATATTCAGTGCATTTCCCCTTGAAGCAAATTGGGAAGCAAGTTTTAATTTCAAACACATTACCGAAGTTCTTGATGAACAGACTGGCCCTTTCTATTATTTCATTGGCAAAATCAGAATAAACTATGGTGAGTTGATTTATATGCCATTGATTTGGTTTCTATGGAAGTCACTCAATAACCTTAAAGACAAGAAACGATTGGCAATTTCTATTTGGGTTTTAGTTCCCCTTCTGTTTTTCTCTATCACAAAAACAAAAATGCAGGCATACATTCTTTTCATTTCTCCTGCACTTTTTCTAATGACTGCTGAATTTTTCTTTATGTTGAATGATTACAAAAAGAACCACAAGCTGAAATGGTTTTTCAATTTGATTTTGTTTTTAATCATAGCTTTACCTGTTCGCTACATGATTGAAAGAGTAGAACCATTTAAGCAAAACAACAGAAATCCAGATTGGGCAATTGACCTACGAAAACTCAATGACAGGAAAATTACGAAAGGAATATTGCTTAACTATGATAAGCCGATTGAAGCAATGTTTTACACTAACTTAACAGCTTATTCGTATATTCCAGACAGAAATAAAATTACACACTTGATAGCAGAAGGATACACATTAATAATTAATGACGATGGAAAATTACCTGACGACATCAAAACAATTAAAGGAATCACGATTGAAAGACTTAACTGTCGCTAATAAAATCCTTCAAACGGCTGCTCTTGTCTCGTCTTTAAAGACGAGACAAGAGCAGTTCCCTACAGCAGTCGGAAGAAGCAGCTGTTGAACTAAATCCCAGCAGGGAGTTCTCTACAGGTTTTCAAAGGAGAAAGATATTTTTAGATGCAAGCTTATGAGCCATTATATTTTATGTATGGCGAGCTAAATTATTTTTTTTCAATCAAAGCAAAATTGCCAAAAAGGTGGGATGACCATTGTGTATTTCCTTCTTTTAAATTTTTTTGTCGAACAACAGTGATTCATATTTTTTTCTTTTTCAATAGTTTAGAAGTATTTTTTTCATGACAAGGCAAAACCATAAGCAAAAAAATATATTTTTGTATCTGATTATTTATCAAATAAATTTAGAAATTAATAACAAGGTCCAAAGGTTCAATTTTCCAAATAAATTTTCACACAAAAATCAATAGATATGACCTATACAATTCATGGCATGCAACATATAGGAGTTGGCGTTCCCGACCACGCAAAAGCTTGGAAATGGTATCGCAAAAATTTTGGACTTGATATTCCCTTTTTTAATGATGAAGCTAAGGCCGAATTGATGACAATATATACCAATGGAGACGTGATTTTGAAGAGAGCTGCCATGGTGTTGAATTTAAAAGGTGGTTGTGGAATGGAGATAGTTTGCCCGAGTACTTTCCAAGCTACCAACGCTAAAGTTGAACATCAGCTTGGAGATTTGGGAATATATATAGGTTGGATAAAAACGCCAGATGTCCAAAAAGCCTACGACAGATTTAAGGAAAATGGAGTGAATATAATTTCCGAAATATGTGAAATGCCTAATGGTTGGAGTACTTTTTATCTGAAAGACTTGAACGGTTTGATATTTCAGATAATTCCAGCCGATGATTTTTATACAAAAAATAAAATGGTGACTGGAGGCACCGTGGGTTGCTCAATTGGAGTTAGTGATGCAGAGAAAGCAATTTCTTTTTATGCACTTTTGGGATATGATAAAGTGATATATGATAACACAAAAGTCTTTGCCGATTGGGCAACAATAAATGGTGGAAATAAAGAGTACAGAAGAGTTTTGCTGGCCCAAAATAATCCTTCTGGTGGTGGTTTTACAAAATTAGCTGGAAGAAGTTATATTGAATTAGTTCAGGACGTTACTGGTAGAAAAGCTGTAAAAATTTACGAAGGACGGCTCTGGGGCGACATAGGTTTTGTGCATTTGGGTTTCGACGTTAGAAATATGGAAGCTCTTGGTAAGATGCTTGCACAAAATGGCTGCGGATTTACTTGCGATACCAAAAATGTGTTGAGTATGGGTGCCAATACCAAAGTCCATTGCACATACACCGAAGATCCCGATGGTACACTTTTGGAAATGATAGAAGTTTATAAAATTCCTATAATTGAAAAACTTGGCATTTTTCTCAATGTTGAAAAAAGAAAACCCTCGCAACCATTGCCAGATTTACTGCTAAAAGCTTTGAAATTTGTAAGAATTAAAGATTGATTTTCATTATAATTAATTTGTGAGTCTTACAATCCAATCACCCTCCTCAAAAATAGTAAATTCTATATACGCATTAAATTGAACTGTATGAAATTTATTATAAGTACTATATCTAACTACAATAGTAATTGGAAATGTTATAGCCTCAAAACCAATAAGTTGTCCGCTCTGAGTTTGATTTCCATTATTTGATATTAAACTAATATTTGAAACTTCCGAGTTTCTCATTCCATTTTGTTGAAAGTCGATAAGAACACGTTTTTCAAAAGAACCTCCTTTTCTAATATCGTAGCTGTCAATATTATAAGCGTTTTTAATTTCAGGTTTTTTGAATTTTTTACCTATGAAAACATCATTTTCCCAAAAGCCTGAAACTATTGTGTCGTGTCCATCAATTTTAAAAGTGTAGTTTCCATTACCTTGTTTCAAACCTTTTTCCCAATAGCCTTCATAAATTTCGCCTGTCTTCCAAAGGTATTTTCCCTTGCCATCAGGCAATCCTTTTTTGAAATTTCCCACATAAGTGTCGACGCCTGTGGCAGTTCCTTGTCCATTAGCCAAACCATTTTTGCATCCACCAACATAATTTCCCTTGAGGTTTTCCATCAAAACTTTGCATGAGTCTTGGGCTTTAAGGTTCAATGCTGAGATAGTTAAAATGGCAATAATGAAAATAGAAGTTTTACTTTTCATGACTTTTGAAAATTGATTTTACGGCAAATTTAAATATAATTATTCAAGCAGAATAATTATAAAGAAAATTTTCATCAATAGATTTTGAGCTCTATTATGCTTCAATTTTTCAACTATTTATATGTTTTTTATGCAGAGATTTAGTCCATAGTAAGTTTTTGAAAAACATCTTCGAGTTTTAGCTCTTGAGCTTTCAACTCGATAAGGGTAAGCTGATTTTCTTTTGAGAAAGCATAAATTTTTTCTCGAATATTAGCATTAGTTCTGGCAGTAATTTTAAATGTGTGGTCATTAATTACATCAATTTCGGCAACTCCACTAATATTTTTAAGAAGCTTTAAATTGGCGCTTTCTTTAAATTTCACTTCTATTATTTCTTTGTCGAGCCAGAGATTTTGAAGCTCTTTTATTGGGCTATCGGCAATTAGCTTACCATTATTTATTATCAAAACGCGGTCGCAGATAGCTTCTACTTCCTGCATAATATGTGAAGAGAAAAGCACAGTTTTGTGTTTCCCAATTTCCTTTATCAGGTTTCTTATTTCAATAAGTTGGTTGGGGTCAAGACCAGATGTTGGTTCATCGAGAATAAGCACCTCAGGATTGTGGATAAACGATTGTGCGAGCCCAACTCTTTGCTTATAACCTTTGGAAAGCTCTTCTATTTTTTTGTGTTTTTCTTTTCCAAGTCCAGTAAGCGCAATCATCTCTTCAACTCTGTTATTCAGATCTTTAATTTTATAAATAGAGCCTATGAATTTCAAATATTCAACAACATACATATCTGAGTAAAGAGGATTCGTTTCGGGAAGATAGCCAATATTTTGGCGCACCTGAATACTCTGGCTGTTGCAGTTGAAGTTTTGCACGTAGGCTTCGCCAGAACTTGCTGGAATATAACAGCTTAAAATTTTCATAAGTGTTGATTTTCCAGCACCATTAGGACCAAGCAAACCAACTATTTCACCTTCTTTTATTTCGAAGCTTACATCGTCGAGAGCTTTTTGAGTTCCATATATTTTAGTAATATTTTTAACGTTGATGGACATATTTTCTATTATTTAATTTCGCTTCCATTGGAAGTGTTTATTTGAGGAGATACAAATACCAATTTACCATCAGCATCCTGAGCCATCAAAATCATTCCTTGAGATTCGATGCCACGAAGTTTTCGCGGGGCAAGATTCACTAAGATGCTAACTTGTTTACCAATAATTTCTTCTGGCGAAAAATATTCGGCAATGCCTGATACCACTGTTCTCTGGTCGATACCAGTATCGATTTTTAAACGCAAAAGTTTAGTTGTCTTCGCTACTTTTTCGGCTTCTAATATTGTGCCGGTGCGGATGTCCATTTTTGCAAATTCTTCGTAAGAAATGCTTTCCTTTTCGGGTGCTGCTTTGTGATTTTCCATCTCATTAATTTTTTTAGTGTCGAGAAGCCTTTGAACTTGTTTTCCAATTTCTTCATCATCTATCTGTTCGAAAAGCAAGCTTGAAGGATTTATTTTATGACCTGATTTCAACAAATCTACGCTGCCGCCATTTTTCCATGAGAGCTGTTCCAAGCCAATCATTTCCCTAAGCTTTTGCATAGTAAAAGGCAAGAAGCAATCACCCAAGACGGTCAAGTTACCAACAATTTGTAATGAGATATTCATGATGGTTTGCACTCTTTTCTCGTCAGTTTTTATCACTTTCCAAGGCTCAGTGTCGGCAAGATATTTATTCCCCAATCTGGCAAGGTTCATAAACTCTTTTAAAGCCTCTCTGAAGTGATAATTTTCGATTTGATTTGCAATTTTTTCAGGAAAATTATTTATGCTTTCAAGCACCTCCTTATCGAAATCTGATAAGCTATTACGCTGAGGTACTACATTATCAAAATATTTATCGGTGAGCACCAAAGTTCTGTTAACAAAATTGCCAAGAATTGCTACGAGCTCACTATTATTTCTTTGCTGAAAATCTTTCCAAGTAAAATCATTATCTTTTGTTTCAGGCGCATTGGCAGTGAGCACATAGCGCAGCACATCTTGTTTATTGGGAAAATCTATCAGGTATTCGTGAAGCCAAACAGCCCAATTGCGCGAGGTAGAAATTTTATCGCCTTCGAGATTTAGAAACTCATTTGCTGGGACATTTTCGGGCAAAATATATGAGCCTTCAGCTTTAAGCATCGCTGGAAAAATTATACAATGGAAAACGATATTATCTTTTCCAATAAAATGAACCAATTTTGTATCATTTGACTTCCAATATTTTTCCCAATTGGGAGTAAGCTCTTTGGTAGCAGAAATATATCCAATAGGAGCATCGAACCAAACGTAGAGCACTTTTCCTTCAGCGTTTTCGAGAGGCACTTTCACCCCCCAACTCAAATCACGCGTTACCGCACGCGCTTGTAAACCACTGTCAATCCATGATTTAACTTGTCCATAAACATTCGGTCGCCAGTTGTTTTTATGCCCATCAATTATCCATTCCTTAATCCAAGATTCATAATTTTCGAGAGGCAAAAACCAATGTTTTGTTTCCTTCAAGATTGGTATATTCCCTGAAACTGCCGATTTAGGATTTATCAATTCAGTGGCATTTAAAGAGGTACCACATTGCTCACATTGGTCGCCGTAAGCTTTTTCATATTTGCAATGAGGGCAGGTGCCAGTGATATATCTGTCGGCAAGAAACATATTCTCTTGCGAATCGAAAAATTGTTGCGAAGTTTGTTCTATAAACTTGCCATCATGGTAGAGTTTTAAGAAAAATTCTGAAGCAGTTTCGTGGTGAATTTTATTTGAAGTACGAGAATAAATATCGAAAGAAATGCCAAATTCTTCAAAAGATTCTTTGATAATTTTATGGTATTTATCAACTACATCTTGGGGTGTAACGCCCTCTTTTCGAGCTTTAATGGTTATTGGTACTCCGTGTTCGTCGGAACCGCCTATAAAAATTACATCTCGCCCTTGGGATCTGAGGTAACGCACATAAATATCGGCTGGCACATAAACTCCTGCCAAATGACCAATATGCACTGGCCCATTGGCGTAAGGTAATGCTGTGGTAACAGTGTATCTTTTGAATTTATTTTCGCTCATAGAATCTGAAAATTAATAAGCGGCAAAATAACAAAAAATTGAGCATACCTACCTTGCCTATTTTTTTTGACTTGCAAAAATTTTTAGTTATTAGAAAAACTTCAAACCAGAATTACTCAATTTAATGACAAAAAAAAATCAACACCTTAAATAGTTTTTTACGTATCTTAGCTCATTATTTATGGACACACATTCAAACAAAATGAACGTTATGAGAAAATGGATTTTTACTTTTATTCTGACAATATTATTTTTTGGAATTATGGCGCAAGAAAACAAACCGAGCGAGGTTTTAGATACCATAAAAACCGTGAGTGCTGCCGACAATCAAACAGCTGAAAAGATTTATAATCAAGGAATTGTACTGTTTCAACAAGGCAAATATGATGAGGCAATAGCTCAATTCAACGAAGCAATAAAAATTAAGCCTAATTTTGCTAAAGCTTATATTAATAGGGCTACCTCGAAGGTGGAACAAAAAAAATATGCTGAGTCTATTAGCGATTACAACATGGCAATAATGCTCGAACCATCGGCAAAATCGTTCTTTAGTAGAGGTTTGGTTCGTTATCAGATGAAAGATTATTCTGGAGCAATCAGTGATTTTAACTCTTGCATAAAAGCCAACAATTCCGAACTAAAAGCTCCGGCATATTACTATCTCGGTTGTGTAAATTTTGACCAGAAAAACTATGATGAGGCAATAAAATTTTATAATTCAGCTATAGAAAATAAAGCTGATTATGCTTATGCTTTTAACGACAGAGGCAGCGCAAAAAAACAATTGGAACAATACCAAGAAGCTTTAAAAGATTACCGCAGAGCCATACAGCTAAACCCTCAAATGGCCTTTACTTTCAACAATATGGCTTCTGTAAAAAAGAAAATTGGTGATTTGGAAGGCGCTATAACTGACTATTCATCAGCCATCGAGCTAAAACCCGACTATTATATTGCTTACAATAATCGCGGCTCGGTTTATCTTTTAAAAAATGAATTCGATAAAGCATTGGCAGATTTTACAAAAGCTATAGAAATTAATAAAGATTACGCCTTTGCCTACAACAATCGAGGGAATGCCAAATACAAACAAAAACGCTACGAAGACGCCATAAAGGACTATGATAGCGCCATCAGTATCGACGAAAATTACGGATTTGCTTATCTGAACCGCGGCATCTCAAAAGAAATGTTGCGCGATGAAGAAGGCTCCTGCGCCGATTGGAAAAAAGCTTATTCCTTGGGTATTGAGACTGCTCATAATTATGTTCAAGCACAATGTAAGTAATTAAATTTATGATGATTATGAACACTCTAACTAAAAATATTCTTGCCACATTTGTTACTCTTCTATTCATAGCTTCAAGCGCGATGGGACAAAATGTAAGTTTTGATAAAGCTAATTTCCCTGGAAAAGAAGAGCAATTTAAAGTGGCCATAAAAAATTTGAAAGCTGCAGATAAAATTTATTCTTCCGAATTCCCAGATTTCAAAGCTGCCATAGAAATTTACCTTCCAGTGGATAGCTTTAATCCTAATAATGCTGACCTTAATTATAAATTAGGCAAATGCTATTTCAAGATTAAAGATTACACAAATGCCATTACATTTTTTGAAAAAGCAAAAAGTTTGGACGAAAAAGTAAATATTGAATTGAATTTCTATTTAGCCAAATGCTACCATATTAATTATAAATTTGATGAGTCTTTAGAACTACTAATTAAGTTTAGACAAATACTTGATCCTATTACAATTACACAATACGAAAAGCTTATACAAAAAGAAATTGACGAATGTGAAACAGGAAAAATCTTAGTAAAAACCCCCATTAGAGTTTATACTAAAAACCTTGGCGAGGCGGTAAATTCAAAATATCCAGAATATAGCCCAGTAGTCAGCGCCGACCGCTCTGTAATATTTTTCACTTCCATGAACCCTACCACTACTGGTGGTGGCATTGATGCTACAAGAAATCAGTATTTTGAAGATATCTATTTTACAGAAAAAGATAGCCTCGGCAATTGGGGAAAAGTGCAAAACCCTGGCAAACCCCTCAACTCCGACAATCATGATGCTGTGGTAGGAATTTCTAACGATGGTCAGCAATTATATATTTACAAAGGAGAAGATGGCGGCGACATTTACAGCTCAAAATTAGACGGTAAATTATGGCTGAAACCAATAAGCCTTGGGAAAAGTATTAATTCTATTTATCATGAATCTTCAGCTTCATTTTCATACGATTTTCTTACAATATATTTTGTAAGCAATAGACCTGATGGTTATGGCGAGCACGATATTTATTTAAGCAAAAAAGATTCTAAAGGTAATTGGGGTTCTGCGGAAAACCTTGGTGGCGATATAAATACACCTTATGAAGAGACAGCAATATTTGCTCATCCCGATGGTAAAACATTCTATTTCAGCTCCAAAGGACATAACACCATGGGAGGATACGATATCTTTAAGACTACCTATGAAAACGGAAAATGGTCGGAAGCTCAAAATCTTGGATACCCTGTAAATACATCTGGAGATGATGTATTTTTCTCATTATCGGCCGATGGAAAGTATGGATATTATGCTTCAAAGGGAGCCGATAGCTATGGAAGTTTAGACCTTTATGAAATTTCATTTCTTGGCGAGGAAAAACAATTGGTAACAAACAATGAAGATAACTTGCTGGCTTTTAGAACCGAAGGCACTAAAGAAGATGTCTCCGAATCAAAAGTTGATATCCAAGAAGTAAATCTTACAATTCTGAAAGGAATAATTACTGACGAATATTCAAAAGAGCCTTTGTTTGCAAAAATAGAACTCTTCGACCTTTCAACAAATCAGATAATTTCTACTTTCGAAAATAATAAAGCCTCTGGTAAATATCTTGTTTCGCTTCCAGCTGGGAAAAATTATGGAATAACTGTCAATTCCGAAAACTGCCTTTTCTATTCAGATAATGTGGATTTAAAAGAAAATCAAGGATTTAAAGAAGTTATAAAAGACATTCAATTGAAGAGAATAACTGTAGGAAGTAAAGTTGTGCTCAACAATATTTTCTTCGATAGCGGAAAATCTACTCTTAAACCCGAATCTCAATCAGAACTCGATAACCTTATTAAAATTATGACAGATTTCCCAAGTTTGAAAATTGAGATTTCGGGGCATACCGATAATGTTGGATCTGCAAGTTTCAACAAAACACTTTCTGAATCAAGAGCTAAAGAAGTTGTTAATCACCTGATTTCAAAAGGTATAAGTGCCGATAGACTTACTTTTAAGGGTTATGGTTTTGATGAACCAAGAGCTACAAACGATACTCCTGAAGGCAGACAACAGAACAGAAGAACAGAGTTTAAGGTATTAAGCAGATAATTAAATAATATTGAACATGATAAAAGGTTTAAACTTTATAATTCTGATTTTCATATCATTAAACATATTCTCACAAACGAAAAATGTAGAATTTACTAAGGAATCCTTTCCAAATAATATAAGCCAACTCGACGAAGCATTGAAAGATATTGGAGATGGAGATTATTATTACAACGATGGTATTGGAAATATTGAAGTAGCAATTTCATTTTATCTGAAAGCCAACCAATTTAACCCTAATAATGCGCTACTAAATTATAAAATAGCACTATGTTATTTGGAGGTAAAACCAGTAAATCAGGCCATTAAACATTTTTATATTGCCCAAGAGCTCGACGATAGAGTTTCCTCAGATTTTAACTATAATCTTGCACGTGCATATCATCTCTCATTCGATTTCGATAAAGCGGTAGAACTGTATAGACTCTATAAAAGATCGCTTAAGCCCGCAGATTTAACAGCCATGTCCGATGAAATTGACAAAAAAATCTCTGAATGTGAAAATGGTAAAGAGTTGATTAAAAACCCAGTAAGGGTGAAAATTGAAAATATGGGCAGCGGCGTAAATTCACGATTCCCTGATTATGGCCCTATAATAAATTCAGACGAAAGTATTTTGTTTTTTACCTCAAGGCGCGAAGGCTCGACAGGTGAAGATAAGGATATCAACGATTTTGAATATTATGAAGATATTTATTATTCAGAATATAAATCTTCCTATTGGGCTCCTCCAGTAAATATTGGGTTACCCATAAACTCTTTCACTCATGATGCAGTAATTGGTATGTCACCCGATGGCACTTCAATCTTAATTTATAGGGATAATAATGGTGGCGATATTTATATTTCTAAACTCTCTGGACTCAAATGGGCGAAACCAAAATCTTTAGGTTCGCCAATAAACTCTAATGGCCAAGAGAACTCTGGCACTTTCACTTTCGATGGAAAAGGACTATATTTTGTTAGCGATAGACCAGGAGGTTACGGCGGAAAAGATATCTATTTTAGCAGAATGAATACTGACGGGAAATGGTTGGAACCAATGAATTTAGGCGCCTCTATCAACACCAAATACAATGAAATAGGAGTTTTTATGCTACCAGACGGGCGAACTTTATACTTCAGTTCTCAGGGACATAAAACCATGGGAGGCTACGATATTTTTAAAAGCACTTTCGAAAATGGCAAATGGTCGGAGCCTGTAAATATTGGATATCCAATTAATTCTGCCGACAATGATGTGTTTTTTTCAATTTCTGCCAGTGGCCGCCATGGATATTATTCCTCGGTACGCGATGATGGAAAAGGAGGTCAAGATATTTATCTGGTAAACTTTTTCGGCCCCGAAAAATATCCAATATTTAATAACGAAGACAATCTTATTGCCAGCAAAGAAGCTGCTGATTTAGAAGTTAACATGGAGAAGTTTGAAAAGATTCATACTACAAAACTTACCTTAGTGAAAGGGCAAATAACTGATGCCTTGACAGGGGAGAAATTGTTGGCTCAGATAGATTTAATAGATAACCAAACGGGTGAGATTCTTGCAACATTCGAGTCGAATTCAGCCTCTGGAAAATATATTGTTAGTCTGCCTTCAGGAAAAAATTATGGCATTGCTGTTAGAGCTGAAGATTACCTTTTTCATTCCGAAAATTTTGACATTCCTGAATCTTCAGAATATCACGAAGTTACCAAGAATATTAGCCTCAAACATGTGGAAGTTGGAAGCGAAATTGCCCTTCATAATATCTTCTTCGATTACAAAAAATCTGATTTGACTAAAGAATCTATCTCCGAACTAAACCGCCTTGTATCTCTCTTGAAACAATATCCCACCATAAAAATTGAGATTTCCGGTCATACAGACGAAATTGGTGGTGAAGAATATAATCAAACTCTTTCTACTCAAAGAGCTAAAGCTGTAGTTGACTACCTGATAAGCAAGGGAATAAGCTCTGCAAGATTGTCTTATGTAGGATATGGTTTTTCAAAACCTATAGCCCCTAACGACACAGAAGAAGGAAGACAACAAAACCGCAGATCCGAATTTTTGATTATCAGTAAATAGCTTTAATATCATCCTCGATGCAATATCATGGCTATATTATTTTGAGGATAAAATAAATGTATGATTTTGTGGTTTGTGTATTTGAATAATTTTGCTGAATGAAACTTACGATAATAATTTTATTTTTTTCTATAAACATTTTCAACTCTGTAAATTGTTACTCACAATCTAAGGATAAGAGAGTTACGTATAAAAATGTATCAGATACAAACAGAAGATTAATACAATTTTCGGGAGCTGTGGTAACTGCCGACAGCCTTCTACCAATTCGCTTTGCCAATATATTAATCCAAGGTCAGAATAGAGGAGGCTCAGCAAATTATTATGGATTTTTCTCTTTCGTAGCATATACGGGTGATGTCTTAGAATTTTCATCACAAGGTTATAAATCAGCATATTATAAGATTCCCGACACATTAAAACTCGACCATTACTCCATGTTTCAGACTATGCAAACTGACACATTTAGGCTTCAAGTTACTGTAATTTATCCATGGGCAACTATAGAAGCATTAGAAAATGCCATCGTTTATGCCGATATTCCAGTAACCGATTATGACAGAGCATTGATAAACCTTAAAAGAGAGGAGCTGAAAGAATTAGGAATGCATTTCGAAATGGATGGTTCTATGAATTACAAAAACCAAATGCAAGGAATTATTGACAAAAGTTATTACAACGGTCAATATGCGCCAATATCTCTTTTCAATCCTTTCGCTTGGGCTCAGTTTTTTAAGGCTTGGCAGGAGGGCAAATTCAAAAAGAAAAGCGGTGATTAGAAAATATTTATCAATACTATTATTAGTTTATATCTCAATAATTTCTGCTTTTGAAATTCATGCTCAACAGACAGAAATATATGGTAAAGTATTAGATGAAAATAATCAACCTTTCAATCCTGCTGTTAACATTGCGATTTTTGGAACATCTGGCGGTACCACCACCAACCAAAATGGTAATTATGTGTTGCAAGTACCAGCAGGCATAAACATACAAATAAGATATTCTTTTGCTGGTTATCAACCTATTATAAAATATATAAGCATAAAAGAAGGGCAAAAGTTGGAGGTAAATATCCAAATTGATACTCGACTTTCACTCGATACTGTTGAAATATTTAGTAGGCGAAGAAATTACGATGGACTAATAAGAGTTGATAAAAGAAAGCTGGAAATGATGCCCACCGCCTCAGGAGATTTTGTTACCGAATTTATTAAAAGAATGGCTGGTGTAAGCTCCAAGAATGAGCTAAGCTCCCAGTATTCAGTGCGTGGAGGAAATTTTGATGAAAACCTTGTTTATATAAATGGAATTGAAGTACATAGGCCAGTTCTTATCCGCTCAGGGCAGCAAGAAGGATTGCCCTTTGTAAATTCTGATTTGGTAGATGATATCGCATTTTCTGCTGGAGGTTTTAACGCAAATTACGGCGATAAAATGTCATCAGTGCTCGATATAACATACAAAGACCCCAAGAAATTTGCCGGTTCATTTCGTGCCAGTTTGATGGGCGGAGCCATTCATATTGAAGATGCCACCGACAACCATAGGCTCAGATATATTTTGGGAGTACGCTATAAATCAAATTCATATCTCCTAAGTAGCCTTGATACCAAAGGCGATTATCGTCCCTCTTTTACCGATATTCAAACAAATATTTTGTATGATATTAATGAATTTTGGACCTTCAGCTTCCTTGGAAATTTTTCGCTAAATAAATATCTGATGATTCCAGCAGACCGCGAGACAAATTTTGGAAGTATCTTTGAAGCTCTGCGCTTTAAAGTGTTTTTCGATGGACAGGAAGTCGATAAATTCACCACCAGCATGGGCTCAGCAAAAATTAATTATAGCAGAAAAAATTATAGTATGTTTTTTGCCGCTTCAAGCTATCGCACTTTGGAGGAAGAATCTTTTGATATTATGGGTCAATATTGGCTCGATGTTTTGCAAAACGATTTAGGAAAAGATAATTTTGGCGAAGTAGCATTCAATAAAGGAGTGGGAACATTTTTGAACCATGGAAGAAATAAACTCGAAGCTCAGATTAGCAATTTACAATACGAAGGCAATTTCAAAAAGTCAATATTTTGGGGAGCTGAATTTCGTCACGACATTGTGAATGATGTACTTAGCGAGTGGCAGATGATAGATTCTGCTGGTTACTCGCAACCACATCCAATGGATAATGTTGGCAATTTTATTTCAGGCTATATTCGCCCAAATTCCATTCATTTGCAAGATGTTATTAAAGCTAAAAATAAAGATTTTCAGACCAATAGAATTACAGCTTTTGTGCAAAAAAATTGGGATTGGATGCCAGAAAAAAATAAAACTTCATATAATTTGGTCTTAGGTGGAAGAATAAACTACTGGGATTTCAGTCAAGAAATTTTATTAAGTCCCAGGGCTAATTTTACCATTACTCCAAAATGGAAAAAGAAATATTCTTTCAGAATTGCAAGTGGAATATATTCACAGCCAGCATTTTATCGTGAAATGCGTTATTTCGATGGAAGTATAAACACAAATATTAAATCACAGAAATCTTTTCACTTGGTAGCAGGCTCAAATTATAATTTTACTGCCTGGGAACGGCCTTTTAAATTTACTGCCGAAGCATATTATAAATATTTGTGGGACTTGATTCCTTACGAAGTAAATGATGTGAGGATAAGATATTTTGCTGAAAATAATGCCGTTGGATATGCCACAGGTTTAGATTTAAAGCTCAATGGCGAATTTGTTGAAGGAGCCGAATCATGGGTTGGGCTTTCGCTGATGCAAACGCAGGAAGACTTAAAAGACGATTTTTATTACGACTATTTCAATAAAGCTGGCGAAAAAATTGTACCTGGTATCACCTTAGATAATAAAGTCGTTGATAGTACGAGATTTGAACCAGGATTTATTCCACGACCTACGGATCAGCGATTTAGTTTCAATCTTTTTTTTCAAGATTATATTCCAGGATATTCAACTTTCAAAGTGCATTTAAATTTGGTGTATGCTTCTGGACTACCTTTTGGCCCACCAACTCACCAACGCTACCAACAAAATCGTCGTTATCCAGCTTATAGACGTGTAGATATTGGGTTTTCCAAACAACTTATCGGGGAAGAAAATAAGCTTAAAGCAAAAAATCCTTTCCGCCATTTTTCTTCTATGTGGATTAGTATAGAGGTATTTAACTTGTTGCAAATCAGCAATACAGTATCATATATCTGGGTTAGTGACGTTGAAGGAAGACTCAATGGCGTGCCTAACTATCTTACACCTCGAAGAGTAAATGTTCAACTTTCAATGAAGTTTTAGTATTTTTGCAATAATTTTATAATATGAGCAACAGAGGAATTATACTTTTATTAATGACATTGACCTTTTCGGCATGTAACAGCTATAATTATAATGTTTTGAAAGTTGACGAAAACACTTTAGCTCCTAAAAAATTCGGCTACTATTATTCCTTGCCGCGCAATGTTATTAGCATTGATATTACAGTTTTAAAGACTAAAAAAATTGCTGGCCCTTATGCCACTTTTGCCGATAAATATTTGGGTATTAAAAATGCACCTCAAATAAATTCTGTAAAATTTGAGATGACAGATATAAAGATAAATTCTTATGCCGAACCTGACCCAGAGCAATTTTATTTTGTAGGTTTAGGAAAATTCAAAAACTCAAAAGCTCATGCTATGATGTTGAGAATGAATGAGTCTGGAATTATTCAGGACGTAAATGATAATAGCGATGCGCTGGTTTTACAGGAGAAAATTAACGAAAAGGAAAAAAGTAATATCGACTATACTGAGACCTTTAAGTACTTCGCTGATGCCAACTTGAGAGAGCAAATTGACACAATTATTGAAAAAGTAAATATGGATACAGGCATTGTGGTAAAGCAAATTTTGAAAAGAAGTTTGGTAGAAAAAACTCTTGAAGAGAAAGCCTCTGAGGCAGCAAATTTTATAACAAAGGTGAAACAAGAGCGTTTAGATATTCTCACAGGTGCTCAAGAAGTAGCTTACACTGATGCAAGTCTGAGGCTGATGAATGATGAGTTATCCAAGTTAGAAGACGAATATATGATGCTTTTTACTGGCACAAGCCAAACAGAAACTTTTCATTACAGATATACCTATCTTCCTGAATCGCAAATATATAACGCTTCCGTACCATTATTTAAATTTTCTAATTATGCTGGTGTTGTAGATGACAAATTTCAAGGTGGTGAGATTGTTTACATACAAATAAACAGAGCTAAAAATACTATAAATCTTGGAAATTTTGCCAAAAATAATTTGCCTGACAAAACAAAAAATATTGGATTTTATTATCGAGTTCCAGAATATTCAAAGTTTAGCATTATTTATCAGAAAGACCTAAAGGCAGAAGCCTCCTTTTTGATAAGCCAATTTGGAGTAGTATTAAATCTTCCAGCAGTTAACAATAAAATTCAATTCTTTCCTAACACAGGAGCAATTCGAAAAGTGGAAGTTAAATAAATTGCATAAGATTCTGACCAACGGACAGCGTGTATGAAATCGTTGGGGATTGCGGGCTACTTTCCTGTCCACCGACACGAAATTTTATGCGGGGCAGTCCCGAAAGCTTTCGGGAGCTTGAATAACCACTTAAACCCCAATGTTTTATACCGAGTGTTACCAACTGGCCTTTATTCATTTTCAATCAATTTATCTATCATTTTTGCAGTGCCTCGTGTGTTCGGACAGACACACTCTTTGACAAGTTTTGGTTTGTGTGTCGGCTGGTGCGACTTGGCAATGTGTGTGACTGTTGCGAGGGCATAGTTTTATTTGTCGTCTATTAGTTTTTTAAGTTGGTCACAATATGCTTCAAGTGTTTTGTTTACTTCAATCATTGATGCTGTCAGTTCTTTAAATTTTGAATATCGTTTTTGTATTTCTTGTGGGCTTATATCTGAATCAATTTCCTTCTTTAGTTCCTTGTCATACCATTTCCTAAATTCAGCTTGATAAGTCGTTAAATGTGCTCTTAAACCATCGTTTAAAATTTCAATTGTTAAATCAACAAGCTTTTTAGTGCTTTCATTATCTACAAGATAGTCGCCTGGCAAATTTTTAATTTCTTCCCTTATTGTCTTAAACATTGAATACCAAGAATTGTAGACTTCTACTAAAACATCCTTGTCAACATCAATAGGAATAGCAGCCTTTCTTGTTACAAGTTCAATGTATATTCTATGAGCAACGTATAGATTTTGATAGCTTCTTTTAATTTTCTGATTGTATTTGAATAGACCTGTATTAATCTCAAAACTGGTCTCCTGAACAAATATATTTTGAAGTTTTGCTTTTATTTTCTTTTGATAAATAATATACAACACAATTAGACATATAATTCCAGCAACGAAATACCAATTCGTTTCAATGATTAAAGCGGGTTTTGTATAATCGAATTCTGTTTTTAATATGACTGCTGTTGAATCGTTCATTTTACCAATGGTCGCTTGTTCTGTTATTTACAAAGTGAGGATATGAATTATCAGGAAGGATTGTTTTCCTGTCTAAAAAAGCCTTGTGAATCCATTGTTGTAATTTTACAGGGTCATTTGTCCAATTGTATAAGTGAGCATATCTTTTGTTTTCATCTTTCCAGTTATCATACAATCTTGGTGGAATTGTTTTTGGGTTGAATTTATTTCCTTCTCCCATTGGATAAGAAGGAAGAAAAATCCCAATCAAACCTGAACGTGGATTCTTCGCTGTATCACGAATACTTGAACTAATTTCCCAATCAACGTGTTTGCGTTGCCAAGTATTTGCACCAATCAAAACGATAGTTACAGTTGAAATTCTTAAATATTCATCTCTGATTTTCTGACGCACAGTGTCCGTTTGAAGATTTGGGTCTATATCCCCAATCTGAACGGATTTACTAATCATTACTTCGTGATGACTTGCAAAATATCTTTCAAAATCATTTCTGTATGTTTGGTCAGGCTCTGTATGATGGTAGCTGACGAATACGTTATGAACATCGTTTGCCATATTTGCTTTATTTAATGTTTACCTCAATTATTTTACTCGTGTCAATTCCCAGAATGTCAACTACTTTCACCATTACTTTATATTTTCCTGTTTTCTTGTATTCGTGGGCTATGCTGGTAAATTCAAGTGTAGAATTTTTCTTGGTTCGGAAGCTTTGCCATTCATTTTCAAACAAATAATTGCCACTCCATACCTCTTGATATGCTGAGCCTGTCGAAGCATCGTTTTTGATTTTAATAATTTCTTTTTTGCTTAGGTAATCAAAATCTATTGCCCAATAGTCAATCCAGTCGAACCAGTTTTTAGTGAGCACTGTTCGTGCGATAATGCCGTTTTTATCTTTATCAACTTTTATTATTTGTCCGTCTTCAATGACTACTCTGCTTCCCGCTCTCATTGATTGTTGCAGTTCTTCAATGTCGTCTTGGGTATAATGCGTTACAAAATCGGTTAGCGTAATTTGTAATTCATAATTTTTAATTTTTAATTTACAATCAAGGTAAGCCACATCAAAAAACCTTGCCTGCCCTTTTTCTACGGCTCTTTTGTCGAATACATCTTTTGGAATGTATTTTAGCGTTACAGAAACGCCTTTCTCCTTTAGTTCTTGAATAAACTGTGGCGTTAGCCCCATTTCAAATTCAAAGCCCAACACATCCACTTGGGTATAAAGTTTCTGACGACATTCTTCAAAAATATCCATCAAGCGGCTTTGCGTTACAGGCACATCTAAAGGGCCAACATTTACAAAACGCCCTGCTTTGATGCCGTGTAAAGTTGTGTGACCGTCAATTCTTTTGGCTTTGTAGGCTTCGAGAATAAGGTTGATATAAATATTTTCTTTTTTGGTTAGACCTAACAGGTTGTCAAAACCTGTTAGGTCTTTTGATAAATCGTCCATAAAAAACTGGCGTTCATATTTACCAAGGTTGAGTAATTCAAAAGCTCTGAAATCTTTACCGCTTGCTTGTAATTCTCTTTGCACCCCAATTAATCGTTTTCTTGCTGTGTGAACTGAAAATCTTCCTAAGTCTGTT
>MNXP01000025.1 GCA_001872625.1 Bacteroidetes bacterium CG2_30_33_31
ATTTTAGACAATATTATTATTAGAAATTCCATAGAGCAAAAAAAAGCCGACTGATTTTAAAATCAGTCGGCTTTTTTTTAATAATATTTCTCTATAATTTTACTTCTTGGGCTTGAATAATTTGCAGTTGTTTTGGACCATCGGCATAATAAATATAGGCCACGATATTGCAATCTACTGGCTTCCAATCTTTACCAAGTTTAAAACTTAAATACGTTTTAGAAATTGTCAACCCGTTTGTAGGGATGCCATTAATAATTTCGTCGCCCCAATTAGGAGAAATTAAAGCTCTCAATGCATGTTGGTGGTGGTAATCTAAAATATTAGGTGTAGTTCCAAGAGTGGGGTCATTATTTTTTTGTGGCTTAATAATTTCATTTTCGGTAATATAAACACAAAGATTGTATTTTCCTTGAGGCATATTTTTTAGAAAAGTAACATCAGCAATAAGGTTCAAGCTTGAATCAGAAATTGAAAAGGTAGGTTTCAGTGAAATGTACAAATCAGGCTTTTTGCTTAGCGAATCAAGTAGCTTGCTGATTTCGGAAGCATAAGAGCCCTTTTCTACAAGAAAAGCTCCATTATTTTGTTTTACCCGATTCACCATTCCAATTGGATTAGTTGATACGCCAAAAAAAGTATAATATTCTTCGCCAGCAACGGTTCTAAAATCATAATCGTAAGGTGCAGGTATTGGCTTTGCAAAGAAATTTGCATGCACACCTACAATAATTAATTGCTTGCCATAAAGTTTCAACAAATCTTCGCCAATTTTATTTGCCTGAGGGCAATTTACACAGGTATGACCAGTAAAATCTTCAAGTAAAACTTTACGAACTGTGTCATTGTTACCATTAACATTATTTCCTAAATCTTTATAAAGACCACTAATTTTGTCGCAGGCAGACCAATTTATAGCCAGCGATATTAAAAAAATTATTTTGATTAATCGTTTCATAAATTTGAATTTAAAGAATTACATTTTAAAAACTGCTACTCAATGAAAGTGAAATCCCATTAGTTGCTGGAACTTGTCGGCAAACACCACCAATACAAATAATTCCAGAATTTTGCTTTCCAACAGTTATAGACAATCGACTTGTATTCCATGTATAACCACTGCTGAAGGAGAGATAATGTAATCTCAAATAATCTACTGGATTGCCATAGTTATATAAGTCGATGATGGCAGCAAAATAGCTTTTATGACTATATTCAAGCATGCTTAATTCCCAGTTTCCATCGCCTTTTCCAGCAGTAAACATTGCCTCTTGATCAAAATGTAGTGAATTATATGGTTTGAATTTCCACCAAAGATCTACGACACCACTTTGTGCTAATATGTTTGGTTCCTTATGGCCTTCATTTATTTCGACATTATAAAAAATATTAACGTACGAGAATTCAATCATCCATTTTTTATTAATTTTTTTTGAGATTTTCACATTAAAATCGTGGTAGTATTTTTCGTTGCCAATATCAAAAAACGAAGATTTATAACCATCGGTGCCACTTAGTCCTATTGGAATAGTATCATTTATTTGGCTTTTATTAATAGACTGAGATACAGAATAATTCATGCTTAATCCCATACCTTCTTTACCACCAATTTTGCCATTCTTTTTAAAGGTGTAAACGAAATTGGCCTGCAAACCCATTTCACCGTTTGCTTGCGAAGCAGAGGGATAATATGCTGGTAAAGAATACGCATGTTGAGTTGACATGGCTGGAATATAGCCTATTGGCAGATTAAATCCTGTAGCATTTCTATCGGAGCGGAAGTCCATATTATCAACACGTTTGGCTTGCAAAGTAAAACCAATGCCTTTTTTGGAATAGCCTAAACTCAATAACACAGCGTTGCCAGGCTTATAAATCATATTGTTAGAAGAATTTGGGTCGTTGATTTTATATGCTGCTTCAGCATTGAAGTTATAATTTCCATGAAAAACAGCAATTCTTCCAGAATATGCGCCAACATTAGCTGGAAGCTTATATATTGGGTCGAGGTCTTTTTGGTAGCGGCTTACAAAATTTGCTCCCAAAATATATCTGGTTTTCATTTCTTTCATACAAGCGAGCATATCATTTAGTTGAAATTCAGCATCAATTCCTCTAACAGTTCCATCGCCCTTTCCCCAAAAAATGCGCTGTTTTCCAACAAGTCCTGTAATCCGAATTCCTGGAAACAGAGCTTTTATTCGTATGCCGTCTAAGGAATTATCGAAGCCCAAATTCCATTCTTGATAAGCTCTCAGAATCATTCCCGATCCGAACTGCTCATAGAAATTTCCTGCAGTAATTTCAAAGTGATCTTGAGAATATTTTGCATATCTGTATGCTATTCCGCTACCATTATATCTTTGGTCGAAACCCATAATTGCTGGAGTAAAAGCCTCATAACGAATACCTGCTTCAAAATCTTTATTGGTGTAGATAACATTTAAAAATGAGTTTGCAGCCATCTTTTCATCAGGTTTTGTGGCTCCAATTAATGTGTCTTCATTATAGTATTGAGCATCCATTTGGAAACTCCCATGCACATTTCCACCAAAAATTTCTTGTGATTTTCCCTCCACAGAAATCATTAGAATTATAATGATGAAGTTTATAAAGTTGTAGATATTTTTCATAAATAAAAAAATTATTCTTCTGTAATTTCTTCTCCTTTAGCTACTTTTCTAACAACCTCAATAAGTTTAAGCTCACCACCTTCACTAAAAGTAGTGTGTTGCCACACAATTTCACCTTTACCATTTAATACAAAAGTATGAGGTACCATATTCACTCCCATAGCTCTTTTGAAATCACCGTTTTCGTCGAGATAAACTTCATAATCCCATTCTTTTCCATTCACAAGCGGATTCACATTGACCGATGTTCTTGAATTATCCACTGAAATGGCAATCAGTTTCACGCCAGTTTCAGATTGCCAATCATTGTAAACATCATGAATTGTGCTTAATTCCTGAACACAAGGCTTACACCAAGTTGCCCAAAAACTTATGATGATTGGTTTACCATCATTTGAAATATCTTTTGTATTGAAAGTCTTTCCATCCAAGGTTTTAACTTCCACAGAGGGCAGCATCCTTTTGTCTTCACTGCTTGCGAAAGCCATCGTACCAATTAATAAAATGAGTGAAAAAGAGTTAATAAATCTATTCATAATTGTGTATAAATTAAGTGTGTTATTATTTTGCAAATGTAAAATATTTATTCAATTCGATACAATCTTGCAAGTATTTTGCCAGAAATATAATGTTAATTACAGGGTTTTAATATTAATTGCCCAGAGACTGGCTCAAAATCTTTGGCAGTTATAGCATATAAAAATATCATACTTAAATATAATAGCTTATTTACGGGAAGCTTGCTTTAACCGAATCTAAATTTCTATCCAAAATCTGTTTCAAACATTTGGTAATTAATATGATATAATATTAATCTCAAAATAAAGTATTTGAATTTTAAAAATAAAAAAACCGAACAGTTTACATTAATTATTTTGCTACAAAAGCTAAACATCTTAAGTTAGAGAATTTAGATATTTTGATTTGCCAAAATAAATAATGATATATCATCTAATATAAATGCTAATTTAGCCTTTCAATTTTAGTAAAAGGAAAAGAGAAAATTTTCTTTATGATTTATATCAATATTTATAAGGTCTGTAATAATCTAACATTAAACTACTTAATATGGAACAAAGCATAATTGAAAACATTGATAATCCTCAAATGCTCGAAAAACTCTATAGAGAAAATAAACAAGAGTTTTCAAAATATTTTAATAAAATTTACGAGAGTTATAATTCTGACTTAGTTAATTTTTGGAAACTTCGATTGTCTTCTGAGCAGGAAACTGGATTTAAAGAAATTTTTAAGCTGGATTTGCTTGTGGTTATTTTTATCTCTCTGATTACTTGGCTATTGGTTAAAATTCCTATTATATTTCCTCAAATTCAAGAGGAGACATTTTACATAAAGGATTTAGCTATCATCGTTTTCAATGGAATTATACTTTATGTATTTTGGCAAAATAGAATTTCAAATAAAAAAAATATTATTCTTTATTTTTTAACCATTTTGATTTTATTATTCTATGTGAATTTTTTACCCTATCAAAATAGCGACTCTGCTATGCTTGCTTTTATTCATGTTCCACTATTGTTATGGTGTATATTTGGTTTGTCATTTCTATCATTCGATTATAAAAATATTACACAGAGAATTAATTTCATTCGGTTTAATGGCGAATTACTAATTATGTCAGGTTTGATTCTTATTGCAGGCGGATTGCTAACTGCCATAACCTTAGGATTATTCGCATCGATAGAAATGGATATTGAAAAATTCTATTTTAATTATGTAGCAGCGCTTGGAGCTGTGGCTTCACCAATTATTTCATATTATTTAATACGATTATACCCAAATATTACAAGTAAAATTGCGCCGGTAATAGCAAGAGTATTTACTCCTTTAGTCTTAATAACACTTGCAATTTATTTAGTCTCATTAATATTTTCAAATAATAAAATTATTGAGGATAGAGATCTATTAATTGTTTTTAATTTTATGCTTCTTGCTGTACTGGCACTAATTGTATTTTCTGTAGCGGAGCTCGATAAATCAAAAGAGAAGAACATTTATATTTTAATTTTATTAGCTTTAGCTTTACTAACCATTATAATCAATTCCATTGCACTTATAGCAATAATTGCAAGAGTTGCTAATGGCTTTACACCCAATAGAACTGTTGTTTTGGTTTCAAATATATTGATTTTTTTAAACCTGATTCTCATTACTAGAAGTTTATATCTTTCATATTTTAAAAGTCATTCACTGGATTCTGTAGAAAAAGCTGTTGTAATATATTTACCAATATATTTTCTTTGGACAATAATTGTGATTTTTATTTTGCCTTTTGTGTTTGAATTCAAATAAGAAAAACACTTCTGAGTAGAATAATAATATTTTTATTGTTATTAAGATTAAATTTCAATTTTAAATTCTTTAGCAATTTTGTCTGAAATCTATTATTAAAAAGATTCAAAAATAGATGTATTGTTAATAAAAAATGAAAACCTAAAGCCATTAAATTTTAACTTTGCGAACGGGAAATTTGACGTAAATATACTATCAAACAATTGAATATCAATGAGTAGCAGCGAAATTTTAAACAGAGGAGCAGACAATATTAGAATACTTTCGGCATCGATGGTAGAAAAAGCAAAGTCGGGTCATCCTGGCGGAGCCATGGGTGGAGCAGATTATATAAATGTGCTTTATTCCAAATTTCTTAACTTCGACCCTGACGATTCAAAGTGGATAAACCGCGACCGATTTTTCCTCGATCCAGGGCACATGTCTCCAATGCTTTATTCAATTTTAGCTCTCACAAAACAACTATCTTTAGAAGATTTAAAAAATTTCCGTCAGTGGGGAAGCATCACTCCTGGTCACCCTGAATTAGATTTATCTCATGCCATAGAAAACACCTCTGGCCCCCTTGGGCAAGGACATGTTATGGCTATTGGTGCAGCAATAGCCGAAAGATTTTTATGCGCTCGCTTTGGAGAATGGATGTCGCACAAAACCTACACCTTCATCTCTGACGGTGGTATTCAAGAAGAAATTTCGCAAGGCGGAGGACGTATCGCTGGCCATCTGGGACTTTCAAACCTAATTATGTTTTACGACAGCAACAGCCTACAACTTTCATCAGCAACCAAAGATGTTACAAGCGAAAATACCGCTGAAAAATATAAATCATGGGGTTGGAATGTAATATGCATTGATGGCAATAATGCCTATGAAATCAGCAAAGCTTTGCTCGAAGCCAATAATGAAAAAGAGAAACCTACACTTATAATTGGCAAAACTATAATGGGTAAAGGAGCTTTGACAGTCGATAAAAAAAGCTTTGAAAATAAGTTCTCTACTCATGGTCAACCCATTAGTAATGCTGGTGCTTCTTTCGATGAGAGCATTAAAAACCTTGGCGGCGACAGTAAGAACCCTTTTGTGATTTTTAATGATGTGGCAGAATTCTATGAAAAAGTTTTAGAGCAAAAACGAAATTATGCTAAAGCAAAGAAAAAAGAACAAACTGCTTGGGAGAAAAAAAATCCAGAACTTGCAATAAAACTTCACAGCTTTTTCAATGCTGTAAATCAAAAAATTAACTTTTCAGAAATAGAACAAAAACCAGGAATTGCCACAAGAGTAGCATCAGGAAATGTCCTTTCTACTTTCTCCAAAAACATCGAAAATCTAATTGTTGCAAGCGCCGATTTGAGCAATAGCGACAAGACAGACTCATTTTTAAAAAATACCAAAATATTTAGCAAGGGCGATTTTAAAGGCAATTTCTTGCAAGCTGGAGTAGCAGAATTCTCTATGGCTGCTATTGCAAATGGCATGGCTCTTCATGGAGGCGTGATTGCAGCTGTTGCAACTTTTTTTGTGTTTTCTGATTATATAAAACCCGCGGCGCGAATTGCGGCTTTAATGGAACTTCCTGTAAAATATATTTATACTCACGACTCATTTAGAGTTGGCGAAGACGGCCCAACTCACCAACCCATTGAACAGGAAGCACAACTCCGTCTGATGGAGGAATTGCATAACCATAGCGGAAAGCCTTCGATGCTTGTATTACGACCAGCTGATTCGGCAGAAACAACTGTAGCTTGGATGATGGCACTAAAAAACCAAAATACTCCCACAGCCTTAATCTTATCGCGCCAAAATATAATAGATTTGCCCGAAAAAGAAAACTCCTCACGCTTTGCTGATGCTTTAGACGCTCAACTTGGCGCGTATATAGTTCATGAACCTCAAGGCGAAGCTGATGTGATTCTAATTGCCAACGGCAGCGAAGTCTCAACTCTATATCAAGCATCGCAAATAATTGAAGATTATGGTATTAGAGCCCGCGTAGTTTCTGCAATTTCTGAAGGGCTTTTCAAACAACAAGACCTCGATTATCAGAATTTAATTATTCCAAATCATATTCCAGTTTATGGATTAACTGCTGGTTTGCCTTCCACTTTAGCTGGTTTTATGAATGGTAAATACAAAATTAAAGGAATGACTCATTTTGGATTCTCTGCTCCTGCTTCAGTTTTAGATGAAAAATTTGGATTTAAACCTGATATTATTGCCAAAGAAATTTTAACTTTTATCAATAAATCAAACTATAAAATTTAATTTCATCTTCTCACTTTACTCAATAATAAATTATTATTGAAAAGTGAAAAAAATATTTTCCATTTTAGTACATGACAATTTTTAAAAATACAATTAACAAATTGATAATCAATAATATATGTTAATAACTATGCTAATAACTTTTATGTAAAAATGTATTTA
>MNXP01000029.1 GCA_001872625.1 Bacteroidetes bacterium CG2_30_33_31
GTTCGGGGTTTGTTGTTCGTTGTTCGTTGTTTGTTGTTCGGGGTTCGGGGTTTGTTGTTCGTTGTTCGGGGTTTGTTGTTCGTTGTTCGTTGTTTGTTGTTCGGGGTTCGTTGTTCGTTGTTCCTTGTTCGGGGTTTGTTGTTCGTTGTTCGGGGTTCGTTGTTCGGGGTTTGTTGTTCGTTGTTCGTTGTTTGTTGTTCGGGGTTCGGGGTTTGTTGTTCGTTGTTCGGGGTTCGTTGTTCGTTGTTCGTTGTTCGGGGTCGGTTGTCGGTTATCAGTTTTCAGTTGTCCTGAACTCCCTACTCACTATTCTCTGCTTACTACTTACTCTTCAATTCCTTCTGATTTCCTAACTATTGATTATCAGCCATTTTCCTATCTTTCGTCCGCCAACTCTTCTAATTCTGTTATCGATTTTCAACTTGTCGATATCTCTAAGCACAGTTCTTGGATTTAATTCTAAACTTCTTGCAATATCGCTTGTTGAAATGGATGGATTAGAATCAATAAGTTCCAGAATTTTAATTAGCCTTTCTTCTTTTGTGACAACTTTTATGACACCTTTTGTGACATTCTTTCTTTCTTTAAAAAGAATAACCCGAAAGCCGTTAAAAACCTCTTCAAAATGAGGTTGACTAACGCCATAGTTGTCACAAATGTTTATGATTCGTTTGATGCCGGAGCCGTATCTTTCAATCAACCCGACTTCTTTAAAAGCATTAGCAATGAGTTTATTTCTAGTTTTTGAAATGTATTTGCCCGATAACAAATCCTCAACAGTTATATCACCATATAGTTTCCCCGGATTGAAGAATTCTATCCTATCGTCAAAAATTTTAATAATGCTTGCACTGCTGTCTCTGTAATCGCGGTGTACAATCATATTTATCACAATTTCCCGAATGGCATCTAATGGATAATCAAAACGTTCAATCCGCTGTGGTTCTCCGGTAATTATAAACTCCACCATAAGGTGTTTTTTTATAAAACCAATTACTGAATCCACTTCGGTAAAATAAGTCGGTATTTAGGGTCAAACTATCAATAATAGTAGTTGGACTTTTAAAGCGTCCAATCTCAACATCGGTAATTGGGCATAACTCTTTCACAAACAACAGATAGCCACCAAAAGTCAATTTATGGTTGCGAATTATTTCAAGTTTTGCAGGAAAGTCGAAGCGGGGTAATTCAATTCTTTTCTGCGTCCGTTGCTCAATGGTTTCTATAAACCGATCCACTTTCTCGTTAGAAACATCTTCCAAACTATGATTGTAATCGGGATAAAAGTCCCAACTTGCATTCATAGTTTTACGATGGTCGTTAGCAATTTCATCGATACTCATCAAATGATTTGAGTTCGCAACCCGTTTAAAATATTTGCCTCTAGTTGAAACTGGCTTTATTGGGTATTCTGGTATGGTAAAAATAACGACAGTTTTATTGTTTATATTGACAGATTCTATATCAGGGATTAAGGATGGTGAAGTTTTATTTTTTATTTCGTTAACCCAGTTTTGAATTGACTCAGGGTTTAAGGTTATCCCAACAATTTCATTTTTAGGATTAATCCCTGTAATAATTGTACCTCCCGATGTATTAGCCAATGCAACCATTGTTTCTATTAGCTCGTTGTTAAAATTACTTTTAAACTCGATTGCTTCATTTTCACCAGTTTGGATATACTTTAGTATTTCAGTGATAGTGGTCATTGTTCTGAGTTTGTGGCTGAAGCGAAGCGGAAAGATTACAAATTGTTATTCGGGGTTCGTTGCTGGAGCACAGCGGCAATCCCGATTTAGAATTTGTTCTTGCAGCTAAGCGGAAAGATTACAAATTGTTTATCGGAATTGGTTGTCCTGAACTCACTTTTCACTACTAACTTCTGACCTCTGACTTCTGACCTCTGTCCTCTGATCTCTGTTGTCGGTTTGAAGTTTGAGGCGATGCAGTGAGCTGACCCCCCTGAGCTAGTCGATTGTGTCGATTGTGTCGAACTGCCGGTTTTGGGTTCAATTTTGGAGAAACCGTTTTAGGTATAGGTCGTAGAGTTGATAGGTATTGTTTTCGTTATAAATTATTTCTTTTTGCTCCAGTACTTTTAGGGCTGAATTGATGGTAGAGGAAGACCCTAGTTTGTATTTTGCTAAAAAATCTTTGGCTGTGGGTTGCGAAACCCCATCTTCTTTGGCAATAGCTATCAGCAGATTCATTTGGTTTTCGGGTAAAAGGTTGCGGAGTTCAATAAAATCTCTTTCCTTCTCCGAAAAAATTTCCGCTTCTACCTCGTATAGTAGCTCCTGAGTAATATTTTTCACCCCTTTACCCCATACTCTATTGAAGTAGTTTTGGGTAAACCATGTATATGTTTCAGTCCATAAAAGTCCTTTTGTGATGAGCTCATCTGAGATGCTTCGCCCATTATTTACCATTAATTTTTTAATGAATAAGGCATAAACATCGCTTGGAATTTTATCAAGATATAAAGTTGCGCCACTTTGGTAAAAAGGACGATTGTAATTGTTGAACATGGCAGTTATTAAACGTCGGTTACTGCCCGAATAAATGAAATTTACATTATTTAAAAACTGTATTTTAGACCTTAAAAAGGCTTCAAAACCAGATTCAGGATATTCGGTAATCTGTTGAAATTCATCTATTGCAATGATAATTTTTGATTGATATTGTTCGAAAAACTGTAAAATTGATTCCAAATTTGTAGTTCCATGCCCCTGATTTATGGGTTTTATTTCCACTTCCATCTGTCCACTTATGGGATTAACTGTGATCATTGGATGTAGATTTTTAATGAAATCGAAGGCCTTTTTATACCATGTCTTTTTATCTATTTTAAGCATGGCATTAGCGAGTTCATTTACGAAATCATCCACATTTTTTGTGCGATAAATATCAATGTAAATCAACTGATAGTCAGTACTTAAGCCAAGTTGATGAAAAGCATTTTTAATCAGCCCTGTCTTCCCCATTCTGCGCAATGAATACAATACTATATTCACTCCATTGATTACAGAACGCATCAACATATCCGTTTCTTTTTCTCTGTCGCAGAAAAATTCAGGAGCTTTATAGGCTGTAATAATAAATGGATTCATGAGTGATATTAGAGGTGTTTTATTCCGAAAGTTTCGTTACGAAGATTTGGGAAAAGGGGTTGAAGTTCTATCTTTTCTCATTTAGAGCATCGTGTACTTTGTGACTTCTTTGTGTTCTTTGTGGTTTAAATTTTTAAGCTGGAGCGCAGCGGAATGATTACAAATTGTTTGACGGGATTCGGGGTTCGGGGTTCGTTGTTCGTTGTTCGTTGTTCCTTGTTCCTTGTTCCTTGTTCGTTGTTCGTTGTTCCTTGTTCCTTGTTCCTTGTTCGTTGTTCCTTGTTCGTTGTTCGTTGTTCGTTGTTCCTTGTTCCTTGTTCGTTGTTCGTTGTTCGTTGTTCGGGGTTCGGGGTTCGGGGTTCGTTGTTCGTTGTTCGTTGTTCGTTGTTCGTTGTTCGTTGTTCGTTGCTGGAGCGAAGTGGCAAAACATGGGCAGACTTTTGAAATACTTTTTATAGCTTTCAATGTTTGTCAAAGCTTAAATATTTAAAATTTGTAATATTAAAAACTTGAAACCACTTGCAAAATATTTTTAGGCTTAATTGCACTATATTTAAACAACTCAATATCAATGGATCTTCTATGCCCTATGTGTAAGGCTATCGCTGTTCCTCCAACCAAATAAAACTCTCTTTTAAAATGTTTTACCATTGGTAAAAGTTGTACCTGGCCTTGATTAAATATTTGAAAATTCCTGTTTTTTAATCAATAATGAAAGGAAATGATAGATTTCAGGATAATAATTTAATTTTTTCCTACCCTGTATGCCTAAAAATAATTTAGCTAAATTTTTAAAACCCATAATATGAATGAGCTGTTTAACTGCGTTCATATCACCATAATTTAAAATTGTTTCCACGAGTAATTCGTTGCTGATGGCTTCCTTTTTATCTTTGGTAATATATCAAAACAAACTGCTGTTTTTGCGGATAAACTGTTTTATTTCAGGACTATTCACGGGTTAATATTTTAGCTAATATACAAAAATATGAATTAGCATGGAGAAAATTTTAAAGCACTTTGTATGATGGCAAAAATGCTATTGATAAAAAATTAAATCTAATTGAATAAATCAGCTTCTATCTTAATAAGATTTACTGAGGCTGAATCGAGTTTGAAATTGCAGTTTAATTGCAAATAATAAATTAATTCTATGTTTTAATTCATTTATTGTATGAAACCGCAAGGTTATATTACCCTTAGTTTTCTTTTCAAATTAACAACAGCAAATATTCCTACAACACCAAAAAAAACCCCTATTATATTGGCAAACAAATCATTAACATTAAATGTTCGCCAAGAGATAAAGTATTGAATAAATTCGGTACTTATTGCAACAAGAAGCGAAATGGTGATTGGTAATAATATGCTGATTTTGAATAACGACGATTTTTTGAAACTAAGATAAATTAGTGGGAAAAGGGGTATCAATAATAATGAGTGGCCTAAATAGTCCCAGCGTATGTGCAAGAAATAATTATTATTCAATGCAGATTCTTTTCCGTTGATTGGCAAAACGTTCAGAAGGAACAATACCAAAATGTAAGAAATAAGTAGGGGTTTGAAGTTTTTGGTAAACAGAAGATTCACTTCGAGAAGTTTAATTATTTTAAATTTTCGTAATACCATTCGGCGACTTTTTCAAATCCTTCTCTGGCATCAAATTTTGGTTTATATTTTAAAATTATCTCAGCTTTCTTGATACTTGCCTGCGAATGAGGAATATCTCCTGCACGAAAAGGCCCAAATACCGCTTCAATTTTTTTTATCTTATTATCAAATCGTGCCAAATTATCGCGTAAAGCCTCGAAAAGTTGTATCAGATTAGTATTTCCTCCAAAGGCTACATTGAAAACCTCAGAAAAAAAAGTAGAATTCGGTGTGTATAAATCTTCCTTTCCTATTAACTTAGAATATACTTTTTGCCCCTGAGAAATCTGTTTTTCAGTAGCAAAAAGAGCAAGTTCATTTGCTTGAATTACATTTTCGATAAACGTAAAATCTCGGCTGTAACTTCCGTCGCCGTTTATTTTTGGGCTTCTGTGGTTTATTAATTCTTTTACCCAAAGTGGAATTACGGCAGCATAAGCTCCATCAGGTGTCTGACGACGACCAAAGACATTAAAATACCTTAAGCCAATACATTGCATACCATAAGTTTTGGAAAACACATCGGCATAAAGTTCATCTACATACTTAGTGATAGCATAAGGAGACAGAGGCTTTCCTATTTCATTTTCTACCTTAGGCAATTTTTTAGAATCGCCATAAGTGCTTGAACTGGCAGCATAAACAAAACGTTTTACTTTGGCATCTCTTGCAGCAATAATCATATTCAAAAAGCCCCCAATATTCACCTCATTTGTAGTAGCTGGGTCTTCAATAGAGCGAGGAACGCTGCCAAGTGCTGCCTCATGAAGCACATAATCGCAGCCGGCGACTGCATTTTTGCAAGCTTCTAAATCTCTAATATCGCTTTTGATAAAAGTAAAATTCGGATTATTAAAATGTTGTTTGATATTATGTTCAAAACCAGTGGATAGATTATCAAGACAAACTATTGTATGATTTTTCTCGAGGAAATAATCTACAAGATTTGAGCCTATGAAACCAGCACCGCCAGTGATTAGAATTTTTGACATATTATGATAATCTTTCTTTTAAAAAATTTTGGATATTATTGATTTTTTTTCGATTGCGGCTTTGCAGAAAATCTTCTTTTGCAACAATGTCAAACTATTGCACAACATCTACTCCTTCATTTATTAGCATTTCAACTAATTTATCCAGAATTTCTTTTTCTAAGACTTCACCAAGATTTGATTTTTGAGCCTCGGCATCAAGTCTTATTGTAGTTTTTCCTTTGAGTTTCTGTTGGTGGTATTTTACCTCAGCATCTTGCGAATCTTTTGACTGATAGAGTTTTCCTAAGGTATTTTTTGATGCTGCATCAGAATTTTCTGATTTTCCTAAAATCATTCCTACAGCACAAGTATAATTTGTGATTGGATCAATTAAGATGAAAGAACCAGTAACTTTATTAGCTTTATATGGATCAAAAAATAATGGTTTTGCGGTTGTAATTTGAACTTTTCCAATATCATTAAGATTAAAAGATGAAATGTTGGAATGTTCCATTGTATTTACATCTATTTTATAATCAAGATTTTGTACAAAAGCTCTTGTCATATTATTAGCATGTTTTATAAAAAACTGCATCTCTTTATCCATTGGCGATTCATCCATCCAAACCAACATAGATTCAAAGTGCTGACCAATCAAAGGTAAATTATCTGGGTAAACCAACATATCGCCTCGGCTTGCATCAATCTCATCATCCAAAGTAATAGTAACCGATTGTGGTGGAAAAGCTTCTTGCAAATTTCCGTCATAAGTTACTATTTCTTTTATGCGCGATTTTTGACCAGAAGGCAAAGAGATAATCTCCTCTCCTATTTTTACAATTCCAGAAGCCACTGTTGCAGCAAAACCACGAAAATTAATATTGGGTCTATTAACAAATTGAACAGGATAACGCATGTCTATAAAATTGCGATCGCTGCTAACTTGCACTTTTTCAAGAAAATCGAGCAAAGTTGTTCCAAAAAACCAAGGCATATTTTCGCTTTTATCGACAATATTATCACCTTTTAAGGCTGAAATTGGAAAATATTGTATGTCTGGGATATCCAATTTTGAAGCAAATATTTTATATTCTTCACAAATATTATTAAAGACTTGTTGTGAATAATTTTTTAAATCCATTTTATTTACAGCCACCACCACATGTTTTATTCCAAGCAAAGAAACTAAAAAACTATGGCGTTTTGTTTGGGTAATTACTCCTTTTCGGGCATCAATCAAAATAATGGCTAAATTGGCAGTAGAAGCTCCAGTAACCATATTGCGAGTATATTGTTCATGTCCAGGAGTATCGGCAATAATAAATTTTCTTTTGTTAGTAGAAAAATATCTATAAGCAACATCAATGGTGATTCCTTGCTCGCGTTCTGCCTTGAGACCATCGAGCAATAACGCGTAGTCTATTTCTTCTCCAGCATGACCAATTCTCTTACTGTCTCTTTCTAATGTAGCGAGGTGATCTTTGTAAATCTGCTTGCTATCAAAGAGAAGTCTTCCTATCAGAGTTGATTTTCCATCATCTACCGAACCTGCAGTAAGAAGACGTAGGAGGTCTTTTTTTTGGTCGGCGTCGAGGAATGCTTGGATATCGGAAGATGGTTTCATTTTTAAAATTGGTTTCGGGGGTTGCAAGTTTGCAAGTTTGCGGGTTTATCTTTTTTTTTGAATTTGTATAAAATTTATAGGTTTTGCTTTTATGGTATTTAATTTTTCTTGCTGATTTTGGTAATCCCTGATTTTAGTATATCAACCAATATTAGTTGCGTTTCTAATTCTGATAATGAACCTAAAGAAATCTAAAGAAATTGAATGTTTTCTTTATTACTATTTCGTCCAGAACCCTCTGCCATGTTAGAAGGAATTGATATTGCTGCCCTTCTCATTTGACTTACTAATTCATATAATTCGTTGTCTGGAAATTTTTTTTATTTATGTATAAATATCTACAGTGAAAACAATAGACAGCTTCCAAATATCTAAATCTTTATGAGTTCACATCTAAAAGTACTTTTAAGGTCCAATCTTACAAACCTGCAAACCCCTCTAAAAATAACCTTCTCTTTTTTTCTGTTCCATGCTGCCGTCTTGGTCGAAGTCGATAACGCGAGTTGTTCGCTCAGAAACGGTTACGGTCATCATTTCTTCAACTATTTCTTCAATAGTAGTAGCGTTAGAATCTATTCCACCAGTCAAGGGATAACAGCCTAAAGTTCTAAATCTTACCATTCTAATTTCGGCTTTATCAGATAACTCCTTTGGCATCCTATCGTCGTCAACCAACACAAAATTGCCATCGATATTCACTACTGGTCTTTTTTTAGCAAAATATAGAGGTACAATTGGGATTTTTTCCAATCGGATATAATTCCAAATATCGAGTTCTGTCCAGTTGCTAATGGGGAAAACCCTTATTGACTCACCTTTATGCACTCTGGTATTGTAAATATTCCACAATTCTGGACGTTGATTTTTAGGATCCCACTGATGAAATTTGTTTCTGAAAGAAAAAATTCTTTCTTTAGCCCTTGATTTTTCTTCATCGCGACGAGCGCCACCAAAGGCTGCATCGAATTTATGTTTGTCGAGAGCTTTAAGCAGAGCTTGAGTTTTCATCACGTCGGTGTGAACTTTTGACCCATGAGTAAAAGGTCCAATGCCGGCTTCAAAACCCTCCTTATTATATTCCACAATAAGATTCCAACCTTTTTCTTTAGCATAATGGTCACGAAATTCTGTCATTTCCTTAAATTTCCATTTACTATCGATGTGCATAAGCGGAAACGGAACTTTTCCGGGGGAAAAGGCTTTCTCGGCCAAACGCACCATCACCGAAGAATCTTTGCCAATGCTATATAGCATCACAGGGTTTTCAAATTCGGCGGCCACTTCACGAATTATGTGAATTGCTTCCGCTTCTAATTCGCGTAGGTTGGTGAGATTATAAGAGTTCAAAGTGAAAAGTGAAAAACTAAAAGTGAATTTCCGATATCTATCGGGTGAAAAGTTAAATTCCGTAAGAAATTAGGGTCAAGTTTAGAAATTATTTTTATAATCTTGCGTCAACTATATCTTTAGGCAAAATACTTTTAACGTCAAAAATTATTGCCCCTGAATTTTTAAATTTAGAGTAATCGAGTTCAAGAAATTGATTGTGAGATACGGCTAAAATTACACAGCTGTATTTTTTATAATCAGAAATTTTATCAATAAGATCAATACCATATTCGTTTTTAACATCCTTTTTGGAAGCCCATGGATCGAACACATCAACTTCCATAGCAAAATCTTTAAGTTCGCGGTAAACATCAATAGCTCTGGTGTTTCTGATATCAGGGCAATTTTCTTTAAAGGTAATCCCGAGTAAAAGTGCTTTAGCGTTTTTAACTTGTTTTCCTGCTTTAACCATTAATTTGACAGTTTCTGTGGCAACATAAGCTCCCATAGAATCATTTAAGCGGCGGCCAGCAAGGATAATTTCTGGATGATATCCAACTTCTTGTGCTTTTTGAGCAAGATAAAATGGATCTACTCCAATGCAATGACCGCCAACCATGCCAGGGCGAAATGGCAAGAAATTCCATTTTGTGCCAGCGGCTTCAAGAACTTCTAAAGTATCTATTCCCATGAGATTAAATATTTTAGAAAGCTCATTAACAAAGGCAATATTTATATCACGTTGTGAATTTTCTATTACTTTAGCGGCTTCCGCAACTTTTATTGATGTTGCTAAATGAGTTCCTGCTTTAATAATTTCGGAATATAGCTCATTAACTTCTTTCCCAATTTCAGGTGTTGAACCTGAAGTAATTTTTTTTATTGTGGTGAGTGTGTGAACTTTATCTCCTGGATTTATTCTTTCTGGTGAATATCCTACAAAAAAATCTTTGTTGAATTCTTTTCCCGACATTTTTTCTATAACAGGCACGCAATCTTCTTCTGTGGCTCCTGGATAAACTGTAGATTCATATATTACTATGTCGCCATTTTTAATAACTTTTCCAACAGTTTCCGAAGCTTTCACTAAAGGTGTCAAGTCTGGGCGATTGTTTTTATCAGTTGGTGTAGGTACCGCTATAATAAATATCTGCGCTTGGCGGATATCTTCTATATCAGTGGTAAAACTTAAAAATTTTGCGTCTTTTAATTCTTGTGAAGAGGTCTCAAGAGTGTGGTCTTTACCAGATTTCAACTCATCCACTCTGGCCTTATTAATTTCAAAGCCAATAACTTTTCTTTTTTTTCCAAATTCTACTGCTAAGGGTAAACCTACGTAACCCAAACCAATTACTGCAATTGTCTTCATTTATATTTTTTTCGATATTTTGTGTTGAAAATTTTGAGCCTTATTTACTTCCTCTTTGGCACGGCTTCGCCACTCTCAGTTACATTTGCTTTTTGCAACAAACTGATTTTTAGAGCCTTAAAAAAGTCGTGTTAAATTGATAACACGACGCTTATTTTATTCTTTCCAAAGCAAAAGGTATTCGCTGATGCCCTTTGACTTTAGAAAATTTTCTATTTCATCTTCGCCAAAAATAAGATATCTTACTTTACGCTGTATTAATCGTTCGGCTTTTTCAATCAAACGGGTAAGATAGTCTTTATTAATTTCGGCTCCCACCAATAACAAATCAATAATGTCTGAATCTTTTCCTTTTGCAATATCTCCCACCAGATAAACTTTTTTAAGCATTCCAAGATTTGAAATCATTTCATCAATCACGGTGTCGATTCCAAGGTGCTTGAGCAAAATGTTGTGAATATCTTTGAAAAGAGGATGATTGGTGTTGGCGGTAAAAACTTTTTTGTTTCCCTCGACTTCGCTATTTAGTAAACCCGATTTTTCAAACTTATTGAGTTCAATGCGGATAGCATTCGAGGATTCGTTAAATTCATGTTCTAAATTTCTTAGATAGGATTTAGAATTAGAGTTTAAAAAAAACTTTATCAATAATTTAATGCGTGTCTTATTTGTGATTAACGTATCAAGCATTTCAATTAAGTTTGAGTAACAAAAGTACTCACTTTTTAAATTAATCAAAATATTTTTTTCTGTTTTATATCATTTTTGTTAAAAATAATATAAAGTGCTGATATTCTGTAAAATATTTGTTATTTCAAATCAATAATTTTTATTATTTAGCAAATAATATTTGACATAGTCATCAATACCTTGCTCTAATGAGTAGAATTTTTGATTATATCCTGCAGAAATTAGTTTGTTCATATTTGCTTGAGTAAAATATTGGTACTTTTCGCGTATGTCTTCTGGCGTGTCGATAAAGCTAATATTTTCGGGTTTACCCAATGCAATAAAAGTATTTTTTGCTAAGTCCAAAAAAGAGCGCGCTTTGCCAGTTCCCAGATTGAAAAGAGCTGATTGTGGTTTTTTTTCCATCAGCCAAATAATAACATTCACCACATCTTTCACATAAACAAAGTCGCGTAATTGCTCGCCATCTTTAAAAGCTGTATTGTGGGATCGAAAAAGTTTCATGCCGCCAGTTTTATTTATTTGGTTGAATGCGTGAAATATTACGGACGCCATTCGGCCTTTGTGGTATTCATTTGGTCCATATACATTAAAAAATTTGAGTCCAGACCAAAAAGGTGGAGTTAATTTTTGTTGCAAAGCCCATTTATCAAAATCATTCTTAGATTCCCCGTAAGGATTTAATGGTTTTAACTTATAAATAACTTCATGATTATCTTCATAACCCCATTCACCTCCTCCATAAGTAGCAGCAGATGAAGCATATATCAAAGGTATATTCTTCTTTGAACAACTTACCCATAAGTCTTTTGTGAAATTTAAATTCAATTTATTGAATATTTCTACATCAAATTCTGTGGTGTCGGTTCTTGCTCCAATGTGAATGACAAAGTCGATTTTTTCGTTGGTATTATTAAGCCAATTTTGAAAAATATCTCTTTCAATTTTTTTTGAAAAGCTCTTATTTTCAAGGTTTTGAAATTTGTTTTCTTTGGAAAAATCATCTACCAAGATTAGATTTTTATATCCTTTTTTGTTGAGAGCGCCTACTAAAACGCTGCCAATAAATCCTAATGCTCCTGTTACAATTATCATTGCTGAAATTTTGAGAAAGCAAAAGTAGTTTTTTTTAAGATTGGTTGGAAGAAGATTGGTTGGAAAAAGATTGGTTTGGAAAAGATTGGTTTGAAAAAGATTGGTTTGAAAAAGATTGGTTTGAAAAAGATTGGTTTGAAAAAGATTGGTTTGAAAAAGATTGCTTAGAGATTGATTTAAGATTGGTTGGAGATTGGGGGAAAAAGATTGGGGGAAAAAGATTGGTTGGAAAAAGATTGGTTGGAAAAAGATTGGTTAGAGATTGATTTAAGATTGGTTGGAAGAAGATTGATGAAAGATTGGTTGGAGATTGGGGAAAAAAGATTGGTTTGAAAAAGATTGCTTAGAGATTGATTTAAGATTGGTTGGAAGAAGATTGGTTGGAAAAAGATTGGTTTGGAAAAGATTGGTTTGAAAAAGATTGGTTTGAAAAAGATTGGTTTGAAAAAGATTGGTTTGAAAAAGATTGGTTTGAAAAAGATTGCTTAGAGATTGATTTAAGATTGGTTGGAGATTGGGGGAAAAAGATTGGTTGGAGATTGGTTTTAAGATTGGTTGGAGATTGGTTAAAGATTGATGAAAGATTGGTTGGAAAAAGATTGGTTTGAAAAAGATTGCTTAGAGATTGATTTAAGATTGGTTGGAAGAAGATTGATGAAAGATTGGTTGGAGATTGGGGGAAAAAGATTGGTTGGAGATTGGGGAAAAAAGATTGGTTTGAAAAAGATTGCTTAGAGATTGGGGAAAAAAGATTGGTTAGAGATTGGGGGAAAAAGATTGGTTGGAGATTGGTTAAAGATTGGTTAAAGATTGATGAAAGATTGGTTGGAAAAAGATTGATTTTCTAAAAAGAGGTTTTGTGGAATTTTATTGATTTTTCCTAACTGTTTAGCTACTTCAAAAAGTTTAATAACGGCTGCTCTACCTGAAATGCCAAGGCTTAGAGAAAAATTATTTACATAAAGAGCAATATGCTTATACATAACTTCTTCACTCATTTCTTGCGAGTGTGAGCGAATGAAATTGAGGCCAGATTTGGGATTAGCAAAGGCAAACTCAAGGGAGCGATGTAGCACGCGATTAACTTTCTGCAGAAGTTCTTCATCTAAACTTCGCTTGGCAATAATTCCTCCTAATGGTGTTGGAGTATTAGTTTCCGTTTCCCAAAATTCTCCTACATCCATTAACTTATGAAGGCCTTTTTCTTGATAAGTAAACCGGCTTTCGTGAATTATTAATCCTGCATCAACATCGCCATTCAAAACCGCAGATTCAATATTCGAGAACAACATTTCTACTTTATTATTAGCATTTGGAAAAGCGTGCGAAATCAATAAATTGGCGGTTGTATTTAAACCTGGAATTGCTATTTTTTTATTCGACAAGTCCTTTAAATCAAAGGGTTTTTTGGAAATAAGAAGCGGACCGCAGTTTTCGCCTAAAGCAGAACCTGAATCCAATAGAATATAGTTAGTCGTAAGTTGAGTGTAGGCGCTAAAGCTTATCTTGCTAATGTCAAGCTCAGCTTTGAATGCTTTGCGGTTTAACTCTTCAACATCGGCAATAAAAAGTTTAAATTCAAGACCTTCGGTATCAATTTTATGATGAATCAAGGCATCAAAAATAAATGTGTCATTGGGGCATGATGAAAATCCGAGGGTCAAAATTTGTTGATTCATTTAATTATAAATTAGTTAAAATAGTAGGCATTTCAAATTCGCTAAAATACATAATACAAAACATATACTTAGGTTTTACTCCGTCATTTCGCTTGGGTCAAGTTCTGGTTCAATTTTTTTTGTATCATATTTTACTTCAATACCTTTATTGAATTCCACTGTGAGAAACAATTTTCCATCTTCGTCGAAATAGCGCCATTCGCCGTTATAAAGTCCCATAGAATAATTTCCTGTTGTTAGTGTTTGGCCATTTTCATAATACCAAATATGTTTTCCATCGGCAATATCATCCACAAATTTGCCTTCGAAGTATGTATTTCCATTTGGGTAATAAGATTTCCAAATTCCTTCGCGCATATCTTCCAAATATTCTCCTTCGTCGCGGTAGCCATTTACATTTTCTAACCACAAACCTTGTTTATTTCCATCTACATATTCGCCCTGCAGCATAATAGTTGAGTCTAATGAATATTCTGTCATCATTCCTTGAGAAAGTCCTTCAAAAAAACTCTCAACTCTTCTCACATTTTTATCTGTGTAGAACCAAGTCCATTTTCCTTTTGCTCTACCTTGATTGTCATAATCACCTTGTTGTTCGAGATTTCCGTTTTCGAAATAGTATTTCCACGAACCATTTTTCACATTGTTTATATAATTTCCCTCGGCGAGTATATTTCCAGACTCATAAAAGTCCTGCCATTTTCCCTGTCTAAGTCCAGCTTCATCAATAATTCCTTTTCCTATTACAATACCTTCATGCATAATATATCCAGCGATAATTTTTCCATCTGTTGAATAATCGCGGCGCATTCCTTCGGCTTTTTCGTCTTTATAACTTCCTATTGTTTTAACACTGCCATCGCTATAATAATCGGTTTTTATATCATATTCAGCAAGTTCTGGTGGGTCAATAATTAAAATTCCGTTAATAAATTTGTCGATTTTCTGAAGATTTCCTTCTTTATCATAATATTTAAAATAGCCATCTTGAATATCATTTCTATAATATCCTTCCATTTTTGTAAGATAATCATCGCCTGGCCAAAATTCTTTCCAAAGTCCAATTTTCTTTCCTGCTTTATTATATCTGTTAATATTTTCTATGGTTTTTAAATAGCCATTTTGAAATTTTGTAAGTCCAATTATTCTTCCATCTTCGGAATACATAATAGAAAATCCATTTTCGAGGCCATTGCTATAAGGTGTTGTTTTCCATAGCTTTCCGCTTAAATAATATTCGTTAGAAAAGCCTTCTTTAATATTATTTACAAAATTTTCGATAACAGTTTTATCTTGTAAGTAAGTTGTTCTTGCGCCATTTTTAATACCATTTTTGTATGTTATACTTAAGGTCAATTTACCATTAGCATCATAAAATTTCCAAAGGCTGTCGAGTTCATAATTTTTTCTATTTCCTTCTGTTTTAATATTTCCATTTTCGAAATATGTTTTCCAATAGCCTTCTGGTTGGCCATTTTTCATAATGCCTTCACTACTTTTAATGCCATTGGAATAGTAAAATATTTGGTATCCATTTCTCACAATACTATCTTGAGCATGTAAAGTTAAAATATTAAAAAACAGTAATATAAGTAAAATATTTTTCAATTATGATTTATTAAATTAAGAAAGTTCGAGCATTCTGTTTATAGGTTTAAGAGCATTTTTCATAATAAAATCAGAGAGAATAATTTCGTTAGATTCATTAAGAAGTACATTATAAATTTTTTTCAAAGTAATTTTTTTCATGTGTGGACAATCGTTACAGGAACAAGTTTTGTCTGAAGGAACTATTATAAATTCCTTTGTAGGATTTTGTTTTTTCATTTGATGAAGAATTCCTGATTCAGTGGCCACAATAAATTTTTTAAAATTACTTGTAGATGTGTATTGAAGCAAGGCAGAAGTAGAGCCAACAAAATCTGCCAGCTCAAGCACCGCAGCTTGACATTCTGGATGAGCAATAAGCTTAGCATCAGTATTTTTAAGTTTTAATTCTACAATTTTTTCTGCCTCCAAAATATTATGAACATCACAGCTTCCGTCCCAAAGAACCATATTTCTTCCACTAATTTTGTTGATATATCCTCCTAAATTTTTGTCAGGTGCAAAAATTATCTTTGCATCTTTGGGCAAAGAATTTACAATTTTTAGGGCATTGCTCGAGGTACAAACAATGTCTGTCATAGTTTTTATTTCTGCACTGCAATTAATATAAGAAATTACCAAGTGATTTGGATATTGTTCTTTGAATATTTTAAAATTTTTTGGAGGGCAAGAGTCTGCAAGTGAGCAACCTGCATCCATATCAGGCAGCAAAACTTTGCTCTTTGGATTTATAATTTTTGCTGTTTCTGCCATAAAATGAACACCAGCAAAAACAATAATTTTAGCACTTGACTTGGCTGCTTCTTGTGCCAAAGCTAAGCTGTCGCCCACAAAATCAGCAATATCTTGAATATCATCAGTTTGATAAAAATGAGATAATATTACCGCATTTTTTTGCCGTTTAAGTTTATTTATTTTATCAATGATATTTAATGTCTGCATATTCAAAAATTTATTTAGCAAAGATATACAATCTAAAAATCTAAAAAATTATTTATAGAATTCAATATTATAATATTAATTTATTTTTAAATAAATTAGTTATTTAATATAGGCTGTTCATAAGTTCGTAACTTTTTCAAGTATTAGGTAACCTTTGAATTCTTAACTTTAAATTAACTTTAAATTAACAAGTCAAAGTATTTAATTGTAATAAATTAATCTTGTTTTAAACATCTGTTTATAACAAATTTGTTTACTTTTTATTTTAAAAAGCAATATTTTTTTGTGTGCATTTAGTGTAAATAAAAAAGCAAAAATTGTTAGTTTTTTAACTTGCTTTATTTGCAAAAAATACTGTTGAAAATCTATCACCATTTCTTAACCAAATTAAATGGATATTAACACAATTTAGGTTGATAAAGTAATAATATTTTAAATCAATAGGTTAGGTAAAATAGAATGATTCAAAATTAATTTAAAAGATTAATTAAAAGAAGATTACATAAATTCAATAGTTTTTAGTTAATTTGCACTTATTAACAAAGCAATGTGTATAAAATGTTCGACAAGAAAAATACTATAGTAATTGGCTGTGATCATGCTGCTTATGAACTAAAAGAGTTTATTAAAAGTGAATTAATAAAGCTAGGTTATCAAATTAAAGACTTTGGAACCCACAGTAAAGATAGTGTTGACTATCCAGATTTTATTCATCCTTTAGCCCAGGCGATACAGAATAAAGAATTTGAAATAGGGATAATTGCTTGTGGCAGCGGAAATGGAGTTGCAATTACAGCAAATAAACATTCAAAAGTTCGTGCCGCAATGGCTTGGAACACTGAATTAGCAAAATTGGCCAGGCAGCATAATGATGCAAATGTAATAGCACTTTCAGCTCGATATATTGCCAAAGAATACGCTTTAGAAATTGTTTTAGCCTTTCTCAATGCCGAATTTGAGGGCGGTCGCCATCAAAAAAGAGTAGATAAAATTTCTGCATGGCCATATTAAAATATATAAATACTGAAGAACAGCTGTCGGAAGCAAAGGCCATTCTGGGCACTCGAAAACAAATAGCCTTAGATCTTGAATTCGATAATAATTTGCATCATTATGGTTTTAAATTATGTTTGATTCAAATTTTTGATGGCTCCACAATTTTTTTAATTGATCCAATATTTATAGAAATAGAACAAATTTTTCCAATTATTGAAAATAATAATATTCAAAAAGTTGTATTTGCCTTTGGTGAAGATATTCGTTTATTGCAATCTTTAGGTTGCAAGCCAAAGAATATTTTCGATACTTCTATTGCATTAAAATTGCTCAACTACGAAAAAGTTTCTTTATCAGATATGCTTATTAATATACTTAATATTCAAGTATATAAAGACTTGCAGATTAGTGATTGGTACAATAGACCTCTCACAGAAAACCAGAAAATTTACGCTGGCAATGATGTTCTTTTTCTTTTAGATTCATACAAATTACTTATTGAGATGGCTTCTCAAAAAAATATTATGAGTTGGATTGATGAAGAAAACCAAATATTTGATAATATGATATTTTCGCAATCATCCACCAACATTATAAACAAAAAGGAAAGATATGAACTTACCGAATTTCAATGGTTTTTTTATAATAAGCTATGGAAAGCAAGAGAGGTGGAAGCAAAAAAATTGGATAAACCAGCACATCAAGTAATTAACAATCATTTTTTGAAAGAAATAGCTATAAATCCAAAATTAATAAAAGGTTGGAGCGAGAGGAAATTTATTCATAAATCATTGAAAAACATTGAATTTGAAAACCTTTTAACAGGTATTTTAGCAAGTACCGAAGAGGAAGCTAAAGAAAAAAATATTTCAAAAAGCAAACTGGAGATAAAGCGAATAGAAAGAGAGGATATGAATTTGATGAAAAAGAGGCGTATTGAAATAAATAATATTAAAGATAAAGTTTTTAAGCCTATTCAGAGTTTGATTATAAGAGATTATGGCGAATTTTGTCAAACTTTTGTGCTTAGCAATAGGTTGATGTTGGATCTTGCCAATGGCGATAAAAGTAATTTGCGTAGCTATAAAAAGAAATTGTTTTTGAAATATGCCAAAGAATTGGGAATAGAAATAGAGAAGTACTTATAAAACAAAATTATTGTAAATGAGGCAAATATGAAAGAATTCTTTATTCGATATCAAGGAATAATCATATTAGTGATCATAGTTTTATTTGGCTATTTTGAAGTCAGTTTTTTTCTCAAAACCTTAAAGTTTGATGCTTTATATGTACATTTTCCTTGGAGATATTTAATAGTTGAAAGTATAAGAAATGGCGTACTCCCTCTTTGGAATTATTATCTTCATTTAGGATTGCCAATTCATGCCGATCCGCAATCGGGAGCTTGGTATCCAATAGTTTGGATAATGGCTTTGTTTGGAAAATATACATTGTATAGCTTCAATTTTGAATATATAATTCATATTTTGATTGCCGCCATTGGCTTTTATAAGCTCTTAAAAAGATTTAATATATCAGAAATATCATCGGTTTTTGGTGGAGCAATTTATGTTTTTTCAGGATTTTTTGTAGGCCATGGAGCTCATTTTACTTGGATAATTAGCATTGCTTGGATTCCATGGATTTTACTTTCGTTCTTTAACCTACTCAAAAATCCAACATTAAAAAACTCAATTTATTTAGCTTTAGTTTCATATTTATTGCTAACTGGTGGATATCCAGCGTTTTCAATTATTATATTATATATTTTATTTTTCTGGGGCTTGGTGGAATTTATTAAATCGTCCACAAAAATATTGATGCTAAAATATTTTCTATTATCATTATCTTTAGTAACTTTACTTTCTTCAGCATTTTTGATTTCAACTTATATTTCATTAAATTATTTTGTTAGAGGTCAAGGTATTAACTATGAATATGCCTCGCAATATGCTATAACTTTCAAATCACTCATAAGTTTATTTCTTCCTTTTGCCGCGGTTTCGGTAAATGTAAATCAGATTTTTGAAACCTTTGGAACAGATATAAGCATGACAAATTTGTACATAGGAATTTTTCCATTAATATTAGCAAGCATTTATCCTTTTTATAAAAAGAAAATCTGGTATTTAATGGTAATAGCATTATTGTTTTTAGCAGTTTCATTTGGCAATAAATTATTGATTCATAGATATTTATTCGAATTCTTTCCGGGTTTTAATCTTTTTAGATTTCCAGCTTTATTCAGATTTTTCTTTATGTCAATTTTTATTGCTTTAGCTGCAGCGTCTTTAGATTACTTTGTCAAAAAGAATGACTTTAAATTATTGAAAAACATTGTTTTCGCTATCATTATAATTTTGATTTCAGTTATTTTTTATTTAGCGTTTCAAATAGATTTTTCAAAGTTTAAAGGTTCAAGTTTATATAATTTTGTTGTCAACTTAAATATTTCCGAACGTATATTTTTTCAATCAATTTTACAACTTATAATTCTAATCTTTGGTTATATTATTTTAAAGATTAAAACATCAAAAAATATTCTGCTGCCTGCAATAATTATTGTTGATTTGCTGATTTCATTTCAAATTTATGCTCCATTTTCCTTATATCAGCATCATTCAAAAGTTGCTAACAACCAAGAAGTTTTAGAAAAATATTCGAAGTCATTTTCTTTAAAAAGCAACGATAATATTTTCAAAAACTCCGTAGCAGACATTAGTATATATCCATTTGATAAAGCTTTTAATGTGTACGAAAGTATGATTTCGTATAAGGGAAACTACTCATTTATTTTAAAAAACACCTCAACTCTTATGGATTCGTTTCCCGATTTATTCCATGAATCTATTAATGGTTCTGTAATTTCTTTTGCAACATTAGAAAAAATAGATGCTAATAAAAACAGCAAACACAAGTTTAAAAGAATCTCCACTGGAGAAATTCAACTGTCCAATTTTTCTCCAAATTCTTTACGCTTTAAAGTTAAAAATCACAAGAGCGGATATTTATTTCTTGTTCAAAATTATTACCCAGGCTGGAAAGTAAAAGTCAATGGTATTTCGAGAAAAATAATTTTGGCAAATACATCTTTTATGGCTGTTTTTCTTGCTGCTGGTGCAAATGATGTAGAGTTTTATTATCAGCCAAAAGCAGTAATTATTGGATTTTATATTTCAGTGTTGACATTAATTTCAGTCATAATTTTCTTTATAATTTCGAGCCTGAAAGCCAAAAAATAAATTAAAATCAAATACAATTTTACACAATCACTTAGCTGAAAAATTAAATACCTTTGCAGGTCATAATTTATTAAATTATATCTCTTTATGAGTGAGCTAAAGCAAAAATTTCTTTTGGATTCGGAAGCTAAAGCTTTTGATTTGGAACATCGTAAAAAACTGAAATTCAATATAGGACGTTACGACAGCGCTGTATTAAATGGCAAAAAACAGTATATAAACCTTGAATTGGCAAAAGAAAGAGCCGCTAGAATAAAAAGAAATGTCATCAATAATATGGAGTCTTTTTTAACAGAATTTGAGAGCAATTTCTTAAAAAATGGAGGCAAAATCATTTGGGCAGAGACAGCTGAGGAAGCCGTGCGCGAGGTTCTAAATTTAATGAGGAAATACGACGCCCGCACAGTGGTGAAAAGTAAGTCAATGGTAACCGAAGAAATTGAACTCAACAAATATTTAAGTGCTTATGGTGTTGAGTCTTTGGAAACGGATTTGGGCGAATATATTGTTCAACTCGATGGCGATAGACCCTATCATATTGTTACTCCAGCAATGCATAAAAGCAAGGAAGATGTGGCCGAACTTTTTCATAATAAATTTAATATAAAACCAAATTCCACACCTGAAGAAATAACTCTTTTCGTTCGCAAATTGCTGAGAGACAAATTTATAAAGGCGGATATTGGTATTACTGGCGCGAATTTTTTGGTGGCAGATGTTGGAGGAATTGCCCTTACAGAAAATGAGGGAAACGGAGTTTTAACTATGTCGATGCCTAAAATTCATATTGCAATCACAGGTTACGAAAAAATCATTCCTTCAATAAAAGATTTAGACCTTTTCTGGTCACTTCTTTCTACTTATGGTACTGGACAGAAAATAACAGTTTACAATTCGCTAATTACTGGACCACGAAAGCCAAACGAGAAAAATGGACCTGATGAAATGTACCTCATTTTAATAGATAATGGCCGTTCTAAAGTGCTTGAAAAAGATCCACAAAAAGAAGCAATGGCTTGTATCAGATGTGGTGCATGCTTAAATGTTTGTCCAATTTATAAAAATATTGGAGGACATACTTACGAAACAGTTTATTCTGGACCAATTGGTTCAGTAATTAGCCCATTTATGAAGGGCTTAGAAGAATATAATCACCTGAGTTTTGCCTGTACTTTATGCGGAAAATGTACTTGGGAATGTCCTGTAAAAATTCCATTACATAAACTTTTGCTCTACAATCGCCGCGATGCTGTGGCCGCAGGATACACCGAAAAATCTTTTTCATACATTATGAAAGCGTATAAATTGGTGATGAACCACCGCTGGATTATTGAAAGCCTGCCACCTTCTGTAAAAAACTATGGGATTCAATCGACTTTCAAAAATTTATGGGGTCCACGGCGAGAACTTCCTGTGTTTGAGAAATCTTTTTATTCCAGATGGAAAGAGCAGGAAAAAGGTAAATAATTTAAGAAAATTGTGCCTTAACACTTTTTGGATGTTGGTATATTTGAAAACAATAAAAGTAGAAAAAACCAATTATTTGTTTGACTATTTAGCACGTTTACAAATTATTAAAGTATTATTTTAGCTGAAATTTTAAAACAACAAGAATTATGAAAAAATCTATAATATTTTTATTGATAATATTTTTTCAAATAAATATTTATGCTCAACATACTATTTCGGGTTATGTGCATGAAAGCGGAAGCGGAGAGCTTCTTTTGGGAGTAAATATTTATTTGAAAGGCACTCAAATAGGAACAGTAAGCAACAATTACGGATTTTATTCTTTGACTTTGCCTACTGGCGAAGCTGAAGTTGTTTACTCTTATGTAGGTTATACTGTTTTAACAAAAAAGATTGATTTACAGAAAGATATAAATATAAATGTAGAATTGGAATCAAGTCTTGAGCTAAGAGGAATTGAAGTTGTTGCCGAAAAATCGGAAAGAATAAGCGATGAAGTTAGAATGAGCGTTGTCAAAGTTCCAATAAAACAAGTTACCGAAATTCCAGCGCTTTTGGGCGAGAGAGATGTTTTCAAAGTACTACAACTTATGCCAGGAGTAAGATCTGGTGGTGAAGGAAATTCAGGATTATATGTTCGTGGCGGTGGTCCCGATCAAAACCTAATAATTCTTGATGATGCCCCGGTTTATAATGCTTATCATTTGTTTGGATTTTTCTCGGTTTTCAATGGCGATGCGCTAAAAAGTGTGGAGCTTGTTAAGGGCGGTTTCCCTGCCAGATACGGAGGAAGACTTTCATCGGTTTTAGATATTAATATGAAAGATGGTAATAATCAAGAGTTTGGCGGAGAGGGCAGCATTGGAATTATTTCCTCACGATTGATGTTAGAAGGCCCTCTTAAAAAGAAAAAATCCTCTTTTATCATTTCTGGCAGACGAACTTATATTGACGCACTATTAAGACCAATAATTAAAGCTGCACAAAATGGCGATTATTTTGGCTACTATTTTTATGACCTTAATGCCAAAGTTAATTATGAGATTAATGAAAAAAACCACCTATATCTTAGCACTTATTCGGGGAAAGATAAATTTTATGCTGGTTATTCAGATAGAAACATATCCGAAGAATTTGGCTTAGACTGGCAAAATATTACAGCTACAGCCCGCTGGAATCATCTTTACAATAATAAGCTTTTTGCAAATACTTCATTGATATACAGCAGATACAGATTTAAAGTTGGCGTTGGTTATAAAGATAAAACTTCAGGAGATAATTATAATTTAGCTTATTACTCTGGTATAGAAGATTTTGGATTAAAACATGATTTTACTTATGTGCCCAACTCCAAACATTTTGTTAGGTTCGGTGCCAATATTACACATCATCTTTTTACACCAAGCGCCATTGTTATAAAAGGTAGCGGATTACCAACAGATTTAGAGTCTCATGCAAAAAAAATAAATAGTTTAGAATCAGCCGTTTATATAGAAGATGAAATTAAGCTCAACGACAAATCAAAATTAAATGCTGGCTTACGATTAAGCGATTTTGGTGTAGAAAAGAGAAATTATTTTGGATTAGAGCCACGCATATTATATTCATATATGATAAACGAAAACTTATCTTTCAAAGCAGCCTATACCTATATGAATCAATATATTCATCTATTATCCACCACAGGAATAAGTTTGCCAATAGATTTATGGGTGCCGGCAACAAATATTGTAGGTCCCAAAAAGTCGCATCAAGGAGTTATTGGGTTAGCTAAGGATTTCAACAAACCCGCATTTTCTATTTCGTTGGAAGCGTATTATAAAACTATGGATAATATAATTGCCTATAAAGACGGTGCAAGCTTTTTGTCGATTAGTAGTTTCGACCAAAATACAGAGTTTAACTATGAAGATGCCGTAACTGTTGGCAACGGAAAATCTTATGGTGCAGAATTATTAGTTCAGCGCAAATTTGGTAAACTTACAGGTTGGGTGGGATATACTCTTAGCTGGACAAAATATAAATTCGCCGATATTAATTTTGGCAAAGAATTTTATGCACGTCACGACCGCCGGAATGATGTTTCGGTAGTGGTAATTTATAATCCTGGCGAAAAAATTACCTTTAGTGGAACATGGGTTTATGGCTCTGGTGATGCAATTACTCTACAAAGAGCATCTTATTCTGGCATTACTCATGATATTTTTGGCACAGGAACGTATACAAATTCAGTATATGATTATGGTGATAAAAATGATTTCAGAATGGCACCATATCATCGTCTCGATTTAGGCGTGCAATTTCATAAAACTTTAAAATGGGGAGGCCTCAGAACTATTGAAGTTTCTGTTTATAATGCTTATAATAGAGCAAATCCATTTTTCTATTATATCGGCGAAGATTACAACCAAACTACTCAAACTTCAAAAACTGTACTGAAGCAAGTATCATTATTTCCATTTATTCCTAGTATTTCCTATTATCTAAAATTTTAATTCTCATGAAAAAAATATTATCCTTAATTTCAATTTTTACAATTTTTCTTGTTTCTTGCGAGAAAACTGTAAATAATGTCAATGTTCCTAATAATACACCAAAGCTTGTTTGCCAAGCCTTTATTAGTCCAAATGAATCAATACTGAAGCTCTATTTAACTTGGTCAAAACCGCTGTTTGGCAATTCATCTACTTTTGGATTTACACCCGAGAAAAATGCAAAAGTGGTGATTTCTAATAATAACAAACAAACACAATTGGTTTATTATGAAGATGTTAACAAGCAAATATTTTACTATTGGACAAACACATCAAGTTTGGATATAAAGCCCAATGATGAGTTGAAACTTGAAGTTACAGCTGCAAATGGAGATGTGATAAGCTCGCAAACTATTGTTCCAGAAATGGCAAAGTTTACTTTAAAAATAGAATTAATTGATTCCGTAGCAGATAATTGGGCATTCACGGGTTATAGCTACTCTTACACCTTAGGTATCACATCAAATAACACTTATGGTGATAGTTATTATTGTATTGCTGCTCTTGGTTACGTTTCAATTAATGGACTTGATAGCAATGTTATATTTGAGAAAAACAATTATGGAAACGCTTATTATAAATTTGCTCCAGGAGAAACTAAAATAATAACGCTTACTAATTATATTCCTGTCGATTCTATTAAGCTTTATGTGTTGAACACTGATGCGCCTTACTATTTTTATCATAAGTCGGTAAATAATTTTAGCGGAGATAATCCTTTTGCAGAGCCTGTAATTATTTATTCGAATATAAAAAATGGCTTGGGTGTATTTTCTTCATACAATAAAACTCAGAAAGTAATAAAACTTAAATAAAAAAACCTGAAACATTTGCTTCAGGCTTGGTGAAATAATATGGGTTTTATTATAGTTTAAAACTCTAACTATTAACTAAATGGCATTATCAATCCTATACTGAAAGGATAAAGCTCTGGACCTTTGCCAGCACGAAACATCTGCACCAAAGAATAATTGGCATACAAATTTAATGGACCCCAGCCGATTCTGGCTGTTGCATCTAAACTAAAAGGTTGAAGATAAAAATCATCAAAAACTTTAGGTTTGTTTTTTCCAGATCCATCGGAGTAGTAAAGTTGTTTTGTATGTGAAGAAAGTCGCACTCCGCCAATTACACCAGCACCCACATGAAAACTATTTGAATTATGTTTTGAGTTTGTTTGAAATTCAAATATCAAAGGTACAACAAGATACAAGGATGTCAATTTGCTTTTGGTGTATGTTCTACCCGCAGTTAAATCATAAATGCCATTAATGGTTGCCGAATCAGAATTAAGAATAGTATTTTTTGAATTAAATTGATAGTTATTCCACTTAAGTCCCATTCCAGTAACTAATCCGAATTTATTTCCAATTAGGTTCACACTCTGTTGGAAGAAATTGAAATTGAAGTTGGTAGATTTTGGGTAATTAAGTTCAAGAAACTGGTATCCTGTGGGCATATTTAAGTCAAAATTTCTTGTTGCGAAACCATTTATTCCTAACTCCAAGCCACTCCAATTGCCACTAAATTTTTGTTTTTGTTTTGCTTTGGTGGGTTCAATTTTTCTTTTTAGAACTCTTGTATTTTCGCCATCTTCAATAACTATAAGCTCGTTATTATTGAATTTTATTTTTACTGTATCCTTGCCATTTTCAACCGAAAAATCTTTACCATCAGCATCAATCCAGGTTGTTTGAACTTCCGAGGTGGCTGTACCATCAGCATCAATTTCCTTATGGGCTGGCTCTTTTGAGAATTTTATTGAGCTTGCTCCGCTAATGCTTGCCACAATAGTTGAGTCAGTATTCAGTTGAGCATCACTTGCCCCGCTGGCATTTATTTTGGCATAAGTGTTATTAAGTTCAAATGCTTTCAAATCGCTTGCCCCAGAAATATTTGCAATAAGAGAATCAACTTTTCCAACAAGAGTAATATCACTCGCTCCGCTTGATTTTATTTTTGCCAAGTTATAATTAAGATTCAATTGAATATCCGATGCACCCGAATTTTCTATGAAAATAATTTTGCCCGATAAAATATCCTTGTTGGTAATGTCGGATGCTCCATTTGCTGTGAGTGAGTTAAATTCGTGAGCAAAAACAAAAAGTACTGCATCTTCATCAATTCTGCCGTTATTGCTAATAAAAAGCACATTATTTTTAACATACATTTTTAGCTTTGTAATATCAGCAGATGATGGAATTAGGCGTACATAATTTGAATCGCTTTGAATTAGAAGAATTTTGACTCCTGCGGAAGTTTTTACGCCAGAAAAGTTTTCTTCGAAGTTTATTTCGTTTGACTGAGAAAAAACACTGGAGTTTTCGAAGAGCAAGAAAATTAAAAATCCTGCTACAACTAACTTTAATTTATTCATAATTTAACATTTAAAAATTTATTGATATGGCTCTATGACGCGGTCTTATATTTTTATGTTACAAAAGAAAGGTTTTAAAAAGATTGGTTGGAGATTGAAGAAAAGATTGGTTGGAAGAAGATTGATGAAAGATTGGTTGGAGATTGATGAAAAGATTGGTTGGAGATTGATGAAAAGATTGGTTGGAGATTGATGAAAGATTGGTTGGAGATTGAAGAAAAGATTGGTTGGAGATTGAAGAAAAGATTGGTTGGGAAAGATTAATGAAAGATTGGTTGGAGATTGATGAAAGATTGGTTGAAAAAGATTGATGAAAGATTGGTTGAAGATTGATGAAAGATTGGATGAAGATTGAAAAAAAGATTGGATGAAGATTGAAAAAAAGATTGGTTATTCCTCAGTTTTTAAAATTGAAAAGAAGAGTCGTAAATTTAAGAGTTTTAAAACTAAGGCTACAAAGATTACTAAAATCGCCATTATTGCAAGTTGCCAATGCCATTGCACATTTATATAATTTGAAAAGAAGGCAGAAATTATTGTGAGAATTATAAATATAAAAAGTCGCATAAGGTACGAGCTTTCAAATTTTATTTTCAATAGTTTAAAGGCTAAATAAATTTGAAGCAGAGCAGTAATCCATTGAGCTGAAAGAGCCGCCCAAGCAGAACCTGGCGAGGAATATTTTGGGATTAGCCAAAAGTTTAAAACCAAAGAAATAATTACTCCCACAAAAGCTACTTTATTTAATTTTGATAGCGAACCATTGGCAGTTAAAAGTGTTCCAAAAATGTATGTAAATGATGTGGCAATGTAGGTGAACATTAGGATGACAAGCACTTTGGTGCTAAGTTGCGTGCGAGCTAAATATTGCGAAGCGCTTTCTTCTGCGTATGGATGATAAAGATAATTCATAATATTTTCACCATAAAAAGTAGCGGCTATGGCCATTCCAACAGAAACTATAAATAATAGAGTAAAAGGAAGTTTTATCATTTGGTTCAAATCCTTTTTTTGCTTTATCATTTTCGAAAAAATAGGCAGTAGAAGAGCCGCAAAAAGAACTCCCGACATATTATTTGCCACGTCGAAAAGTCGAAAAGCTGAAGCGTAAATTCCAGCTTGAACGGCTCCATCAGGAAGGATACGCTCGATCAAAAAAGAATCAATGCGGCTGTACATACTCATTAAGAAGACAAGAACAGCATAAGGCCAACTCTTTTTTATCACCATGCTAAAAAATGCTGGGTTCCAATTTAATTTCAGATTTACGGTCTTGTTTATCACAATAAAAAATGCAATAAGTGCCGTAAGGCAATAAGCTAAAGTTTGCGCGTAAATAAACCACTTTATTGTAAATCTAAAGTTAGGTATGTTTCCCCATAAAAGGACGCTGCAAATAAGAATCATAAAAAGTCGGTCGAGCACCGAAAGCATACTATCAACTTTAAAAAGTAAAAGCGCCGAAATATTGCTTCGAAGGTATAAAATTAAAGCCAATAGGAATTGATTGATGCCAATAATAAATAGAAACCAAAGTTGACGTGTTTGATAGCCAATAAGATAACCAATGCTCATAATTGTGAGCATATAAATTATGGCAAAAAGAAAACGCATGATTATTATGGCAGAAAAATGTTTTGTAAGGAGATGTGTATTTTGGGCGATATTTCTATTGTTGAAATTGGTGATGCCCATATCAAGAAACATTTGCAAAATAAAAGTGAAGTTAAATATAGCGAAGTAAAAACCATACTCAGCAGGACCAACAACATTTTGAACCGTTCTATCAATTCCCAAAACCCAAAAAGGTTTTATCAGAAAATTGAGAGATAATAATAAAATAATATTTGTAATGAATTTTCTTCTCATGCAGTTTTAATGTACGAGCAAAGGTAATAAATTCTCGGATTGATAAATTTACAACTCGTCAACAGAGTTATTTTGCATCGTACCAAGGACGACGTTTGAAATCTTTTTTCTTTTTGATATAATATGGTGATTCTACAGAAATGGTTTTCTTTCTCAGTTTCCTTTGGTATTCACCTTTATATCTACTTTTCTTCATAGTGCCAGCTCTTCTCTTTTTCACCATGTGCTTGTAGCGCGTCCTGCGACATGCCGAAAACATAAGTGTGCCAAAGATGACTAACACCAAAAAAATCGAAACCCGCTTAATTGTAATTATTTTAAAGCTCATTATTGAGTTGATTCGACAAATAATTTGTAAAACTAAGACAATTTTTCAAATACCACGTAAGTAATTGTTGAATTTTAGGCGAAACGAGAAAATACTTCTTAAGGTTACAAATAATTTTATCCTATTTTTGCACTTTTTTCATATCAAATAAACTTATGTTTCTAATGGGCATTAAACTAAAACTATTAACTTTTTTTGTAATAACATCATTTTGGGCGAAAGCACAGCTTTCAGGAAACTACACTATTGGAGGAAGTTCGCCAAATTATAGCACTTTTACTGCGGCAGTAAATTCACTTAATAACTTAGGAATTTCTGGAAATGTGGTTTTTAACGTTGCTGCAGCTACCTATAACGAGAATATTGTAATAAATAATTTTGCAGGTAATTCTACTTATAGCGTTACTTTTAAGAGCACAAACAATGATTCTACCTCCGTAATTCTGAGCTACCCTTCAGGAACGTCTGCTACAAATAATTATACTGTGAAATTTAATCAAGCAAAAAATATTTACTTCCAATCTATGACTCTGCAAAGAGCCGGAGTTGACGATTATTCTACTGTGGTTGAAATTGCTAATTCTTCTACTAAACTCAATTTTAAATCTTTAATAATAAAAAATAATTCTACTGCTAGCGCAGGCGATTATTCTTCTTTGGTAATTGGAAAAAACACCAACTTATCAAATCTGAGTAATTTTAATTTCTCGAATAATAGATTTGAAAATGGGACTTACGGAATTTTTCTTCAAGGCTTAAGCTCTGGAACTTTGGCCAATAATTTATCAATAAACAACAATCTTTTTTCAAATCAATACCGAACCACAATTTATGCCGCCTACCAAAACTCACCAGTAATTAATAATAATCTAATATCTTCCTCATCAACATATTATAACTTCCACTCTATAGATTTTTTATATTGTAATTCTGGTGTAGAAATAATAGGAAATCAGTTTAACCTCAATAGCGGAGAAGCTATTTACATAGTGAATTCGCAAGGCAGTGGAGGAGCTAATGGAATGATTTTTAATAATTTTATAGCCTTATCGGGCAACAATTCAAATGCTATGACTCTTAGCAATTCAGGAAGTTTTCATATTTATTTTAATAGCATCAATATGTATGGAGGCACAGCTACAGGATGTCTCTTTACTGGTTCAAATACTATGCACAATTATTTCGCCAACAATATTTTAAATTCGCCAACTTCTGCAAAGTTAATGCTGGTTTCTTCCACAACCACAACTCCTTTCGATTATTGTGATTATAATGATTATAAAACCGCTGGCTATATTGGAGATTGGAAAACATCAACAAATATTAGCAGCCTGGCAACATGGAAATCGACCTCAAATGTGGATGCTTTTTCAATTAGCGCCAATCCAAATTTTATTAGCAACACTAATTTACATATTCAAAGCTCAGCGGTTCAAAGAGCTGGTACTTCAGCTCTTACAAGCCCCTCAATTAGTGTAGATTTTGATGGAAAGAATAGACATTATATTAACCCCGATATGGGAGCACATGAATTAAGCTTTGATGATTTAAAAATTACTAAGAGCCTCTTAGAAGATCAAATGTGCATTTCAAAAAATTATAGTTTAAAAATAACCATTAAAAATATTAGTAATCACAATTTTAGCATAGTAAATCTACCAGTTTATTATAAATTTAAAGGCAACATTATTTCTGAATTAAAAAACATTTCAAATCTTTCGCCTAACGACAGCATAGAATATATTTTTTTAACAAAAATCAATGCCTCGCCAGTTGGAAATTATAATGTTAGCACTTGGCTTTCGCTTACTATGGATGCAAACCCTAGCAATGACAGTAGTTTTAAAAACATTATGATTAGTCCTAATCCAGTTATAAATATGCCAATAGATACATCTATTTGCGCCGGAAACTCCGTAACTTTAAGTCCAGGAACTGCTTATGATGCTTTTTTATGGTCTACAGGTGATACGACTTCATTTATTACTCTCGATACTTCTGCTTATGGTATTGGTGGTAAGTTTATATCTGTAACAGTAACAAAATTTGGCTGTCAGAGCAAGGATTCTACACTTGTGGTTTTTAAAAATTGTACAGGTTTTGAGGAAAATTATAACTTTCAAAAAACACAAATTTATCCTAATCCCACAACAAATTTTATAAATATAAATTGTAATAATGGAATAAAGGAATTTGAAATAAGAGATATTAGCGGAAAAGTGTTGATTAACAAGTCAAAAATTCATGAAAATATTGATGTTTCGGCTCTTGAAAAAGGTATTTATTTCGTTATTCTTTACGGCAATAATTCAGTTTTCAATAGTATATTTATAAAACAATAGAATTTGAAGTCAATCATAATAAGTTTATTATTAGTGTTTTGTTTTATTTCTGTCTTTTCCCAACAGAAAATTGAGACTAACGAATTTCTTTTTGAAAGCAGTAATGATAGCATTGATTTGATAAATAATTTTTACGATATTTATGAATCTTTAGGAAGTTTTGAATTGCCTTCCGATAAATTATATCAAAGTTGGAATAACTACAAAATAAGGTATCAATATGGAGATGAAATTGTAAAAACTGATTCCACTGAAATCATTTTAATAGACACTGCTCATGGAGAAAGATTCGTTAAACCTATTGATGGACAATTAACCTCGCATTTTGGTTATCGTCATTCGCGGTTTCATTATGGTAGCGATATTGACCTCGAAACAGGAGATAATGTTCGTGCCGCTTTTGATGGTGTGGTGAGAGTAACTCTATATAATAAAGGCTATGGTAAAGTGGTGGTTATTAGACATAAAAACGGTTTGGAAACTGTATATTCTCATCTCTCATTAATTTTGGTTGACAGCAATGTAATTGTAAAAGCTGGTGATATTATAGGCCTTGGCGGAGCAACGGGAAGAGCAACTGGAAGTCATTTGCATTTTGAAATTAGATATCTTGGCGCAGCCATAAATTCAGAAACGATAATAAATTATAAAAATTTTCAACTTTTTTCTGATACTATTTGGCTTACTCAGAAAAATTTTGCTCCAATAAAAAACGTTAACGAAATTTCAGAAGCACCTAAAACAAGAAACGAATATCACAATGTAAAAAAAGGTGAAAATCTTTCGGTAATTGCAAAAAAACATCACACAACAATTAGCAATATTTGTAAGTTAAATGGCATAAAAGAATCGCATCTACTTCAGATAGACGAAAAATTGAGAGTCAAATAAATCTTAATTCCCCAATTGATTTTCAAAGCGAAAACATTTTATATTTGACATTCGATAATAACATGAATTTCTATGACCAAAAGCTTAATATTTTTTTTAATTTCAGCTTTTCTGTTTTTCCCTTTAATAGCTATTTTGCAAGATAATGCTTTGCTTCGAACTGAGATTGCTACTAAAGATTATAATTTTCTTTATTTTATTCCAGTAGAACAATCAGGAGTAATTTCTGTGCAGCACTTGACAAAATTCAATGGTAGCAACGATTCTTGGGAATTTCATGTTTACTCAAATACTTTGCATCATATTCTGAGCAAAGATTTTAATGTTGGTTCTGGGCATAAACTTATTGAATATCATGATGATGGTGACAGTTTTATTTATTGTTTTTTTGCAGAAGATGGTGGCAGCAGAAAATATGAAATTTTGAAGTTCAATTATAAAAATGGCGATATCTCCAAGTATTCAGCTTCGGGCGATAGGCTTACAAGCTTTCAAAATTATGATGTATTAGGCAATGCCACTTTTGTTGCCGGCATACAAAATCCCTCATCATTTCAGTATCTTGGACAAGCAATATTTACTTTAACTCTTGTGCCAATTATTTGGGGAACAAAGATTTATAATTTAAAGCCACATATTTTTTATTCTAATATTGTCAGCAATAAATCTTTGGACATTGTGCCAATTTTAAAAGGTGAGTCGGAGATTCTTTGTACCAAAAACAATAATCTAAAAAATACTTATGCCATCATTATTAAGACGCTTAAGGGCAGAAAAACTAATCTGAATTATTTTGAATATGATGAAAGTGGCAAAGAAATAAAGTCTTCACATCTTACTTTGTTGAACGAAAAAAACATTATTTCTGGGCAACTTATTGTAAATAGAGATTCAAATTTTACTTTCGTTGGAACCTACAACCAAAATAATCGCCGCCGCTCCAATTTAGCAAATTCAGCTACTGGCATTTTTGTTTCGTCGCTAAAAAATGGCAATGAAGAGTATGTTAAATTTCATCCTTTTGCTGATTTTAAAAATGCAAAATTGGGTTTAAATTTTAGAGATAGGAAGAAATTTGAAAACAGCAAAAGAAATGGTGAAAAAATAGATTTGGATTTTAAGTTGCTGCTGCATAAGGATATAATTAATATTGATAGTGTTCATATTCTACTTGCCGAAAGCTTTTTCCCAGAATATCACTACGAAACTTTTAATAATTTTTATGGCTCAATGTATAGCAATCAAGTTTTTGATGGATATAGATTTACCTCTGCAATTACTGCTGCTTTCGACGATAATGGCGATTTATTGTGGGATAATATTTTTGAAATAAACAATATTATTTCTTATAGTCTTGATGAAAATGTGATAGTGTATTATGATGGAATCACCCAAGTAATGCTTTATTATCTCGATGGAAAAATTTATTCAAAGGTTATAAAAGGAAACGATATTTTATACAGAAAAGAAGCTACCGAAGTTAGCACCGTGAACAACGACGAAAAGGTATTGTTGGAAAATTATGGGAAAATTTATCATTGGTATGGACAGTATTTTTTGCTCACAGGATTTCAAATTGTGTTAAATAAAATGGGGGAAAAACGTAAAGTTTATTTTCTTTTAAAATTGAAGTTTGATTAAATTATCACAGTATTTTCTTTCATTAAATTAGCCGTAAGACACGAATGTACCGGAATAATATCAATCAAATCACCGATTTTATATTTTTCAAAATCAATATCTGTGCATTGAACAATACCATGTTCTTGCGAAAGTGAAGAAACAAAAGAATCGCTTAATATCCAGTTTTTCGTAGAAGTATCTACAACTCTTCCGTAAGATTTAGGACTTTCGATATCAATAATTTCTTTTGAAAAATGAACAGCGCCACCATGTATGATAAGCTGCTTTTCTTTCGGGTTTTTATCTACCACTGGGCAACGCACAACTGCAGCAATTTGTGAAATATCACAGCTACCAATTTGCAATTGCATCAGGTCGTAATAAACAAAATTGCCAGGGCGTATTTCGTCAATGCCATCAAATTTTGTAACAACCGAAGTTGTTGGCGTGTCGCCAATAGACAAAAATATTACTGAACCTAATTCTTTTGCCAGTCGTTTTTGAAGCTCTATAAGGCGATGAGTGGAGCGATTATAAGTACCCTCAATTTGTTCTTTTCCTCTTGATTGATAACTGTTTCCATAATGAGAAAGCAATCCCATAAAAAATAAATTTGGTTGAGCATAAATGTCCGTTATCAAGGATTTAACCTCTTCCATCTTTTTAAAATCTATGCCTGTGCGATGATAACCAGTATCAATTTCTATCATCACTCCTACCCTATTTTTGAGTGAACTTAGATGTTCAAGATGTGTTTTGTTGGTAATCAATATTTGCAAATTAATTTTTTTTGCAAGTTGGTCAATCTCATTAATTTCGCCAATGTCCAATGGGAAAGCTATAGTGATATCATCCCAGCCATAATCAGAAAAAAATTTGGCCATATTAAGTGATGAAACAGTAATAAAACTAACTCCCTCTTTTAAAAAGAGTTTTCCTATTTCAATATTTTGGTGGGTTTTAAAATGTGGTCTGAAAACCAAATTATTAGCTTTGGCTTTTTGAGCCATTGTATTAATATTTTTTTGTGCCCGTTTTTTAAAAACCACAAAAGAGTTACTCATATTTATTAAAAGTTGCGAGCTTATTTTCCTCTAAATCATGTATAAAACGGTCTTTTAAATCTATCACAAATTTATCAATTATTTTTTTCTCTTGAGGTACAATGCCACCAAAAGCACCAGCAACCTGAGTCATAACTTCGAGCAAATATTTGTATTCTGGATTAGGGCCGTATTCCTTGCAAATATCTATGGCGTTGTTATATGCACTTTCTACAGTATGTGCTTTTTGAAATTCGTAATCGAAGGACCATTTTATTTCTTTTGCCCATGGATGTTCGCTTAAAAGTTTTTCCAAAGCAGCTATTTCTTCTTTTTGTATTTCACCGTCGGCAATAGCAATAGCATATAATAATTCACCAAAAGCATCGTAGAGTTTAGTTTTCTTTATCATAATTAGGACATAAGTTTGCAATACAAAATTAATATTTTTATTGATATTAAATTAATGAATGAGTAATTTCGTGTAAAAGATTTAATTTTGGAAAATCATTCTGCAATAGAAGATGAAATTTATTTAGCAGAAAGAGAAGCTTTTAGTATGAAAACATCTTTTAGTCAGCAGCTTTCGGACTGTAATTGTTGTCCACGGAAATGTGGTATTAATCGTCTGCAGGAGAAAACGGCTTTTTGCGGTGTAGGAGCAGAAATTCAAATTGCTCATTATGGACTTCATTTCGGAGAGGAGCCGCCAATTTCTGGCACAAAAGGCTCAGGAGCAATATTTTTTGCCGGTTGCAATTTGCACTGTGTTTTCTGCCAAAATTATCAGATAAGTCAAAAATTTCAGCCTAATTCTGTATCGAAAATTAGTGTGCAAGAGCTTGCCGAGGCAATGTTAAAACTTCAATCTGATGGCGCTCATAATATTAATTTTGTATCGCCTTCACATTATATTTTTCCAATGGCCGACGCCATAATTAGTGCAAAAGAAAAGGGCTTGTCTCTGCCAATAGTTTATAATTCAAATGCTTATGATTCTTTAGAAGCTTTAAAACTAATTCGAGGGCTTATAGATATTTATCTTCCAGATATAAAATATTTGTATGATGAGCTTGGTAATAAATATTCGAAAGCACAAAATTATGCTTCAAATGTGAAAGGCGTGATTGAGGAGATGAGAAATCAAGTTGGCGATTTGAAAACTGATGAAAATGGAATTGCTACAAGTGGAATTTTGGTGCGGCATTTAGTTTTGCCTAATAACTTAGAAAACAGTAAACAATGTTTGAAATTTTTAGCTGGAATTTCTTCTGATATGAATATCAGCCTTATGTCGCAATATTCTCCTTTATTCAAAGCCTGCAAATATCCCGAGATAAATAGAACTTTGACAGAAGCAGAATATAACGAAATTGTTGATTACGCAATTTCTCTGGATTTAGAGAATGTTTTTATTCAAGAACTTGAAAGCCAAGAGAAGTGTTTGCCAGATTTTGATTTGGAAAAACCTTTTAATTTTGGTAAATAAATTCTTCAAAAATCATGAGCTATTTTTCTATTCAAGTATAATTTTTTTTGTTAATTTCGCTATGTTGGAGCTAATCTCTACAATATAAACACCACTATTACAATTGTTTAACGAAAACTTATTGACACAAAAATCAATTGGTTTACTATGCATAATTTTCTGACCGAGAACATTATAAATACTTGCTTTTGCATTTTGCTTAGCTGAGCCAAATGAATGTATTATTACAGATTTTTCATCGGCAAAAATTTTATAATCTTTAGAAAGAGAGCTTTCTTCAAATCCACCAGTTTCAAAAAAGTTTCCCTCAACAATTATTTTTTTAATTGCCCAACCAGGTTTTTGATTATTGATATTGTCGGAGTGAAAAGTTACTCTTATCAAAATGCTATCATAACCTGTTTTAACTCCCATCATACCCCAAGCAAGTCTCGAATAAATTAGACTATCACTTTTTCCGGAATTTATTAATTTATTAGTATTTGGAATAAATGTGTTTAAAGGCCAATTGATAGTACTGTCGTATCGATTAAATAAGGCATTCCAATAAATTGACGAAGAATTGAATTGCCAAACTGCTTCAGACCATGTTAGTCCTCCATCTGTAGAGTTTTCGACTAAAAGCCCATCAACAGCTGAATCGGTATCATATTTATGTATAAAGCCTAATCCAAAACTTGAAAACCATTTGTAATTTCCGCTATTACCAATTTTCAATTTTAAAATGAATGAAGAAAATAAGGAAGTATCATAATTTCCGGTTTTGCCTGTTGTAAGAAAAATGCTATCTGAAACTATAAAATTGGGTTTTTTGATACTATCAAATACCCAAACATTATTAGGCTGAGTGCTATCAATAAATACATATTCTCTGTTTGCTGCATTATTGAAATCTATTGTAAGTGGATGATTTATAAAAGTATAAGTGCTTGAATCAATCGTATAAAGCGAATCATAATATATTGTTTTTTGGCCGATAAGGTTGATAGATACAAGCATAAATAGAAGCACGAAATTTTTTTTCATGATGTTTGGTGTTTTGGTGTTCTTTCAAAAGACAAATGAGATTTTATAAGGTTGTTTTATAAAATGGGAAAATAATTTGTGACAAAGAAAAAATTCTATTTAGTAAGTTCAATTGTTTTCAATATTTGATATTCTGGTCCATTTTTTTGGAGAATGCTTTCATAAAGAATGATTTTATTTACCAATACTGGAGAGCAATTTATCTGTCGGTTGTCGCTAATTACTTTTTGAAAATATTGTTTGCTTTCAATTTTATTTATTCGACCGATTGTTATATGCGGCACAAAATTTTGCCTGTCGTAGCTTATTCCAAGCTTCACAAAATTGCTTTTAATATTTTCAGCAATTTCATTTAAAATATGGCATTCTTTAAATCCTATCCAAATTACTCTTGGATTGTATGAGCTTCCGAAAATTCCAATTTTATCAAATTCTAATAAGAAAGATTTCCTTTTATCAAGCGATTCTTCCATCAAATTTATCATATTTTCAATCTTTTCTGAAGGCATTGAACCAATATATTTGATTGTCAAATGCATGTTTTCTGGCTTAATCCAAGCTATTTTATTGTTTTTTAATAAATTTTTTAGCTTCAGAAAATGTAAGTTAATATCTTGATTATCAGAAAAGTTAATTGCAATAAAAAGTCTTTTCATAATGAAAATTTGCCGAAAGGAAACTTTAAAAACAAAAAAAGTTTCCAAGGTTTAAATAAATAATATATTTGCCGTCATTTTATTTAGCAAAAGTATAATTATTATGGATGATAAAATCAACGATATAATAGAAGCTAGTGCAAAGCTTTTTCAGAGATGTGGAATAAAAAGCATTAGCATGGATGATATTGCTAAAGAATTGTCGATTTCCAAAAAAACTCTTTATCAATTTGTAAAAGATAAACGACAATTAGTGGAGCTTTCTGTTGAATATTTTTTGGTTGAAAATAAATTTCATCAAAACATATCTTGTGAAGGCTCAAATGCTGTAGAACAGTACTTTATGGTTTATCAACAGGTAGTAAAAATGATAAGCACCGCCAATTTTTCGGTAGAATATGATTTGCAAAAATATTATCCCGATTTGCACAAAAGAGTAGTTGAGGTGAGGCAAAAAAGAATGTTTAATGGAATTAAATTAAATATTGAAAAAGGTATTACAGAGGGTTTATATCGATCAGAAATAGATGTAGAAATAATTTCAAAACTCAATGTTCTATTGAGTGAAAGTATGCATAACTACGAATTTCTTTCAGACAACAAAGCTGAATTAATAAAAATAATGAAGATGAATTTTGATTATCATATTCACGGAATTGCGAGTGAAAAAGGTTTAATAGAATACAATAGAATAAAAAATAATTTAAATAATCAAGCTAATTAAATAATGAAAAATGTTAATATAACGATTTTGGCTTTTGTAATTTTAGTGTTTGCAGAGCCATTAAAGAGCCAAGAGCTTCACCGTTTGACGATTGCTTCGGCGGTAGATTTGGCAAAAAAGCATAACACCAGCGTGCGTAATGCTGTGTATGATATGGATATTGCTCGACAGCAAGTAATTGAAACTACTGCCCAAGGACTTCCACAAATTAGTGCCAAGATTTCTTATAATAACAATATCGATTTGCCAGTAACTCTTGTGCCTGCAATAATGTTTAATCCAAATGCAGCTGCTGGCGAGTTTATCGAACTTAAATTTGGCACAAAACACAATGCATCTTTCAATTTCCAAGTAAGCCAATTAATTTTCAACGGCTCGTATATTGTGGGTTTGCAAACTGCAAAAACCTTCAAACAACTTAGCGAAAGAAATTTTCAAAGATCGGAAAATGAAGTGGTTTTAACTGTAACTCAGACGTATAACACAATTTTATTTGCTCAGAAGAACAGACTTATTCTGAAAAATAATCTTGAAGACATTACTAAAACATTGTACGAAAGCAGTAAAATATTTGAGGCTGGATTGATGGAAGAAACCAATGTAGATCAATTTAAGTTGAACAAATCAATGGTCGAAAATGCAATAAAATCTTTAGATAGACAGATTGATATTCAGTATGATTTGCTAAAGATTCAAGCAGGTATCGACATCAAAGATTCTATAATAATTACAGATTCTTTGGATTTAGTTTTCAATAATTCAAATGCAAGTAATGCCATGTTACAGTCATTCGATATAAGTAAAAACATTGATTATCAGCTGATGAGAACTCAAGAAGAAATTTCTAAACAACAAGTGAATCTTGAAAAAAGCACTCTTCTTCCCTCATTAAATGGTTTTTATTCGCATACGCAAAGTGGGCAAAGTGATGAATTTAACTATTTCAACAAAAGTCAAAAATGGTTTCCTTCAAATATTATTGGAGCTTCTTTGGTAATACCTATCACAACTTCTGGTGGCGCTATTTCAAGAATTAAACAAGCAGAATTGTCGTTAAGAAAAACTCAAAACAATATCAGTTTGTTGGAGCAAAACCTAACTTTGGGAGTCAATGGTGCTCGAAATAAACTTATTAATGATTATGAAACTTATTTAACACAAAAGGAAAATGTAGCACTTGCGGAGAAAATTTATAAGAGAAATCTCGAAAAATTTAAACAAGGATTAATCAGTAGTACTGAGCTTACCCAAGTTAATACACAATTTTATAACAGCCAAGCTACGCTTTATTCAGCAATGCTAAATGTGCTTAATGCCAAGGCTGAAATGGACAAAATTTTAGGAAACAATTTATAAACAAAAATAATTTTACCAAATGAAAAAGATAGTTTTAATAATAGCAGTAGTTTTTGGGTTGGCATCATGCAAATCCAACGGAGATGATCCAAACGAAATAAAGAATCAGATTAGCGAATATAAACAGGAGATATCTAAAATTGAAGATAAAATTGCCAAACTTGAGAGCAAACTTTCGGGCGATAGCACTAATTCAAATTCAAACAGCATACTTGTAGGCGTTACTAAATTAGCTGAGTCGGAATTTGTTAATTATGTGGATGTTACAGGAAGTGTGGAATCAAATATTGAGGCCTTAATAAGCCCAGAAATCAACGGTCAAATTGAAAAAGTTTACGTAAGTGATGGCGATTATGTGAAAAAAGGAACCACACTTTTCAAACTTAAAACTGAAATGACCAACAAATCCATAGAAGAATTAAAAACAAGTTTGACTTTAGCCAAAACAATTTTTAATAAACAAAAAGATTTATGGGATCAAAAAATAGGTTCCGAAATGCAATATTTGCAAGCCAAAAACAACAAAGAATCTTTAGAAAGAAAATTGGAGACAATTAATACTCAGCTAAATATGGCAAGCATCAGAGCTCCTTTTGATGGTTATGTGGAGGAAGTTTTTCAGAAAGAGGGAGAAATGGCAAGCCCAGGACGTCAGGTTTTGCAATTAGTAAATCTTAAGGATTTGAAAGTTACCGCTGATGTTTCTGAAGCATATCTACCAAATATGAAAGTTGGAAATCTTGTAAGCATTAGCTTCCCTACATTTCCCGATTTAATTATAAAAGCTCCCATTACAAGTATTGGCTCTATCATTAATCCCAACAATCGAACTTTCAAAATTCAAATTAAAATTCCAAATCAATCTAATGTATTGAAGCCAAACATTATATCGAATATAAAATTGATAGAAAATACTTATAAAACAGCCTTCGTAATTCCATCTATTGTTATCAAAAATGATGCTTCAAAACAAAAATATATTTATTTGATTAAGGAGAAAGCTGGCAAATTAATAGCCACAAAAACATTTATTGAAACCGGAGCAAGTTATGGTAATAATTCAATGGTTATAAGCGGACTAAAGGCTGGAGATCAAGTAATTTATCAAGGATATAATCTTGTAAAAAACGGCAGTAATGTTAGAATAAACAAAATTTAATTTTACAATCGTGGAAAACAAGAAACACAAAAAGGATTCAGTTGTCAGAAATTTTAAATTAACGACGGCTGCCGTTCACAACAGAAATACAATTCTACTTCTAACAATTATTCTGGCTATTTATGGATTGTACACTTATGTACAGTTGCCTAAGGAATCTTTTCCTGACATTAAAATACCAAAAATATTTGTTAAAACAGTTTATCCTGGAAATCCGCCAATAGATATTGAGAACCTTATTACCAGACCAATAGAGAAAGAACTTCATACAATAAAAGGCATTAAATCTTTATCATCAACCTCCTCGCAAGACAATAGCGATATTGTTGTTGAGTTTAAAAGTGATTACGATATCAAGCAAGCACTTCAGGATGTAAAAGATGCTTTGGATAAATCAAAAAGCCAATTGCCAGATGATTTAAAGGTAGAGCCTATGGCTTTGGAATTAGATGCAAGTGAATTCCCAATTTTAAGCGTCAATCTCTCTGGCGACTTCAGCACGGAGGAATTAAGAAAAATTTCAGACGATTTAAAAGATGAAATTGAAGCAGTTCCCGAGATTTCAAAAGTAAATATCAAAGGACTGAATGATAGACAGATAAATATAAATATTGACCAAGACAAACTTACTGCCAACAACATTGGTTTCAAAGCTGTGGAAGATGCTATAAGTTTTGAAAATATGTCCATTTCTGGTGGAGATTTGGTGTCGGACAATACCAGAAGAGCTGTTAGAATTGATGGTGAATTTAATGCCATTAATCAAATGGATGACATAATCATTAAGTACGAAAAAGGCGATATAGTTTATTTAAGAGATGTTATCGAAAACGGCAAAGTAGAAGACGGATATGTAGATCCTTTGACTTATGCTCGCCTTGATGGTCAATCTGTTGTATCTCTTCAGATAATAAAGAAAAGCGGAGAAAATTTGATTGATGCCACAGATAAAATAAACAAAGTTCTTTCAAATTCAAAAGTAAAAGGAATTATCCCTGAGGATATGAAAGTGATAATTACTAATGACATGTCGGAGAGCGTAAAAGGGCAAGTTAACAATTTGGAAAACAGCATAATCATGGGAATGATTTTGGTAATTGCTGTATTGTTTTTCTTTCTTGGCTTGAAGAACGCTCTTTTTGTTGGTTTGGCAATTCCAATGTCGATGCTTATTTCCTTTATTGTATTGGCTTTTCTGGGTTATACAGTAAACATGATGATACTTTTTGGACTGGTGCTTGCTCTTGGAATGCTTGTGGACAATTCTATTGTTGTGGTCGAAAATATTTATCGATTTATTGGCAAAGGTTACACAGTTAGGGAAGCTGCAAAGCAGGCTGTTGGCGAGATTGCATGGCCAATTATTGCATCTACACTTACTACTCTTGCTGCATTTTTCCCATTAATATTTTGGCCAGGAATGGTTGGAAGTTTTATGAGTATTTTACCAGTAACTCTAATTGTTGTACTTACAGCATCTCTCTTTGTAGCTTTAATAATCGTGCCTTCATTTATAGTTATGTATGTAAAAGAAGGCAATGAAGAAAAACCACCAGTAAAAAGGAAAGTTATTAGATCGCTTATAATATTAGCCGTAATAATGGTTTTGGGCTATTCAACAGGAGTTATTTGGTTGGCAAATTTCATCCTTATAATGGCAATTCTTGTTTGGGCAAACTACGCATTTCTTTACCGATGGGGATTCAAATTTCAATATGGATTCCTTAGCTGGCTCGAAAAATACTATCTTAGAATTCTTAAATGGGCATTAGCCGGGAGAAGACCATTTTGGCTTCTTGGAAGTTTGTTTGGCCTTTTAATAGCTACAATATTTTTCTATAAAGTTGCTGGCGGAGAGGTTCTGTTTTTCCCGAAAAGTGAAGCTAAATATTTAAATGTAAGTATGAAATTGCCAATAGGAACTGATATTGATTCCACAAACAATTTTGCTTATTATATTGATAATAAATTAAATAGCATCTTAAAACAAGATTCCTCGATACTAAAATCTGTGCTCACCACTGTTGGAAAAGGTGCGGTTGGCGAAAGAGAACAAGCATTCGGAAATACTCCTGAGAAAGCCATTACAACAATCACTTTTATCGATTACGACGAAAGAGGCAATCATCGATCTACTAATGAAATCATGAAAGAAATATCCGACTCTTTAGTTGGGCAATATCCTGGAGTTCAGATTTCTGTAGAAAAAAACATAATGGGACCTCCAACGGGAAAACCAATAAATATTGAAGTTTCGGGACCAGATTATCCTACTTTGATAAAATGGAGTGACTCATTAATGGCATTTATTGAAAATTCTGATATTCAAGGAATAGAAGAACTTAAGCGCGATTTGGATAACGGAAAACCTGAATTAATTGTTAATATTGATAGAGATAAAGCTCGAAGATTTGGACTTTCGACAGCTCAAATTGCAACTTCTATTAGAACTTCTCTATTTGGCAAGGAGGTATCAGATTTTAAAGATGGTGAGGATAAATATCCCATCAGGCTTAGATTTTCTAAAAAATATCGTGATGATATAAATGCACTGATGAACCAACTTATTTCTTTCAGAAATAATAGCGGAACATTGCTCGAAGTGCCTGTATCGGCCGTTGCAACTATTGAATATAGCAATACTTATGGCTCTGTAAATAGGAAGGATATGGAAAAAGTTATTACGGTGTATTCTAATATGCTTGAGGGCTATAATGCAAATAATATTAACGAAAAACTTAAAGTTTTTTTAACAGGATTCAATTTGCCAGAGGGTTATACTGCCAAATTTACTGGCGAACAACAAGACCAAAACGAAGCATCAACTTTTCTAATTAGGGCTCTTACAATAGCTATTTCCCTTATATTTTTGATTCTTGTGGCACAATTTAATTCTTTTGTTAAACCTTTTATAATTATGGTTAGCGTGCTTTTTAGTACCATTGGAGTTTTTGGTGGATTGGCAACTTTCCACATGGATTTTATTATAATTATGACTGGAATTGGAATAATTTCACTTGCTGGAGTGGTAGTGAATAATGCTATTGTGTTGATAGACTTTACAGACCTACTGAAAGATAGAAAAAGAAAAGATCTTGGTTTGGATAAAGAAGACGACCTCACCATTGAAGATACCATTGAATGTGTTGTTATTGCTGGAAAGACAAGACTTCGCCCAGTATTGCTAACTGCAATAACCACAGTTTTAGGATTAGTTCCTATGGCAATTGGTATGAATATTAGTCTCGGTGATATGCTAACTAAATTTAAACCCAATTTTTATATTGGAGGAGAAAATGCCGACTTCTGGGGAAATATGTCGTGGACGGTAATTTTCGGACTTACTTTCGCTACCTTTCTAACATTGATTTTAGTACCAGTTATGTATGTAGTGGGCAACGAGGTTAAAATTAACTTTAAGAAGAAGTAATAAAAAAAAGGGAGCGTTTGTTTGCTCCCTTAAATTTTTCTGTTTCTACTACGTCTGCTATTACCTATTTGCTAATATTGTAAGTATTGCAACAATCGCCATAGCAGCTGCATAAATTATATACAGATAGTATTGTTTGATTTTTTGAACCATGGCTTTAATATTTAATTGTTATATTTATATTAATCATTTACTATTGGCAACATTATTTTATAGACGATAATAATATGCAAATACTTGGTTACCATAATCATAATTTTTATTGCGATGGAATTGAATCGCCAGAAAAATATATACAAAGCGCAGTATATCAAAACTTTAAAGCCTTTGGATTCTCAAGCCATGCGCCATTTAATTTTTTTAACAAATGGAGCATTTCTTACGAAAAATTAAACAATTATTGCTCCGATATTGATTATTTGAAGGCAAAATACTCAAATGAAATTTCAATTTTTAAAGCCTTAGAGATTGATTTTGCACCAGAATTTATAAAAGAGTTTGATTTTTTTAGAGAAAATTATGAACTCGATTATATAATTGGCTCAATTCATTATGTGATAAATCCTAAGTCAAAGGAATTGCTATTTATTGACGGTTCAAAAGAAGCTTTTATAAAAAATCTTAAGTTGTTCTTTGGTGGTGATGTAGAGTATGCAGTAAAATCATATTTTGCTCAAACTGCTCAAATGATAACTTCGCAAAAGCCTGATATTATTGGACATATCGACAAAATCATTATGAATGCCTCCGATTTAATTTTGGTAAATGGCGAATATCCGCCGTGGTATTTAAATGAAATTAGTAATATCTTAGATGTTGTGGCAGCAAATAAAAGCATTTTAGAACTTAATATGCGAGGGATTTACAAAGGAAAATGGCACACATCTTTTCTCGACAGAAAATTTCTTCCTCTTTGCAAAAAAAAGAAAATTGATTTTGTAGTTAGCACCGACGCGCATTCACCAGATGAAGTCGCGCTGGCTTATGAAAATGGTATAAAATATCTTACTGATTTTGGCATTCAGCACACAATGGAATTCAATAATGGACGTTGGTTAGTATTAAATCAATAATCATAAGTTTTTTGTTATCAATATTATGTAGCTTTGCTTCAAATATTAAGTCAAATCGAAATTCAAACATTTTAAAATCAGATTTATATGAAAAAAATTTTTAATTTACTAAAATTATCCTTCTTTGCTTTAATGATTATTAGTGTAGCATCTTGCTCAAAATCAGGCAATTTATACAACGTTATTCCTAAAAATGCCACAATAGTGGCTGTGTTTAATGGAAAGACTTTATCAAAGAAATCGGGCATAGAAAATTTTGCAAGCACCAATGCTTATAAGAAAATAAAAGAAAATTTGACTGGCGACGAACTTGCGAATTTTACAATTTTGGACCCTATTTTCAATAATTCCAAAGAAAGTGGAATCGATTTCAATAGCGACTATATTTTTTATTCTTACAAAAAGGAAGCGTCTAATTATATGGTATTTACATTCAGTCTTTTGGACAAAAGCAAATTTGCTGAGATGGTTGAAAAGGTGAACAAAACCAATGGAAATAAATTGAAAATCGAATCTGATGGAGATTATTCATACTTCAAACTCGAAGATCAAAATAGTCCGATACTTATATGGGATAAATCGAAATTACTTTTTATAATAGCATCGAATAAAGAAATGACAAAAGAAGCTTATTTGGCTGAAGGCAAAATACTTCTGGAGCAGAAACCTAAAATGTCGATTAATGAAAATAAAAATTTTTCAAAATTTTTGAAAGATCAAAAGGATATAAGTCTTTGGATAGATTATGCTGCATTTATGGATAATTTGCCTCCAATGCAAAAGATGATAGTTCAAAATAAAGTGCCTTATGATATGACAGGAACTGTAATGAAAGTTTTTGCCGATTTTCAAAATGGCAAACTTGTATTCGATTTCAAAGTAGATATGAGCAAAGAACTTGAGTCGTTTTTTGGCAAAAATAAAATAATGAAAGATAAATTTAATACAGATTTAATTTCTGTATTACCTATAAAATCTTATGCTAACTTATCTACTGCTATAGATTTTATGGCTCTTTATCAGATGGTTAGCAGCGCTATGAATCAAAATCAGCAAGATATGCAACAGTTAGATACTCAAGTAGAATCTATGACCGGCATGACTTTAAAGGAAGCTCTTAATGAATTTTCTGGCGAGCTAACTTTTAATATTCATGGAATCGGTTTGGAAGATGTGGAAGTAACTGATTATATGGCTTATGAGATGGCAAAAAGCAAAGGCGATATTAAAAATTATACTAAGAAAGTGAAATCGCCAATATTATATTACACCATTGGAGCCACATTAAATAGTGACAAATTTATAAATGTTGTTATTAAAAACTTGGAAGGAATGGTTAAAAAAACAGGCGATTTTTATTCTTTAAATGCAGGTTCAATGACAGGATATTTTGGGCTTTATGGCACAAAGTTTATTTATACAAATGATAAAATTTTGATTGAGAAAATTGCCAACAAAAAAACTGATGATAATAATCTGAAAAATAGTAATATAGGTAAGACTCTAGAAAGCGCATCAAGCTATGCATTTATAGATTTGAATCTGGATAATTATCCACCAGAAGTAGTTCAATACTTCAAATCTCAAATTGGCGATGACTTGAGTGATGTATTAATAAAATCTCTTGGAATTTACAATAAGCTGGAGTTTATTAGCAAATCATCCAAAGAATCACAGATTGTACTTTGGCTAAAAGATAATAAAACAAACAGTTTAGAGGTCTTAATTAATAGCTTCGACGAAAATATAGAAGCTATAATGAATTAGAAATTTAATATGAACATACGCGTTGAAAAGTTAGTGCCTGAGCCATTAAGCGATTTGCAAAATTTAAATTCAGAAATTTGGCATGCCGAAAAACAAGAGTTCCTAAGTGGAAACAATTATCTTGTGTATTCTGCCTCTGGCAAAGGAAAGACCTCATTATTATCATTTATTTATGGTCTTAGAACAGATTATTTTGGAGAAATCATGATTGATAATCGAAATATTAAGGATTTGAAATATAATGATTGGCTTGATATGAAGCGAGGGAAAATGTCAATGGTTTTTCAAGGATTGAATTTGTTTAACGGATTAAGTGTTATGGAAAATATTCAGTTGAAAAACAAACTCACAAATCATGTAAGTAAAGAGGAAATCACAAATATGCTTGATGTTCTTCATGTTGGAGAACTTGCTAAAAAGAAAGTAGAAGAGATTTCTTATGGACAGAAGCAAAGGGTTGCAATTGTAAGAGCTTTGTGTCAGCCTTTTGAAATTATTTTGCTCGACGAACCATTTAGTCATTTAGATGAAGAAAACGCAAATATTGCTATGAATCTCATTTCAAAAAGAGTGGAACATGAAAATGCGAGCTTGATAATTACAAGCCTTAAAATGATAAATTTTGATTGTAAACTCCTAAGTATAAGAATGTAAAAAAATGCAAAAATCGGTCGTTAAATTAATTTGGAGCAAAAATAAAAAGACCTCAATTATAATGTCATTTTTTGGCCTTTTGATGGGATATTTTATAGTACTCATTTCCTTCAATGTTTATTTTATTGTTACTGGCGCAATTGATAGAGATGACAATTTGTTTTCCAAAGATTATATTGTTATCAATAAAAAGGTTTCGATATTGAACACCATTAAATTTTCATCTACAGATTTTACCAAAGAGGAATTACAAGATATTAATAGTCAGCCATTTGTTGAAAAATCGTCAGCCTTTGTTTCCAACACTTTCAAAATTGGAGCATATTCAAATCAATCTCAAAATATTCCCTCATTTTATACTGAGTTGTTTTTTCAGGCAATACCAGATAATTTTATTGACGTTTCCGATTCGCGTTGGAATTGGAATGAGCATAAGGACGAAATACCAATTATTTTTCCTGGAGATTATTTGAAACTTTACAATTTTGGATTTGCTCAGAGCCAAGGTTTGCCACAAATTTCAGATAAAATAATCGGTAAAGTTGCTTTCAACGTTGCTATAGAAGGCAACGGAAAGAAAAAAGTATTTAAAGCCCGAATCATTGGACTTACCGATAAATTAAATTCAATTTTAGTTCCTTTGGATTTTATGAATTGGGCGAATAAGGAATTTGGAAATTCAGCAATCTCTTTGCGAACGTCAATGCTTCTCATTGAAACTAATAATCCATCGGATCCTAAGATTTTTAAATATCTTAGCGCCAAAAACTACGAAACTAATAAAGAGAGAATAAAGAACAGTAAAACCACTTTGTTCTTGAACTTATTATTTGGACTTGCAATTAGCATAGGTTTGATAATCACTACATTATCCCTACTTTTGTTTATTTTAAGTTTCCATCTTTTAATAGCAAAATCTAGCAATGAAATAAGTCTTTTGTATAATATTGGATATAGTTTTAGACAACTTTTGAGGTATTATTTGGTTGTGATTTTAGCAATATTAGTTTTGCTAAATATATTCGCCTATATATTAATTATGGTTTCAAATCAATATATAATAGAGTATTTTGCATCTGCGGGTTTCTCATTTGCAAGCCCCAATTTAATTTATAATCTTTTTGTTGGATTGATTATTACTTCATTAATTTTTCTGATTAATATTATAAGTTTAAGACATCAATTAAGAAGAATTAAGTAATATCTGCTTGGTAAAAATGTAATTTTGCCATTCTATGCAAAACCAATATTCAAAATTAATCGACAATTTAAATGCATTCATCAAGAAGCATTATTATAATCAGCTGATTAGGGGATTATTATATACGTTTGCCATTATTCTATTTTTCTTTCTTGCCTTCGACATAGCAGAATATTTTTTTTACTTTAATAAGGGTTGGAGAATATTTGTAACCACTCTATATATCACCATATCTCTCTTGTCTTTTTCATATTTTATTGCAATTCCACTTTTGCGATTGCTCGGAATTATTTCTGGGATAACTCATGAAAAAGCTGCAGTAATTATTGGTAAACACTTCCCAGAAATCAATGACAAACTATTGAATACATTGCAGTTATATCACTTAAAAACGAACGAGCAAAATTTTAATATAGAGCTGTTAAATGCTTCAATTGAGCAAAAAGCTCTAAAATTAAGTCCCTTTAGATTTAAATTGGCAATAGATTTTTCTTTGAACCGAAAATATATTAAATTCGTTATTCCACCTCTCATGGTTTTGATAATTCTACTTATATCAGCACCATCTGTAATTATTAACTCCACCAAAAGATTAATTAATTTTGACAGCACTTTTGTCCCTGACGCCCCTTTTAAATTCGTGCTTTTAAATAAAAATCTAAAAGTAGAAGAGAATAAAGATTTTATGATACGGTTGAGGATTGATGGAAAAACAGTTCCTGAGGAATTACAAATTAATATTGATGGCTTTGAATATTTGATGCAGAAGGAAAACAATACGGAGTTTTCTTTTATGTTGAAGCATGTGAAAAAGAATAAATTATTTTACTTTGTTGGCGACAAGTATTTTAGTCAAAATTATGAGCTAAATTTACTGCATTCACCAGTAATTACTAAAATAAAAATTATTGCCGAATTTCCTAAATATCTTCACAAAGCAAGTGAAATATTCGACAACGTATCTGATATTTCTGTTCCAGAAGGTACATCATTCAAATGGAACATAAATACAAGTGATGTGAGCTCTATAGACATTATTGTCAATAAAAAAACACATCAAGTGCTTTCACAAAAATCTGCCGGTAATTATATGTTCTTAGCAAATAAAATTAGGAACAATGTGGAATATCAATTAATTCCAAAGAATAGTGAAATTAATTATTTTGATACTTTAGATTATTATATAGCGGTAATTAAAGATGAATTTCCGCGAATTAAAATCGATGAGCAAAAGGATAGTATTTATGAAAATATTAGATATTTTAAAGGATTTATTAGAGATGATTATGGGTTTAGCAATCTATTTTTTAATGCAAAATTTAAAAATTTAAGAAATCAAGATACAAGTGTAAATATCAGAATATCAATAGATAATAACCAGCAAAGTCAAGAGTTTTTTTATTATTTTGATGTAAATAGATTAAATTATTTGCCCGGCAGTTCTATTGAATATTCATTTGTGGTTCATGATAATGACGGAATTAATGGTCCTAAAAGAAGTAGTTCTGAAATTCAAATTATTAGCACTAAGACGAAAGACCAACAAATTGAAGAATCTGATAAAAGAGAGGAGGAAACACAGAAATCAATTAGCTCTAATATGAAACAAGCCAAAGACTTGACAAACAAATTAGAAAAGATTAGTAGTAAATTAAAAGGACAAAAAACTCTTTCATGGCAAGATAAACAAGAGATTAAGGAAGCTGTAAACAAGTACGAGAAATTACAAAAGGAAATTGAAGAGGATATAAATAAAAACAAACTTGATAATCTTCGCGATAAAGAATCTCTAAAACTCGATGAAGATATTATGAAGAAGAAGGAGGAATTGGATAAGCTTTTTGATGAACTCATAACTCCAGAAATGAAGCAACTTATTGAAGAGATGAAAAAGATGCTTGAGAATAATGCAGAAAAGGAAAAGGTTCAAAACGCTCTTGATAAGTTTAAAATGGATTCGGAATATTTAAAAGATCAGCTTGAAAGAGATTTGGAGATTATGAAGCAATTGAAATTGGACCAACAATTACAGCAATCCATTGATAAAATTGAAGAAATTCAGAAAAAACAAGAAGACCTAGCGAATAAATCTGATTCAAAAAGCACCAATAATGCAAAAAATAAATTGTTCCAAGATAGCTTAAACAAAGAGTTTGATAAGTTTAAAGAGATGATGAAAGAAGTGAGAGATAATAATTCCGAGCTTGAAAACCCAAATAAACTCGAGAACACAGAAGTTAAAGAAAATGATATTTCCAAAGAAATGGGAAAAAGTAGCGATAATCTTTCCAAAGGGAATAGCAAGTCTGCCTCTCAAAAACAAAAGTCTGCTTCAGACAAAATGAAAGATTTAGAATCTCAACTTAAAGATATTCAGGCCTCTATGGAAAGCGAGTCTAATTCGGAGGACATGCAAAACCTAAAAAACATCCTACAAAATTTTATTGAAATTTCATTTAATCAAGAAGCTTTAATGTATGAAGTAAATCGTACTTCAAGCCAAGACCCAAAATTTCCAAAATTTGTTGATAATCAAAAGCGAATTTCAAATGATATAGAAATGGTGGCCGATTCATTGACAAAATTAGCAAAAAGAAATCCTTCTATATCTCCGTTTATAAGCAAAGAGATAGCAAAAGTGAATACTTATTCAAATAAAACATTTTTAGCCCTAAAAGAGCTTAATACTATTGGACCAACATCAAAAAATCAGTTCAATTCCGCTGTTCTTGATCAGCAATATATTATGACGTCTGTTAACAATTTGTCGTTGATGCTTAATGAGGTTTTAGATGATATGCAAAAACAGCAGAATAAAAAAAGTGGAAAAGGAGCATGCAAAAAGCCGAAACCTGGTTCAGGAAATGGGAGCAAATCGATGAGACAAATGCAAGAAGATTTGCAGAAACAAATGGAAGAGATGAAAAGCAAGTTGGATAAACAAGGAAAAAAAGGTGAAAATGATGGGAAAGGAAATGCCTCTGGGGAAAAAATGAGTGAAGAATTTGCAAAAATGGCGGCCCAGCAAGAAGCAATAAGAAAAAAATTACAAGAGTATAAAGAAAAATTAGGTAAAGAAGGTAGGGGTGAAGAAGCCAAAGAAATGGGAAAATTGGGAAAGGAAATGGAAAAAAATGAAACTGATTTGGTAAATAAAATACTTACAGCTGAGAGTTTAAAACGCCAAAAAGAAATTCTGACACGCCTACTTGAATCAGAAAAATCCGATTTTGAAAGAGACGAAAAGGAAGAAAGAGAATCGAAGAGTGGAAAAGATAAAAATAATGGTAACAAAAATGCAATAATTAAGTATAAGGAGCGTCCGTCAGAGGATTTAGAATTGTTAAAATCTATTCCTCCTAATTTGAAACCGTTTTATAGAAATATGGTTGAGAATTTTTTTAATAATTAATAATAAAATTTTGCAAAGCAAAATGTTAAATTCATGATTGCATGAACACGATTAATCATAATATTTCTTTAAGCAGCAACGCTGGTGAAATATACAAAATTGAATCTTTCGTCGAAAGTATTTGCGACGAACTTGGAATTTATAGTAACTATTTCGGAAACATAATAGTTAGTCTATCAACGGTATTCGAAGAATGTCTTAGGTTAAATTCTACAGGATTTGACCTATTGGATATTAGTTTTTACAATGATTCTGAAGGACTTGTATTTCGAATAGAACCTAAAAGCACACAGATTATTGAAGAAATTAACTCAATTCGCAGCCAAAATAATTTGATATGGGAGAAAGAAGAATTTAATTGGTTTCTGATAATTAGTAAACTTGCAGACAGCATTACTATTGAAGAAAACAAAATTATTATACAATTTGCCATCGCAAGTATTAATCAAGAACTTGCTTCTACACGAGTAGAAATTTTACTTTCCTATTATAGTGGAAACATGATTGAAGATAAAAAATATTTGAATTAATGCCAATACATTTTTATTCGCAGGACACAAAATTTGTATTAAAAAAGAAACGCATAATTTCTACATGGCTCAATTCGGCAGCTACTAAAGAAGGCAATCAGATTATTGAATTATCCTATATTTTTTGTTCCGATGATTATCTTCATAAAATCAATATCGAATATTTAAATCATGATAGCCTGACAGATGTAATAACTTTTCCTTATGAAATTGAAGGAGGAATTAAATCGGATATATTTATTAGCTATGATCGTTGTAAAGATAATTCTCATGAATTTAAAGTTGCTATTTCTCATGAAATTCACAGAGTGATGATTCACGGCCTTTTACATTTGCTAGGCTACAATGACAAGAATAAAACTGACAAATCAATTATGACTTCTAAGGAAGATTATTATTTATCTTTGCTGCCTGAAAATATTCATTTATAGGAATAATATTTAGCAATATTCTCCATTTCTATTTACCCAATTTGTTTTATTACAATTAGTTAAAATATTTAATTAGTAAATAGGGGAGTTTAAAATCGAAGTTAGACAGAATATTTTTAAATAAATCAATTGACAGTGTTTCACGTGGAACCAAGAATATGTTTGAAAAATATGATATAATTGTTGTTGGAGGAGGTCATGCAGGCGGTGAAGCCGCTGCAGCAGCTGCTAAATTGGGCTCCAGAGTTTTATTAATTACATTAAGTAGAATTTCTATTGGTCAGATGTCTTGCAATCCTGCAATGGGTGGCATTGCCAAAGGTCAACTTGTGCGAGAAATTGATGCTTTAGGTGGTCTTTCTGGAATAATTACAGACAAAACTATGATTCAATTTCGAATGCTCAATATATCAAAAGGCCCTGCAATGTGGAGTCCACGAGCTCAATGCGACAGAAGACTTTATAGTTATGAGTGGCTAAATCAGTTAGAAAAGATTCCTAATGTTGACTTTTGGGAAGATATGGTTGTTGGGTTAATTATTAAAAACAATAAAATTTCTGGCGTTAAAACAAGAATGGGAATTGATATTTTTTCAAAAGCTGTAATATTAACAAATGGAACTTTCTTAAATGGTAAGATTTTTATTGGTGAAAAGAACTTTGTTGGAGGACGAATAGGAGAAAAAGCGTCAACAGGAATCACCGAACAACTTATAGAATTGGGTTTTGAATCGCGAAGAATGAAGACAGGAACGCCCGTTAGAGTTGATGGTAGAAGTCTGGATTTTGATAAAATGATTGAGCAAAAAGGAGATGAAAACCCAAAGAAATTCTCATTCTCAGATACAAAACCATTGAAGTCTCAACGCAGTTGTTACCTGACTTATACTAATGAAAATGTTCACGAAGCTCTAAAAACTGGCTTTGATAAAAGTCCGTTATTTGTGGGCAGAATCAAAGGAGTTGGTCCACGATATTGTCCCTCTATTGAAGATAAAATCGAAAGATTTAGTGATAAAACAAGACATCAACTCTTTATTGAGCCTGAAGGTTGGGATACTCATGAAATTTATGTGAATGGCTTTTCCTCGAGTCTTCCCGAAGATGTTCAATTTAAAGCATTAAGATTAGTCCCAGGATTCGAAAAGGCAAAAATATTCCGTCCCGGATATGCCATTGAATATGACTTTTTTCCACCAACTCAATTAAAATATTCTCTTGAAACAAAACTTTTTGATAATCTATATTTTGCTGGACAAATAAATGGAACCACCGGATACGAAGAAGCGGCTGCTCAAGGAATAATGGCTGGTATTAATGCTTCTTTAAAAATTCGCGAAAAAGAGGAATTTGTTTTGAAAAGATCACAGGCATATATTGGTGTTCTAATCGACGATTTGATAACAAAAGGTACTGAAGAACCTTATAGAATGTTCACTTCAAGAGCAGAATTTCGAACTTTGCTCCGACAAGATAATGCTGACTTACGACTTACTCCTTTATCTTTTGCTATAGGATTGGCTACTCAAGAAAGTTTAAAAAGAACAGATAACAAGTATAAAAAGGTAGCCTTAATTACTGATTTTTTAAACTCTCAGAGTGTTTCTCCTGATATTTTAGATAATTATTTGGAAAATTCAAGCTCCAATATTCTCAAACAAAAAGTAAAAATATCAACGGTTTTGCTAAGACCGCAAATAAGTTTAAAAGGCTTAATTGATAATGTACCCGATTTAAAACAGTTTGTTAATAGCATTGATGCCGATAATGAGGAGATAATTGAAGAAACCGATATTGCCGTCAAATATAAATCTTATATTGAAAAGGAGCAGATTAATGCCGAGAGAATTTTAAAATACGAATATATAAAATTGGATAAAGATTTTGCTTATAATAATATTCAAGCATTATCATGGGAAGCCCGAGAAAAATTATCGAAACAACTTCCAGAAACTATCGGACAAGCTTCAAGAATTAGTGGAGTTTCTCCAGCAGATGTTTCCGTTTTGCTAATTTATCTAAATCGGTCATAATTTCACGTGAAACCACATAAAAATATTTTTCGTTTAATTTTAAATGATTTTAGCGCCTAAGATGCAATTTTAATAAAACCCCCTAAATGATGTCCGAAAGTCTTTTATAAGGCGGCTAATGAGGTCAAATTTTATAACAAATAAATATCTATTTTACAACATGTTATGAAAAAATATCCTAAAATGGGCTTATTATAGCCCACATTTTTTGTCTTATCTCGTATTTTCAACTATTTTTGTTTCTATGAACTTGAAAACAAAAATATGAAGGCGTTATTTTTAAAAAAAATAAAATTATGGATTTCAGCTTTTCTCTTTCTGTTTTTCATTCTATATATTTCCATTATTAATTTTTCCATAAGCAAAAAGTTTTATCAAGCAAAACTTCAAAAACTTATAAATTCTGTTGAAATAAAATTCGAAAAATTTCCCTTAAGAAATATTGATGACATAAATAGCAAGACTAATCTTTTAGCAGACAAAAATTTTATTTTGCTCAAATATAAGAATGATTCTTTGTTTTTTTGGAACACTAATAAATTTCCTCAGAATAATTCTTCAACGCAAAAGAATAATGAAATTTCAATTGACTATAATTCTTTCGGAATTTTTATCAAAAAAGTAACCATTAAAGATGGAACAAAGACAATCTTTCTTTATAAAATAAAAGACAATTACTCTCTGGAGAACGAATATTTAGAAAATGATTTTGTGGATAAAGTAAAACTGCCAAAAGGTGTTGAAATTTCGAAAAGCAAGACCAAATATTCACTTTTTAATTCCTCAAAAAAAACCATTGCATATCTAACTTTCAATAAAGTTGAGCCTTCCGATGCGAGCATTATTATTATGTATATAACTCTTCTACTTGCAGTTATATATTTTATTTCGTATTTAATTATTGTTTTTAAGGAGAAGAATATTTCTCCAATAGTTCAGAGAATTATTATTTATAGCATTATTCTGGTTTATTATATACTGGTTATTTACTCCAATTCTTTATCATTTTTACGAGAATCTGAGGTTTTTTTGCCTTCGTCATTTGCCTACACTCAAGCTATTACTTCAATTGGTTCGCTTTTGACTTTACTTTGGTCACTATTCATTTTAATTATGGTTGAAATTGAAATAGAGAAGTCAAGTAATAATAAACACAACAAAATTGGACATTTATACCCGTATTTGGCAATTTTTTTAGAATCACTTTTATTCATTTGGCTAATTGGTACTTTGAGAATAGCCGTAATTAATACTTCGCCCGATATTGATTTAACAAATATAACATCTCTTGGCATTATTGGGCTTTTTGGGCTTTTGAGTTTAATAATTTTAGCCATTAATTTTATTGTTTTAAGCAATTTTATATTTAATAAAATCAAGGATTTATACATAAAGAATAAGCTATTTTTCTATTTTTTCTTAATTATTAATTTAGCATTTGTTTATTGGATTTTGAGTTCTGGCGGCAACAGTTTTATTAATGTGCTGTTATTATTAGTAATTTTTGTTTTATATATACCTAAACTTAAGTGGAAAATTTTTAACTCAGCAAGTTTTTTTATCATCATTGTTATAATTATTTCGTTTATAATTAATTATAATCTTGTAGAAATTAATACAATTAAAGAGCAGAATAGACGAGAATCTTTAATTCAAACATTAGCCATCAATCAAGATCCTGAAGCCGAATATTTATTTTCTAATATCGAAGCTAAAATATATAATGATAGCACTTTAAAAAAAATTATTCATGAACAGAAAGAAACCAATAGTGAAATTACAGATTATATATTATTAAAATATTTTAAGCAGAATAGCCATTGGTCAAAATACGATTTTCAAATAACTCTTTGCGATCAGAAGACAAACTTACTTATAAAACCAAAAAATCAGGAGATAAACTGTGCCGATTTCTTTTATCAAAGCCTATTATCTCTGGGTTCCATTACATCTAACAATAACCTATACAGAATGGAATATGGAACTGGTCAAATAAATTATTTGGGAATATTAAAATTCAAAAAATCAAAAGAAATTAATTACACTTTTTATGTAGAAATTAATTCCAAAATTAAGAGAAAGGGTTTTACAAAACTTCTTAGTCCCTCGGGTTTAGACCCATTCGAAAGGCTTAGAAACTATTCATTAGCAAAATACGTAAATGATACATTAGCAGAATCTTATGGAAATTATGAATATAAATCTGTTATCGTAGATACCATAAAAATAGATGATTTGATATTTATAAATCAAAATGGAGACAATCATCTTTTTTATAAATTGAACAAAAAAGAAGTTTTTATTTTAAGCAAGCCAAACGTTTCTTTATTAAGTCAAATTGCACCTTTTGCCTACCTTTTTACCTTGATATTAATACTTACTTTTATTCTTTTAATTCAGTTTAATAAAGACTTCATATTTTGGAAAATTTCTCAAAGTTTTTCATTCAGGCTTCAAGTTAGTTTTATAGTACTTATTGGAATTTCAATAATATTAATAACATGGATTTCAATATTTTATATTAAAGGATTAAATTCCGACAAAGATTTGAAAACCATAAAATCTACTGCAATTTCACTTCAAACGGAATTTGAACATAAATTAGCAAATACAGTTACTGAAAATACAAACATGCGCGATTATTTAAATGAGTTATCAAGCAAATTTGCAATTGTTTTTAGTGTCGATATTAATTTGTATAGCCTTGATGGAGAGCTACTAACGACTACCAGACCAGAGCTTTTTGCTTATAATTTATTATCTAATAAAATTTCACCAGATGCGCTTTATTTCCTCGACAAGAAAAAAGAAATCTATATAGTTCAGGCAGAAAATATAGGAAAACTTGATTATTTTTCGGCATATATGCCATTTCATGATGCAAATAATAGAGTGGTTGCATATTTGAATATTCCATATTTTGCACAACAAGATAAGCTTAGCCAAGAGGTTTCAAGCTTTATAATGACGCTTATTAATGCCTATATTTTTATTATTTTCTTCTCTATTTTAGCCATAATACTTTTATCAAGTTATATTATAAGACCATTAAAAATGATAAAAGAAAAGATGCAAAAAATAAGAGTTGGAAAACAAAATGATTACATAAATTGGAATAAAAATGATGAAATTGGAGACTTAATTGAGCAATATAACAAAATGGTTGATAAGCTTGCTGTTAGCGCCGAATTGCTTGCAAAATCGGAGCGAGAAAGTGCATGGCAGCAAATGGCACAACAAGTTGCTCACGAAATTAAAAATCCATTAACTCCTATGAAACTGAGCCTTCAATATCTTATGAAAGCAATAGATGATGGCGCAGTAGATTGGGAAGACAGGTTGCGTAAACTGAGCCGTACTTTGATAGAACAAATCGACACCTTGGCTGATATTGCCACAGCTTTTTCAGATTTTGCAAAAATGCCAACAAACCATTTAGAAATCTTTGATTTGAAAGAGGCTTTGGAATCTTCTGCCAAAATATTTCAAGACTTAGAAAACGTCGAAATAAATATTGATGAATTGCCTCAAAAATACTGGGTTAACGCAGACAAAAACCAAATGATTAGAGTATATAATAATCTGATAAAGAATGCAATACAATCGTATAACTTTAATGAAAAAGCAAAGATTAACATTAAAATAATTGATGAAAACGAAAATTGGAAAACCATTATTAGTGATTATGGTATTGGAATTTCAGAGGACGAAATTGACAAAATCTTTATACCAAATTTCACTACCAAAAGTGGTGGAATGGGTTTAGGTCTCGCTATGGTAAAAAACATTATTTCAAACAATAATGGAAGAATTGAATTTGAAACTGAGATAGGAAAAGGAACATCTTTTTTTGTGTATCTAAAAAAAGCTGAAAATGAGTAAAATAATTACTTTTGGAATAGATGATATTTTCCACCATGCTAAAGCCTTGGAAATCAGGAAAAAAGTATTTGTTGAAGAGCAAAATGTGAATTTAGAACTTGAAATTGAAAATGAAGATGAATCCAAGCATTTTTTACTTTTTTATAATGAAAACGCCGTAGCAACAGCACGTTACAGAATTACTGAAAAAGGAGTTAAGCTGGAAAGATTTGCTATGCTCAAAGAATTTAGAGGTTTAGGCCTTGGCAACGATTTATTAGAATTTGTGATAAAAGATGCAAAAAAATTGAACAAGCATATTTATTTAAATGCTCAAATTCAAGTAGTTGGTTATTACAAAAAATTTGGCTTTGTTGCTGTTGGAGAGAGCTTTTTTGAAGCTAATATCGAACATTATCTTATGGAATATCAAGAAATCATACAAGAATAATTAGAAAAATAAAACACTAAACTCTTTCCATAAACTGGAAAAAACAGAAATTGAACTTCTAATTCATCTCTGTATTAAAGTCTAAACATCACTTAAACTGCTATTTATATAATTTAATGGATTTTTTTTTGACATCCATTCGAGCATGCTATACTTTAGCGTCAATATTAATTGAATTCGCTGGGAAAACACCCAACATATTTTAAAACGATCTTATCAAATTGTGTAATAGTTTCCCAAATCCCGCCAAAAATTTATAGGTTAATTTGTTTGTCATTTGCTTGAAAAGACCCCTGAAGCCCTTCAGGGGTCTCTTTATTTATAGCTATTTTAATAATGATTTATCTATTTGTTAGATTTTTTTTAATAATTTTGCCAGCTATCAAGACTAATATATATAATGAGAAAAATATTGTTTTATGTTTTTATATCGGTGATATTCACATCATTATTGGAATCTTCATGTTCCAAAAAAGGATATTTACCTCATAAAAAGCGTCCAAAAAAAGATTGTGGGTGTGGGTCTTTTGGTTTACAACAGCAAAAGACAGTTTCCTATGAATGAAAAAGATTATAGCGAAAACCTAAAAATATATTTGCCCCCACAAACTGCCGATATTATTGCAAAATGGATGGTTAATCTGGCGTTAAGAATCACACTTTGGAAAAATCGCAAAACCAAACTTGGCGACTTTAGATCTCCAAGAAAACCAGGTGAAAAAGCTGCTATTTCTGTCAATGTTAGCCTTAACCCTTATGCTTTTCTTATAACCATTGTTCATGAAATTGCACATGCTCATATTTATAAAATTTATGGTCGAAAAGTAAAACCTCATGGTATAGAATGGAAAGATGAGTACCGAAAAAGAATGTTGGTTTTTCTAAACAATAGAATCTTTCCCGATGATTTAGAAAGGGAAATAGCTCATCATCTAAAGAATCCCAAAGCCTCCGCTTCCGCAGATTTGAATTTGGAAAAACTGCTTAGAAATTATAATGTAAGCAAAATTAAACCAACGTTTATCGATGATTTAAAGGTGGGAGATGTCTTTATTGTACAAGGCGGACGCCAGTTTATTAAAGGCGAAAAAATTAGAACAAGACATAAATGTGTGGAGAGGGGAACTAATAGAGTTTATCTGATTTCTGGGCTTATGGAATGCGTTAATTTATTGGCATAAATTGTAATATTATTCCAAAATCCACGAAAGAAGCTTTTTCTTAAAATCAGAATAAGGTGGATATTTGACAAAAGGGTCAAACCATCTGCCCTTTTTTAAAATACTTTTTTTATGACTAAAAGTTTTAAATCCATCAACTCCATGATAGGAGCCAATACCGCTATTTCCAACACCGCCAAATGGTAGCATGGGATTTGCAAAATGAACAACCGTGTCATTAATTACACCTCCTCCGAAGCTAAGCTCATCAATTATCTTTTGATATTTGGTTTTCAAATTTGTAAAAACATAAAGAGCCAAAGGTTTTTCTCTGTCTTTTAATATTGGAATAAAGTCTTCCTCTGACTCAAATTCGATTATTGGCAGCAGCGGACCAAATATTTCTTGTTGCATAATTTCATCGTCGAAAGTTGTTGGACAAATAATTGTTGGCGCAATAAATGAGTCATCTTTATCAATATTTCCCCCATAAAATATATTTCCACTATTCAATAGAAGTCTCAATCTTTCAAAATTTTTATTATTGATGATTGAGGTGAAAGCATCACTTTTTGAGGGATTTTCACCATAATTATTTTTGATTTCTGAAATTAATAATTCCAAAAAATTGTCTTTAATTTTTGTGCTAACAAGCAAATAATCAGGCGCTATACAAGTTTGGCCAGCATTAAGAAATTTGCCCCAGCATATTCGTTTTGCCGCCATTTTCAAATTAGCATCTTCAAAAACTATAGCTGGGCTTTTCCCTCCCAATTCAAGAGTTACAGGAGTAATATTTTTAGCTGCCGCTTGATATACTATTTTCCCAACTTGTGGGCTTCCAGTAAAGAAAATATAATTCCATCTCTCGTCGAGCAAAGCCGTACTAATTTCCACACCGCCCTCAAAAACATGAATATATTCTGCTGCAAAAGTTTCATTTAGTAAGTTTGCCATTACATGAGAAGAATTTATGGATATTTCGGAAGGTTTTAGAATAACCGTATTGCCAGCTGCAATTGCAGACACTAAGGGAGAGAGACTTAGCAAGAAGGGATAATTCCATGCACCAATAACAAGAGTGTTACCATAGGGTTCCAGAAATATATAACTGCGCCCTGGAAAATTCGCCAAATTGGTTTTAACTTTCTTGGGCTTTGACCAAGTTTTGATTTTCTTAATAGCAGTATTTATTTCGCCATAAAGTACTGCTAATTCTGTTTCATAAGTTTCAAATTCTGACTTACGAAAATCCATAAAAATAGCCTTAAAAAGCGATTTTTCATTTGTTTTTAAAAGAGTTTTCAGTTTTTTTAGTTGGCTTATTCTGAAGTCTAAATTTTTTGATTTGTTGCTCTTAAAAAATTCGTCTTGAAGCTTTAGAATTTGATGTATTTCGTTCATACTATTTGATTTTTACACAGTAAAACATAAATATTTTTAGACCTGCTGTTACAAAAAACAATTAAGAATGAGGCAAATAACTACTCAAATCTTAAGGATTCTATTGGGCTGAGTTTTGCCGCTTTAACCGCTGGGTATAAGCCGCTAATAAGCCCCACACTGAGGCTTACAAAGAGAGAGACTAAAATCCAAATCCAAGGAACAACAAAACTACCTCCTGTAAAATGTGAAACAAGGTTACCAAGAGAAATTCCAAAAATAATTCCTAAAATTCCGCCAAGTTCTGTGATAACCACGGACTCTATAAGAAATTGATTTTTAATGGTTTTATTGTTTGCTCCAAGTGCTTTTCTAACGCCAATTTCTCTGGTTCGCTCACTCACCGAAACGAGCATAATATTCATCAGACCTACCGATGCGCCAAGCAAAGTAATTAAAGCAATAATTATTGCTGCCAATGTTACATATTTCAGATTTTCTATCAGAAGTTGGGCAATGCTATCGCTTTTGGTAATGGTAAAATTATCTTCTTCGCCGAGAGTAAGCCTACGAATAACCCTAAAAAGCCCCTGAGCTTCGTCCAAAGCTGGGCTCATAATATCCTGATTGCTAACCATATAATTTATGGTAAAGTTCATTTGAGGTCTATAGTATTTTTGCCTAAGGTGGCTTAATGAAATAAAACAATTTCTGTCGCCACCAAAGCCCATAGAAGAGCCTTTAGCTTTTAAAACTCCGACGACTTTATATTTGGTTGCATTAAGTGTAATAATTTTTCCTACTGGATCGGTTTTCCCAAAAAGAGTAGTGGCAATTTCAGAACCTATGATAAGGGCGTTACTTCCAAAGGTCATTTCATGCGGAGTAAAATTTCTGCCCTTTTCAATTTCCATTCCCGAAGTACGCAAATAATTGTTGTCGATACCAAGCAGGCCAATATTTGGATTTGTCTTTTTTTCTCTATATTTTAACGTGGCAGCTCCTTTTGCCCAAGCATTTAGAGAGCAAATGCCAGGGAAAGAAAATCTTTTTTTGAATTCCAAAGCTTCATTGTAAGAAATAGACAAATAATTTTTTGAATTATGCCCGCCTTCTCCAAGAACTATCATTTGTCTGTTAGTAATTGAAAAAGTGTTGGAGCCCATCATTTGAAAATTTTCATTTATTGAGCCTTTTATGCTGTCTATAGCGGTTAAAATTCCCACCAAAGCCATTATGCCAAAGGCAATAATCAGCATGGTGAGTATGGTTCTTAGCCGATGACTTTTTATGCTTTCGGTAGCAATTTTGACGTTTTCTAAAAGTAGAGAATTCATATTGGCAAAGATATAGAAAATGTTGTTTGACAAAAGAAAAACACCAATTCAAAAGCTTAATTATTATCTACGGTTTTTTATATAAATGGCGAAACTCAGCCTATAATTTTTTTGATTTCAGCAAGCAAAAGATGATACCATGCAGATCCATATTTTCGTATAAGTGGTTCTTTCAGTGTTATATATAGCGGTTCACCTTTTTTGTGGCCTAAAATTAATGCAGCATCACAAACTGGCCATCGGTGATAATTTACAGCGTCGTAATCTTTATATTTGGTAATTCTTATAGGATAAAGATGACATGATATTGGTTTACGGAAATCAATTTTACCCTGTAAAAATGCTTTTTCAATTGCGCAAAAACTTATTCCATTTTCAAAATATACAAAAGCACATTCTCTATCATTAACCAAAGGAGTTACGTATTCACCGTCCATTCCATAATCAAATGTTCCATTTTTCTCAACTATTTTTATGCCTTCCTCTACCATAAATGGTTTAATATCATCGAGATAATCTTCAATAATTCCAATTTCATAATCTTCTAATGGAGCGCCTTCATCGCCTTCCACACAGCAATCGCCATGGCAAGATTTAAGGTCGCAATTGAACTCAACAAAAGCCACATCTTCCGACACAATAACATTTTCTACTACAATCATTTATGGGGGTTTTCTTGAATGTTTTTATCTGGATTAACTTCCGATTTTGCAGCATTAAAACAATTGCGACACAAAGGCTCATAAGAATCTGTTTCTCCAAGCATTACCAGTTTTTCGTTAACTACAGTTCGATGTGAAACATGGGCTAAATCGCCACAGCGCATACAAATTGCGTGAACTTTAGTAACATATTCGGCTTGAGCCATCAAATTTGGCATGGGGCCAAAAGGATTGCCTTTGAAATCCATATCTAAACCAGCAATAATTACACGTATTCCACTGTCGGCAAGTTGTTTACAAACGGAGGGAAGTTCATCATCAAAAAATTGAGCCTCATCAATGCCAATGACATCAACATTATTTGCCATAAGCAAAATATTCGATGAGTTGGTTACAGGAGTAGAACGAATTTTATTGGCATCATGCGACACTACATCTTGAACATCATAGCGAACATCAATGGCTGGTTTAAAAATTTCAACCCTTTGCTTTGCTATTTTTGCACGTTTCAATCGTCTGATAAGCTCTTCAGTTTTGCCAGAAAACATTGAACCACAGACTACTTCTATCCAACCTCGCTGTTGTTTATTATTTGTTGAATTTTCTAAAAACATTTGTAAAAATTGAAAAAATACTTTACTAATTTTACGCAGTGTAAGAAATTATAGAAAACAATAAATTCTCAAAAATCCGATTTGTAAAAATATAAAAACAAATTGATTTCAACACTCGAATTATTAACCTTATAAAAATAATACGAAGCAACATGAAAAGAAGTAAAAATCAAACAGTTAGCTCGCTGCTCATAAGTATTAATGAACAGCTTGCCGAAGTATTATCATCTGACAAGGATATTTCTCAAATTGAAATTGATTTGATGAAAGATTATATTAGAAGACTTTATGATGAAGTTTGTACTTTGAAAAGAAACGATGATTTTGATGCTGAATCAGATGCTATTGCTGCAAACAGCGTTATAAATAGGAACTTGGATTTGGAAACAGAAGAACTTTTGAATGTTGCCAGCAATCAATTTGAAGACAAAAAAGAGGTATTCAAAGAGATTTCAAACAGCGTTTTTGCTGAAAAAACAGTTGAGCATATTGTTGAATCTACTTCTGAAAATATTGTAATTGATGGCAGAAAAGTTAAGTTAGTTGATGAAGCCCAATCTATTACTATCACTGAGGTATCGATGCCGAAAGTTGTCAAATCGGTAAATGATGTAGCTATGTTTGGAAAAGGCGAGAAAACTTTAGGCGATGAAATAAGAAAAAATCCGATAAGTAGCCTTAAGAATAATATTGGAATTAATGATAAATTTCAGTTTATCAATGATTTATTTAATGGAAAAATGAAAAATTACAATGAATCTATATTGATTTTTGATACACTTCAATCAAAAGATAAAGCAATAGAATATATGATGAAATTAGCCGAAGAAAATAAATGGGATATGAAGTCCGATTCGGTTGCTCAATTCAACAACTATATTTCGAGACGTTTTAATTACTAATATTTTAGAAAATTATCATATTTTTATTAAAGCATCACTTACATAAAACTCAATTAATGAGCTCAATAAAGACCAAATCGACAATATTTATTATCTTTATAATTGTTGCTTGGGTAGGCATGAATACTAAATGGAGAGCTAATGCTTGGGAGCGAATTATTGCAGCTGATGGTCGGGGTTATTATAGCTATTTGCCTGCTATTTTTATTTATCATGACCTGAATTTCAATTTTTTTAATAGTGTGGAATGCAAAGTTTTAAGTTATAAAGATCAGTATAATTATCTAACCTATAATTCAGGGGCAATAATTAATAAATACTACTGCGGTGTAGCGGTTTTGGAATCTCCTTTTTTTCTGATGGGACATGCGGCGTCCTATTTATTTGATAAGCCAATGAACGGGTATTCAAAGCTTTATTTCAAATTTATTCATATTGGTGGTTGGATATATTTTGCTTTCGGTTTGTGGTTTCTTTCACAATTTTTAGCAAGTTATGGTTTTAAAGAAACTTTAATTTGCTTAGTGCTTTTAATTACTGTTTTTGGCACCAATCTTTTTTATTATTCAGTTCATGAGTCTGGGCTGTCGCATGTATTTTCCTTTTTCCTTTTTAGTGTTTTCATCTATTTTACAAGAATATTTTTCTCAAAAAAACCAAAATGGTTAGTAGTTTTTATTCCGGCTTTGCTAGGGTTAATAATTTTGGTAAGGCCAGCAAATGGACTTGTTCTACTTGCAATACCATTTATTGCTGGCTCTAAAAGCGTTTTTTTGAATGGATTTCGGTTTTTGCTTTCTAATTATAAACGTCTGATAGTAGGAATTTTAATTGCAGCTTTTATAGTTTCAATTCAATTAATAATGTATAAGATTGCCTCTGGTAAATTTTTTCTTTATTCCTACGGAAATGAGACTTTTGTATTTAGCAAATTTAACCTAATCAACTTTTTATTTTCCTATAAAAAAGGCTTGTTTTTATATACACCAGTTTATTTATTCATGCTTTTCGGATTTATTTCATTGTGGAAGAAAAGTCGTTTTCAATTTTACACAGGATTATCATTTATTATTTTGGTTTTCTACGTGCTTTCTTCTTGGTGGAATTGGTGGTATGGTGGAAGTTTCTCATCGAGAGTGATGGTTGAATATCTTCCTTTTTTCGCCTTTTTATTGACATCGGCTTTGGCAAATATCAAACCCAAATCTATAAAAATAGCCTATATTTCAATCCTTATAATTTTTTCATATTTTTGTCAAATACAGACATATCAATACTATAAAGGCACTATTCATTGGGATAGTATGACGAAAGAAAAATATTGGGATGTATTTATGAAGACATAATATCTAAAATAATTAAGCTAAATTTCCGAAAGCGATTAAAAAAAACTGACATCATTAATCTAGTTTCAGAACAGCTAAAAAAGCCGATTGCGGCACTTGCACATTTCCAACTTGACGCATACGTTTTTTCCCTTTCTTTTGCTTTTCAAGAAGTTTACGCTTGCGAGTGATGTCTCCACCATAACATTTGGCAGTAACATCTTTTCTCACAGCTTTCACGGTTTCACGGGAAATTATTTTGGCGCCAATTGCAGCCTGAATTGCTATATCAAATTGTTGGCGTGGTATTAATTCTTTGAGTTTTACACAAATACGTTTTCCAAAATCGTAAGCATTATCAACATGAATTAAAGCAGAAAGAGCATCAACTTGATCTCCATTTAGCAAAATTTCTAACCTAACCAATTTAGCTGGTCTGAATCCGTTTTGATGGTAATCGAATGAAGCATATCCTTTCGAAATGGATTTTAATTTATCATAAAAATCGAAAACAATTTCTCCCAAAGGCATATCAAAAGAAAGCTCAACTCTATTACTGGTAAGATAAACCGTGTTTTTCAAAGAGCCTCTTTTATCGAGACAAAGTTTCATCACAGCACCCATAAAATCTACTTGCAAGATTATTTGGGCAACAATAAAAGGCTCGTCGATATAGTCGATTTGGCTAATATCTGGAAGCCCCGAAGGATTATAAACATCAATAATTTCACCTTTGCGCGTGTGAACTTTATAAGAAACGTTTGGTACCGTGGTAATTACGTTCATATCGAATTCTCTTTCGAGTCTTTCTTGAATAATTTCCATGTGCAAAAGTCCAAGAAATCCACAACGAAAACCAAAGCCCAAAGCCACCGAAGATTCGGGTTGAAAGGTAAGTGAGGCATCATTAAGTTGCAATTTTTCAACTGCCGAGCGAAGGTCTTCATAATCTTCAGGATCAATTGGATAAACCCCAGCATAAACCATTGGTTTTACATCTTCAAAACCGCCAATAGCTTTTAAGCAAGGATTTTCGGTATGAGTAATTGTGTCACCAACTTTGACCTCAGAGGAGGTTTTTATTCCCGATATAATGTATCCAACATCGCCAGAGTACATTACATTTTTCTCTTCTTGAGTAAGTCGCAAGACGCCAATTTCGTCAGCTTTATATTCTTTTTTTGTATTGAAGAATTTTACATTATCGCCTTTTTTTAATGTACCATTAAAAATCCGAAAATATGCTACAATACCTCTAAAATTATTGAAAACCGAGTCGAAAATCAAAGCCTGAAGAGGAGCATTGATATCACCTTTTGGGGCAGGGATTTTTAGGATAATTTCTTCCAAAATTTTTTCCACCCCATAGCCAGTTTTGCCGCTGGCTTCAATAATATCTTCCTCTTTACAACCAATTAAATCAATAATTTGATCTTTTACTTCGTCGGGCATTGCATTGGGCAAATCCATTTTGTTAAGCACTGGAATAATTTCTAAATCATGTTCAATAGCAAGATATAAATTAGAAATTGTTTGAGCTTGAATCCCTTGAGTAGCATCAACAATAAGCAAAGCTCCTTCGCAAGCAGCAATGGAACGAGAAACCTCATAAGAGAAATCGACATGGCCAGGAGTGTCTATCAGGTTTAATTTATATTTCACACCTTCTTTTGCATAATCCATCTGTATAGCATGACTTTTTATGGTTATTCCGCGTTCACGTTCAATATCCATATCATCGAGAACCTGATTTTGTTGATCCCTTTCGCTTACAGTTCCTGTAACTTGTAAAAGGCGGTCGGCAATGGTACTTTTGCCATGATCTATATGTGCAATTATGCAAAAATTTCGAATATTCTCCATGAAAAATTTATTAGTCTTCTTAATTTTAGAAGGATTGCAAAACTACAATTTTAAATCTACTCTTCAACAAACTTAATCAAGAGATTGATAGCTTTTTAATAAATAATTCTTGATTGTTTTCATAGAATTTTATCACAAAAAAACATAGCATTAAAGGGAAATGTTATAAAAAAACCGCTATCAGAAATTATTTCCAATAGCGGCATTTAGTTAAAGGGAAAGTACAATTATTTATTGGTCTTAATACCAATAATTGGATACAATGGGCAGAAGCTAATGATTGCAGTTAGCAAAGGAACTATTCCTACCAAACCCCACCACGATTTGAAATAAAGTCCTAAAACCCCAATTATTAATCCAAGAAAAACTCTAATAATTTTGTCTATTTTACCCACGTTTTTGCTCATATCAAATATATTTATTGTTTATAATTGCAAAACTAAAGTTAATAGCAAAAATAGTTTGTAATTAAAGTCACATTCAAAAAATGATTTTTATTAGTCTTATAAAATTTCGCCATCACCATCTAAATTGAAATTTAAATGAATTAAATATCATAATAAATTAACTGCAATATCTTTGTATATTGCTGTTATTCAAGGTAATTAAAATTAATTTATTGAAAGCAGGCTGATTAAGCAAAAATTACTATTTTTACGGTTTTTATAATTTATATTCAAAACATAAACATATTTTAAATTATTAAAGATGAAAGTATTTCAAACAAACGAAGTTAAAAACATAGCGCTTATCGGCGGGTCTGGTTCAGGAAAAACCATTCTCGCCGAATCTATGCTATTCGACGGTAATATAATAAGCCGTCGCGGAAGTATTGAGGATAAAAATACAGTTTCGGATTATAGAGATATCGAAATTGAAAAAGGACATTCAATTACTTCAACATTGATGTACACCATATTAGATGGCAAAAAAATTAATATTATAGATACTCCTGGCACTTCAGATTATGTAGGTGAGGTTACCTCTGCTATGCATGTTGCTGATACAGCTCTTTTAGTTGTAAATGCACAACAAGGAGTGGATGTGGGTTCGGAAATTGCATGGCGAAATGCCACAAAATACCATTGCCCAGTTGTCTTTGTTATCAATCAGCTCGACCACGAAAAGTCGAGATTTAAAGAATCTATTGCCGAATTACGTGATTTCTTTGGCGACAAAATTACTCTTGCTCAATATCCTATTTCTGAAGGCGATGGTTTCAATGCCATTATAGATTTAGTATTAATGAAAATGCTAAAATATGGTCCAGATGGCGGTGAAGCCGAAATTATGGATATTCCTGAATCGGAAAAAGCACAAGCCGATGAACTTCATAAATCTCTTATAGAATCTGCAGCAGAAGCCTCAGAAGAGCTCATGGAAAAATATTTCGAAAATGATACCTTATCATTAGAAGATCTTCGCTTAGGCATTCGTCTTGGCATAGCCAACAGAGCTTATTTCCCCGTTTTTTGTATTTCTGCCAAAAAAAATATTGGCATCGCTAGATTAATGGAATTTGTTAATATGACATGCCCAAGTCCCGATGCACGACACTTTAAAACCGATGATGGAAAAGAACTTTATTGCAACCCCAGCGACCCAACATCAGTCTTTGTTTTCAAAACGTCCATAGAACCCCATTTAGGTGAAGTCTCATACTTTAAAGTTTACGGTGGACACGTAGAAGAAGGAATGGACTTAATAAATGGGCGCACTGGAAACAAAGAAAGACTATCGCAACTTCTTGTAATTGCAGGAAAAAATCGTGAAAAAGTAGATAAATTTTTTGCTGGAGATATTGGCGCATCAATAAAATTAAAAGATACTCATACCAACGACACACTTAATGACCATGCTGTCAAATCTATGCAACTCGAAAAAATTGTTTACCCAGATCCAATTTTCTTTATTGCTGTTAAAGCAAAAGACTCAGCCGATGATGAAAAAGTTGGATTAATTCTCAATGAAACCAGCAAAATGGATCCATCATTCAGGGTTGGATATTCAAGAGAGCTAAAACAATTGATTATTAGCGCAATGGGAGAAACTCATGTAAATACTGCAAAATGGTTTTTTGATAAAGTTCATAAAATTGACATAGAATTTATGCCAACAAAAATACCATATCGCGAAACAATCACCAAATCTGCAAAAGCTGATTATCGACACAAAAAACAATCAGGAGGTTCTGGCCAATTTGGCGAAGTTCATCTTATGATTCAGCCTTATTTTGAGGGTTATAAAGACCCATCAGATTTAAATGTAAGAGGCAGCGAAACCCATGAACTCCCTTGGGGAGGAAAACTTATTTACAATAATTGTATTGTTGGAGGAGCAATTGATGCACGTTTTATGCCCGCAATTTTTAAAGGCATCATGGAGCGCATGGATACTGGTCCATTAACGGGCTCTTACGCTCGCGATATTATTGTGTATGTTTATGATGGGAAAATGCACCCTGTAGATTCCAATGAAATTTCTTTTAGACTCGCCGGAAGACATGCTTTCAGTGCAGCTTTCAAAAATGCTGGCCCAAAAATTATGGAACCAATTTACAATATGGAAATTATTGTTCCCGAAGATTATATGGGTGCTGTAATGACAGATTTACAAGGCCGAAGGGGTGTGATAATGGGAATGGATACCATTGGAAAAGCTCAACGAATTAAGGCAAAAGTTCCTTTGGCTGAACTCAATAAATATTCCACTTCACTAAGCTCATCAACCTCTGGAAGAGGAACTTATAGTATGAGTTTTGACGAATATTCTCAGGTGCCAACAGAAATTCAAGCAACTTTACTTAAAAAGTACGAAGAAGAAGAAGAGGATTAATTTCTACAGTAATTAATTAAAAGCCCGATTTAATATTTTTTTTAAATCGGGGTTTTTTTTAAATCGGGTTTAGTAAGTAGAGATTTAATTTTGGCATTCATCTTTATGAAAGCGATTTTTTCTATACTTTTGAGCAGATAAACTGAGTATTAATTTTCAAAATTTAAATAGCATGTACAATCATTATCAGGAATTTTTAACCAATGCGATAGACAATATAAAAACCGCTGGTTTGTATAAAGGAGAGAGAATTATTGTTTCTCCACAACAAGCCGAAATAACTCTTTCATCAGGGCAAAAAGTGCTAAACTTTTGCATGAATAATTATCTCGGACTTTCTAATAATAAAGAATTAATTGAAGCTGCAAAAGAAGCTCTCAATACTCATGGTTATGGAATGTCGTCAGTTAGATTTATTTGCGGAACTCAAGATTTACACAAAACTTTGGAGAAAAAAATTGCAGAATTTTTTGGTACCGAGGATACCATACTTTATGCTGCCGCCTTTGATGCCAATGGTGGAGTTTTTGAACCACTTTTGGATACAGAAGACGCCATAATTTCCGATTCCTTAAATCATGCTTCCATAATTGACGGAGTTAGACTTTGCAAAGCTGAGCGCTATAGATACGAAAATGCTGATATGGAAGACCTTGAAAATCAATTGAAAGCAGCTCAAAAAAATCGTTTCCGTTTGATTGTTTCTGACGGAGTATTTTCTATGGATGGAAATGTAGCCTCGCTTGATAAAATGTTGCTCCTTGCAGAAAAGTATGACGCTATGATTATGCTTGACGAGAGTCATTCGGCAGGTGTGGTTGGCAAAACTGGTAGAGGTGTTACTGAATTATATAATGCTAAGGGAAAAGTGGAAATTATTACCGGTACTTTGGGAAAAGCTTTTGGTGGCGCAGTTGGTGGATTTACCACTGGCAAGAAGGAGATTATTGAATTTTTACGACAGCGCTCAAGGCCATATTTATTTTCTAATAGCCTTCCACCCATGATTGTAAATGCTGGAATAAAGACTTTTGATATGGTTTCTAAAACGACAACTCATCAAGACAAACTCCATAAAAACACCAATTATTTTATGGAAAAAATGAGCTCGCTGGGTTTTGATTTAAAACCCACAAAATCAGCTATTTGCGCTGTGATGCTTTATGATGCTAAGCTTGCACAGACTTTTGCTGCTAAACTTTTAGAAGAGGGAATTTACGTTATTGGATTTTCTTTTCCTGTTGTTGCAAATGGTCAGGCGCGTATTCGTGTTCAACTTTCAGCAGCTCACCAAACGGAACATATTGATAAATGCGTGAAAGCATTTGCTAAAGTTGGTAAAGATTTAGGAGTTTTAAAATAGGATTTCATTTTAAATTAAAAAGGCAGAATAATCTAATTGATATTCTGCCTTTTTTGTATAAAATTATTACAAATAAATCTAAATCATTGTTCTTCTTCGGTATGAGAGTGATGATGATGCCGATTTGCTGAGCGGCTATTTACTTCTTTGTAAGCATCTTCTCTTTTCATAAATGTAAGATCTTTTGGCCTCACATCTTTAACCTTTGATGATTTTACATGACGGAAATGTCGGCTAAGATAATATATTGAAACAGATATAAGCAGAAAGTAATCTGCAAGATCTATAATATCTAAAACTCTAAAAACTACCTGAGATATAAATATTAAAATTTTAAAAGTGCTTCCAACAATAATAGTGGCAAAAGCAGCAATTTTAAAGATATTTTTTTCCAGCACAGAAAGCGCCAAACTGTAGATTAATATTAGAATTATTTTAACCAAAAACCCCAAATTTAATCCACCTACGCTGCCTAAAGTATTGACAATAAACTCTTCAAAAAACATTGAAGCTACAAAAATTATTACTGCTGCTTTTAAGAGCCACTCTGTTATAACCGAATTTTTATCTCTAATGTCCATAATTGTAGTTTTAAAAGATTAAAAGTAAATTTTTTTTTTAATATACCAGCAAAATTATCTAACTAAAATTCTTGGTTCCATCATCTCCAAAATGGAATATTTAACACCCTCTCTTCCGAGACCTGAGTTTTTTATGCCGCCGTATGGCGCATGGTCAACTCTGAATGTGGGAACGTCATTTATTATTACACCACCAACTTCAATGTTTTTGTGAGCGTAGTCCATTTCCGAAATTATATTAGTGAAAACACCAGCTTGCAATCCAAAGTCGCTTTCATTTATTTCATCAACGGCAGATTCAAAGGATGTCACTGATTCTAAAGTTACAACGGGGCCAAACACTTCCAAGGCACAAACTTTCATTTTCGAATTTGTTTTAGTCAAAACCGTTGGTTCATAATAATTTCCCTCGCGATGACCACCGCAAAGCAATTTTGCATCCTCAGAAATAGCCTCATTTACCCAGCTTTCAACCCTTTGAGAATTATTTTCGTCAATCATAGAAGATATTTCGGTAGTTTCTTCATTAGGAGATCCGCGTTTTAGACGTTTTACTTTTTCAACAAATTTATTTGAAAATTCTTCGAAAATTTCTTCCAACACAAAAATACGTTGAGCATGAATGCAAACCTGTCCACTATAAGCAAAAGCACCAATTAAACAGCGTTCCACAGCATGATTAATATCTGCAGAACCAGTAACTATAACTCCTGCATTGCCACCTAATTCCAAAAGAACTTTTTTCTTTCCAGCTTGCGACTTCATTTTCCAACCCACTTGCGGAGAACCAGTGAATGAGAGCATTTTTATTCTTTCATCTTGAACCATGAGATTTCCAATAATTCTGTTCATTGGCAAAATGGAAACAGCTCCTTTGGGCAAATTACATTTATCAATAATTCGTGCCAAGGCGAGGGTTGAAAGAGGAGTAGAAGAAGAGGGCTTTAGAATTATTGGACAAGCAGAAGCTATTGCTGGAGCTATTTTGTGTACAGCCAAATTCAACGGAAAATTAAAAGGAGAAATGCCTGCTACAACTCCAATTGGAAAATATTTTACTAAGCCTTGCTTCCCCTGGCCAGCTTTTGTCCAATCTAAACTCAAAGATTCACTTGGCAATCTTTTGGATTCTTCGGCGGCAACAATAAAAGTTTGGATGGCTCTTTCAACTTCACCTTTTGCATAGCGCATCGGCTTGGCAGATTCATAAGAAAGCGTTTTTGCAAAATAATCTTTGAAATTTTTTAGTTCCTTAGCGATTAGCATTAATGCTTCATAACGAACGAAAGATGGCAATTCTGATAGAGGTTTTCTTGCTTGTAAAGCTAAAGTAATTGCGGTTTCAAGTTCTTGATTACCAGCCAAAAAAGTGTTAGCGATTACTTCTCCAGAAAATGGATTCTTTACTTCTAATATTTCTTTGGTGGAGATAAATTCACCGGCTAAATAAATTTTATAATCTTCATTCTCTTTCATTTTATTCTCTTATAGATTTTATAATTTATCGTCGTTCATAATTTTTGTTTGAATTTGTATAGATTCCTTGTGAACAAGTTGTAATAATTTTAGCAAAAATTTATTGTCGAGACCTAACTCGTTACCAGTTTTCAATCTCGATTTTATCATTTTGCGGAGTCTATCAATTTGCAAAATTGTGATATTATTTTCTTTTTTATAACGACCTATTTCTTCGATTTTGCCCATGCGTCGATAGAGAATTTGCAATAATTCGCTGTCGATATCATCGACTTCTCTTCTAATATTTTCGAGCATTATTTCGAAGTCGTTACTGCCATATTCTTTTCTGATTATCAGATTGTTGAGAAGAGTTTTCAAATCAGCAGGTTTGAGTTGTTGGGCAGCATCAGTTTTTGCATTCGATGGATTTATATGCGATTCAATCATCAGTCCATCCATAGCTAAATCGAAAGATTTTTGAGCAATTTCGAACAGCAATTCTCTTCTTCCACTAATATGAGAGGGATCACAAATAATAGGCAAATTGGGAATCAAGCGCTTTAATTCAATAGGAATTTCCCACATAGGTAAATTTCGATATGGCCCATTATCATAATTAAAAAAACCGCGATGAACGGCTGCAATTTTTGTAATACCCACAGCATTAATTCTTTCCAGAGCACCTATCCAAAGTTTTATATCGGGATGCAGAGGATTTTTAACCAAAACAGGAATTTTTACTCCACGCAGAGCTTCTGCCAATTCTTGAACAGAGAAAGGGTTGGCTGTAGTGCGAGCTCCAATCCAAACCATGTCGATGCCAGCGCCTAAGCATTTCTCTATATGTTTTGGTTTAGCAACCTCAACAACCATTTTAAGTCCTGTTTCTTTTTTTGCCTCTTCAAGCCACGGCAGAGCAGCAGAGCCTACTCCTTCGAAACCGTCGGGGCGAGTTCGAGGCTTCCAAAGGCCAGCTCTGTAATATTTTACTTTCGATATTTTAGCTAATTCTATTGCCGTTTGCATCACTTGTTCTTGGCTTTCGGCACTACATGGACCGGCTATTACCAACGGGAAATCGGAACTTTTAAAATCTTCAATTGTGGAAATATCTATATTTGTGCTCATCTTTTAAATTTGAATAATTCAATATATTGAACTCACAAAATTAGTTTATTATCAGTAAAACCAAATTTTAAAGTTTTTAGCTTTAAGATTTTGAATCCATAATTAAAAGGCATTTAATTTTTTTTATAAAAGAAGTTTTAAATACAAATATTTTGTAATATTCCGGTCTAATAAATATATGAAATATGAACAATTTTTTTGATTTTAATGGTGGCAAAATACATTATACCTGCAATGGTGAAGGCAAGCCAGTAGTGCTTTTGCACGGTTTTTTGGAGAGTCTTAATATCTGGAAAGATTTTGAAGAAAAGCTATCGAAAACTTATAAAGTTGTTGCCATCGACTTGCCAGGACATGGAGAGTCTTCAAATTATGGCAGCCGAGTTACTATGGAGATTATGGCAGATGCTGTGAAGCAGCTTTTGCAGCTGCTTAATATTGAAAAATCTGTTATAATTGGGCATTCAATGGGAGGTTATGTGAGTTTGGCATTTGTGCGCGATTATCCAAATATGGCTGTGGGGCTTGGTTTGTTTCATTCGCATGCTGCCTCAGATTCCGCCGAGGCAAAAATAAATAGAGGTAGAGCAATAAAAGTTGTGGAAGAAAACCATATAGATTTCATTGCAGCATTTATTCCAGACCTTTTCTGTGCAAAATATCGACAGGATTTCAATGCTGAGATTTTGCTTCTTCAAGATGATGCAAAAAAAATGAAAAAAAATGGAATTATTGGAGCATTGTCAGGAATGAGAGAAAGACATGACTGCACTAACTTACTAAAATCCACGCAATTGCCAGTAATGTTTATTATTGGTAAAAATGATATAAGAAGCCCAAAAGAGGCAATAATGAACCAAATTTTTATGCCGAAAAACTCACACATTTTAATTCTTGAAGACGTGGCTCACATGGGATTTATTGAAGCTTTTGATGAGACATCGAATTTTTTAAATTCGTTTATAAATGAATGTTATTTAACATAAATGAATATTATGTAACAAATTCTAAAATATTCATCAAATATATTAATAATTTAATTATTTTTGTTCTTTAATTATTTAAGAAAAATGAAATATGACAACAATTAGCGAGTCTGTTAATGAAATTGTAAGTAGAAAACCTTTTTTGGAAGAAACTCTTGCCACTGGATTGATAAATTTATCTTCTTTGGCTCGCGAAATTCAGCCAGAAGTTTGCGAAAAACTTAATAAAGATGTTAAGCATGGTGCGATAGTTATGGCACTAAAAAGGCTGAAACCCACAATAAATTTTCAGATTAACCGACGTGTAAAAAAAATTATTGGTCTTATGGGGGATATAATTGTGAGGTCGAACCTTGCTGATTACACCTACAGAAATTCGCCCAATCTTATAAAAGCACAAACAAAATTGTTGGAATTTATTAGCAAGCGCGACGAAGTATTTTTCACTTTCTCAAAGGGGATTTATGAATCTACATTGATTTTGAGTGATAGCATTGAAAATGAAGTTTATAGCATCTTTAAAGAAGAAACTTTGAGTTATCATTTTAAGAATTTGTCTTCAATTACTATTAAATTGCCTGAAGAAAATTCCCAAGTTTATGGCGTTTATTATCATATTTTGAAAAAGCTTGCTTACGAAGGCATTAATATCTTGGAAATTGTCTCAACCACTCATGAATTTACTGTAATTGTGCACGATGATGATGTTGATTCTGCTTTCTCTGTTTTAAAAAACCTTAAAAACGAAAAAATTTAGGTCAGTATTAAATATTTTAAATCCTTATGGCTACTGGAAATTAAGATAAAGGCTTATTTTGGCTAAGGGAAAGAATTTCTAATTATTTGCTGTGCTATCTTCGTCCCATTCGATTATAAACTTGCCGTCTAATTGTTTATTCATTTTTTGAATTTCTGCTTCTTTTACTTTTCTTTTTTCAAGGCGGATATTTTTCTTTTCTTCATTAATAAAATCTTCCTTTATAGCTTGTTTCAGCGCAACACCCTCTTTTTTAACATCTTCCTTAATTTTTGCGGAAACTTCTTTTTTGTCGTATTTCACTTCAAATTTATCGCCTTTGCCAATAATATTTAAGAAAATTCGGGTTTTACCAAAGCCATCATCTCTGATAATTCCAAATTCATTTTCCTTTTCAGGCTTTAATTTTTTGCCTAAAATATCTGAAAGCAAAATGTTCAAATGATAGTTATATTCATTTTCGAAATTATGAGTTCCAAACACATCCATATCCATTTTGTCGGAGCTAACGTGCATTTTTGGAATAACGATTTTTTGATCGGCAATGGTGAAATTATTTGTCAGAGTTGAGAATTTAATATGCGAAAAATCGTCAATTTTTGTGTAGTTAGATAAAGCATTAAGTTCTTTAACATTAAGCAGTTCGCCATTTTCTATTTTAATATTTGCCTCACTTTTTATACTTTTGGGAATAACATTCATTTTAGCATCAAAAGTAAAATTTGTTGAAATATCGCCACTAATTTTACCTTTAATATTATTAGATTTTATCATTTCTTGGCCAAAATTATTAAAAGCATCGAACAAGCCAGTTACATCAATATTTTGAACATGATTGTTAGTGCTTACTGCTGCCTTTTTACCAGTCAAATACCGGTAATTTAAATCGCCATTTACTTTGCCACCAAGGCAATTGAGGGAATATTTATCTATCGACCATTCATCGTCAAAGAGGCGGAAAGAGCCTTTTGCTTGATTCATTATTAATTTTTCCCAAGTAAATTTATCAATATCAAAATTTATCAAAGCAATCCATTTATTTGGTGAGCTTTCTTCATCGCCAAAGGAAATAATTTTCATCAGCTGTTCGAAAGAAATTTCGTTGGCAGCGATATCAGCCTTTAAATAAAATGGCAATTTATTTAAATTATAAGCAAGATTTAAGTAATTTACAAACTGTGCCTGAATTTTCATGGAGGAATTGGCTGATTTCAAATTTACATCCCACAGCTGCAATTTTTCCTTATCAAATTGGATTTTTCCGTTTATTTCAGAGTAAGAAACGGATTGAGATTTTAATTTAAGCATGCAATTTTGCAAATTGGCCTCGCCTATAATGTTAATAGAATTCAAATCGGCATCTTGCAAATTCTTAATATTACCAGCCAATGAAATACTCACATTAGCTTTCCCTTCAAGGGTTTCAAGAGATTCTAATTTAAAGAGTTTTTGCACTATTTCGAGCTTTAGATTGGCATTAATTTTTGATTGAACATATAAATTATTGAGGTTATTCAAATAAATATATCCGCTTAAGTTTCCCATATTAGAACTCCCTTTAAAGGAATTAATTTTGAGATAAGAAGATCTCAAATTTCTTAATGAGCCATTAGAAAATGAACCTGAAAGCGACAGATTATTAAATTTTATGCCCGAATTTGGGTCTTCAAGAGAAGCTTTTGAAAGCACAAAATTGGAATTTACTGCAGGCATCACAGCGCCACCAATTTCGCCAGCAATATTAAGGTCGATGTCCATAAAACCTTTGATTTTGTATGTCTCAACTTTTTCTAAAATCTTAGGTGGCAGTAATGCTACAAGCTGATTTAAGTCGATAGCTTTGGAAGAAATATCGATATCTACCAAGGGAATTTCTGGTTTAAAATTTAAATATCCATCAATATTCAAAGCTATATTGGAAAAAACAATTTGTGATTTTTCAAAAACGAGTTTCTCAGTAAGATTTTCATAATTAATTAAAGCGTCGATACTTACATCATGATTTTTAATAATATTTAAGCCTTCGACAATATATGAATTAATAACAAAATCGCCTTTTATTTTACATTTGAAACCTTGGTTTGAAAATTCCAATGGTAGTTTAAGTTTTTTTAAATCAATCAGATAGCTTTGTCGTGAACTTTGATTTTCGAAGCTGAAAAGTATATTTTTCAAAGAGAAATCTTCTACCGAAAGAAAATATTTGGAAGTATCAGAGCCATCGTTAAAGATATTGAAATTGTTTTGTCCATTTTTATAGATGAGCATATTTATCTTCCCATTTTCGGTGTCAACTTTTTTAAGTATATATTTATGTCGTAAAATATCGTAGATGCTAAATTGTAGATATAAATTTTTTGCCAAGAAAAATTCCTGATTTTCGTGAATATGAGCATCTTTCACAGAGATGTTTACAAATCGAAGGCTTGCATTAGGAAATTTGCGCCAGAAACTGAGTTCTATTTTTTTTACATTAATTTCTGCTGAAAATTTTTCGTCTATTTTTTTTATCACATAAGCTTTCAATTCATCTTCATAAATATTAGAAAGAACAAGAGCCAAGCCAGCAAGCAGAAGAATGGCGGTGAAGCCAATCAGTAAAGTTCTCCTAATAATTCTTATGGTCTTTGTCATTTTAGCAATAAAATAAAAATCATTAACGCTAATGATTAGCTTTTAGCTTATAGAATTTTTAGAAAATTTATTTCTTTAGCAGAAAGGTAGCGCCATTTGCCGCGAGGCAAATCCTTTTTAGTAAGGCCGCCAAAAATTACTCTATCAAGTTTAACAACTTTATATTCAAGATTTTCAAAAATTCTTCTAACAATTCTATTTTTGCCAGAATGAATTTCGATTCCTACATTATTTTTCCCTTTATCATCGACATAAGAAGCTTTATCGGCGGAAATTTTTCCATCTTCCAGTTCAATTCCTTCAATGATTTTAAGCAAATCTTTTTTACTCACATCTTTGTCAAGAACAACATGATAAAGCTTGCGAATATTATGTTTTGGGTGAGTGAGTTTTTTTGCCAAATCGCCATCATTAGTGAAAAGCAAAACTCCTGTGGTATTTTTATCAAGGCGTCCAATAGGATAAATTCTTTCCTTACAAGCTTTTTCTACCAGCGACATCACTGTTTTTCTTTCTTCAGGATCTTCTGTAGTTGTTATAAATCCTTTGGGTTTATTGAGCAAAACATATTGCAAATTCTCTGCTTTGAGAGTTTGTCCGTCCATAGAAACCTTGTCTTTTTGGCTCACTTTATAACCCAATTCAGTAATGGTTTTGCCATTTACAGTTATAACGCCAGTTTCGATAAGAGAATCGGCTTCGCGACGTGAACAAACGCCAGCATGAGCAATATATTTGTTGAGTCTCATGGTTCCGTCGTTGCTGAAAGTTGGTGAAACAGCGGCGGTTTCTGTTTTTTTATCGCGACCGATTTCTTTTTTAAATCCAGTTTTCACAAATTTACCTTTTTTCTTGTCGCCGATTTCGTCCTTAGAGGAAGATTTTACAAAGGTGCTTTTTGGTTTCCCAAATTTACCTTTTCTCTCTTCTCCAATTTCACTTTTAGAAGTAGATTTTACAAATTTGCTTTTTGGTTTCACAAATTTACCTTTAGGTTTATCTGAATTGGTTTTAGGCTTATCAGCAGATTTCTTATCTTTATAAAATTTGGTATAACTACCTGATTTTTTAGTGTCTTTCTTTTCTCCTGGAGTAGATTTGGCCATATATTTAAATTTAAACTTATTTCGATTTCAGGCTGCAAAAGTAAGCTAATAAATTTTGATTAATTTAAATCATTTTTGGAAATATCCGTAATCTGCGTTCTGAATTAATTGAAATGTTAAGAAACACGGGATAATAAAAGCTAATGTTACTGTTATGAATAACATCTTTGTGGTAGCACAGGATGATTAAAACTTGTAAATGTAATTTTTTTGATGCAGCCACTTAACAAAATGATTCCTATTATTTATCCAAACACTGGGAAAACTGCAAACTAAAAACCATAATAGACTCAACAGAATCAATATATTTTAAAGACCGTAAGTGATACATATTTTCAAGTATAGCTTACGGACTTTATTGTTTTATAGAAGATTAAATATTAGAAAATCGAAATCTTATTTTTTAATTCGCAAAATCGATTAAAACTCAAAAAGCTTTAATCTATATATGACTCCTAGAGTAAAATTGAATTTAAAACCTACTGTATTTCCTGAAGTAGAACTCATATAATATGGGAAACGAGGATGAAAGAAATTGGTAGTATGAGTATCCATTCTAAACTCAAATTCAAAATTATTCACTTCTTTTTGAATTGCTGCGGTAATTATATAGCCCAAATCTAAATATGGGTTGAGTGTGTAAAATAAATCTATATCTTCAGAAACTGGCCCTAATCCTAAGCTAATTTTAAAAGGAAAGTTTTTAATCTTTTTAATTTTGTAATTTACTTCTGCAAAGCCAATAAACCAATGATTAGCAAACAAATTGACAGGTGTTGTTAAATAAAAATTTTGATATTTCAGTCTGGCATTTAATCCAAATTTTTGGTTTTTGGACTGCAAATTTAATCCCGCAACTGCACCAAATATTTTCTTGTTAACACTAAAATATCCGCCTCCATCAAGACTTAAAGAATATTTATTATTGATGGAGTCTGACTGACAAATTCCTTGATTGATAAATCCGGCAAAAATGAGAACTAAAAAGCTGTAAATTATTGATTTTATTTTCATGATTTAAATATTGCTAAATGTTAATGTTCAATAAAAATAATTTATTCGTCTTGAAGTATTTTAATATGATTACCAATAAAATAGTTATCATTGTTCAAAAAGATCAAATATCCCTTACGTAGAATTAATATAAAGAAATGATTCCTGAAAATATTGGAACAAAAGAATACTCCTAAATCAAATATAAATTTCCCCATCTTTATCCCACAAATTATAATTGGAGCTATCTTAAGCATTTTTTAAAACTCAAAAAGCTTTAATCTATAAATAACTCCAAAAGTAAAATTATACCTCCAACCTATGGTATTGCCAGAATTACCATTTATCAGGTAAGGGAAATTAAGATGAAAGAAATTTATTGTATGATCGTCAATCCTAAATTCAAACTCGAAGTTTTTCACTTGCTTCTGAATTGATGCCGTGACAATATAACCTAAATCCCAATAGGGATTAACAGTGTAAAATAAATCTATATCTTCAGAAACTGGCCCTAATCCTAAGCTAATTTTAAAAGGAAAGTTTTTAATCTTTTCAATTTTGTAATTTACTTCTGCAAAGCCAATAAACCAATGATTAGCAAACAAATTGACAGGTGTTGTTAAATAAAAATTTTGATATTTCAATCGAGCATTTAATCCAAACTTGCTGTTTTTTGATTGCAAATTTAATCCCGCAACAGCACCAAATATTTTCTTGTTAACACTAAAATATCCGCCTCCATCAAGACTTAAAGAATATTTATTATTGATGGAGTCTGACTGGCAAATTCCCTGATTGATGAATCCTGCAAAAACAAGAACTAATATGCTGTAAATTATTGATTTTATTTTCATGATTTAAATGTTAATGTTCAATAAAAATAATTTTATAAATCTTGAAGTATTTTCACATGATTACCAACAAAATAGTCTCCATTATTTAAATAAGTTAAATCATCTTCATTAAGATATTCATAAACATCATCCGTGCTTTTCATCCTCAATTTATAATCAACAGATAAGGAACTTCCAGAATAATTAGAAGTAACATGTACAAGTACTCTATTTAATCTCCACCAATCATATTCATATACTACCGCAAATATTCTTACATCATCATTTTGATCAATAGCCTTCCAGTCATCACCATTTGTATTAACATCACTCCATAGAACAGGAATACTAACTGGTTCCCATTTATTCAAATCATTTTTATGAATTAAAGCTGCATTCCCCCAGTTTGTTGAAATTCCGTTCTCATTTTTTTTAAATCGTCATTAATAACTAAACTATAGGTGGGTTCTAAAAATTAGTTTTTCTAACTTTCTTTAATCACAAAATTGAACCCTTTTAATTTTGTGCTAAAAATGTATTACAATATTACAATATTTTTTTTCATTTGTTCTCAATAAATTTAAAAAAAATTTCAATTAAATACATTAATTAGCTATTATTCTGTGTATTACACTTTAAATGAATTCAATCTTTGAATCTGTTCAAATCTAAAAAGATTGTAAGTAAGATTTATCAAGCCTATGATTCCAGTTGCTCTTACT
>MNXP01000031.1 GCA_001872625.1 Bacteroidetes bacterium CG2_30_33_31
ATCAATCTTTCATCAATCTTTCATCAATCTGGAAACCAATCTTTCATCAATCTGAAAACCAATCTTTCATCAATCTGGAAACCAATCTTTCATCAATCTTTCATCAATCTGGAAACCAATCTTTCATCAATCTTTCATCAATCTGGAAACCAATCTGGAAACCAATCTTTTTCATAGGATAATAATCTCATCAATAGATTTGTCAGTCAGTTTTGCATTTATTTGATTCATTACTTTAGTTCGTGCATAAACCATCTCTTGTTTTAATGCGGAGGAAGAAAATTGAAGATATAATTTCCCTTTTTTCACTGTTAGCTTTTCTGTCAATTTTGCTATCTGAATCCCAACAATTTCTTCATAAATGGCTACAATCTGAATCTCTGTAAACTTGTCGGCAAGCAAACCTTTGGATGTGATTTGAGAAAGCACCTCCCCCACTGATTGTTCATTATAATGACGCGAAAAATCGCCCCAACTTTTTGATTTATTATTTCCCTCAGACATTGATTATCTTTGCGTTATCTATTTCGAAAATTTTAATCTCAACATCAATTCCTTCAAAAACTTTTTCAATTCTGCTCCTGTTTGTGTCAGTGATAAAAATCTGTCCAAACTCATTGCGGCTAACCAATTTCATCATTTGTTGAATTCTTATGAAATCAAGTTTATCGAAAATATCATCGAGCAATAACAAGGGTTTGAAACCTTTTTTTAATTTTGTATATTCAAACTGTGAAAGCTTAAGAGCCACCAAAAATGACTTCTGTTGCCCTTGGGAGCCATATTTTTTCAATGTAAAATTATCCAAAGTAAATATTAAGTCGTCGCGATGAATGCCAACATTGGAATAACGCATCATAATGTCTTTGTTTCTATTTTCTTTGAGCAAGCTCAGAAAATCACCTTCAGAGAGATGCGAGAGATATTCGATACCCGCTTTTTCATTTTCGAGAGAAATAAAACCATAATAATTTCTTATCATTGGTATAAAATCGATAAGAAATTGTTTTCGTTTAGCATAAATTTCATTGCCAAGAAAGGCAAATTTTTCATCCCATATATCTAATTGGCTGATTTCAGTATTTTTATTTTCAGAGAGTATTTTCAAAAATGCATTTCGCTGAAGCAAAACTTTGTTGTAGCTCAAGAGTATGTCAAGATAGGTTTTATCAAATTGCGAAATCACACTGTCGATATATTTCCTTCGATCTTCGCTGCCGCCAAAAATCATATTTATGTCCATTGGGCTAATTATCACCAGAGGAAAAGCACCAATATGATCAGCCATTCGGCTATATTCCTTCTTGTTAAGTCTAAATCTTTTTCTCTCATTTTGCTGCACTGCGCAGTTTACAGTATCCACTGTGTCGAGAGAATTGTTATAAGTTCCATTAATCATAAAATACTTACTTCCATGATTAATATTTTGATTATCAATAGAATTGAAATAACTTTTGGTAAATGAGAGATAATAAATTGCATCAAGCACATTGGTTTTTCCAGCACCATTATTACCAGTAAATATATTTACTTTCTTCGAGAATTCAAATTCCTCTTCCAGATAATTTTTGAAATAATTAAGACTTAATTTATTGATTTGCATTTTAAAATTGATGCTTGTAATTGTGCAAATATACAAATATTATAGCCCGTTTGGTTTTCAAAAATAAATGAATTGCATGGCGATAGAAAGCTTATGCAATTCATTGGAACTATTTAAGAATGAAGTCTCTGTGAGATTTCAGTAGATTAATGGTATGAAAAGTAAAATTTTTGGCTTCATGAATAATGCTAAAAAACAATATTGAAGCTTTGGTGCTTGCTTCGTCATTTTTGATGCGTCGGATTTGCAACTTACGCATGTTAGAAATTTGTGCTGCAATATTTTCTGAAAGCAAAATAGCTTCTTCAACTCTATTGTAAGCGGAGTTTGAAATGATTTCATTAACCATATTTATCAGAGAGCTCAAGTTTATTTTTAGATTTCTAAGCTCCTGAATTTGTTCAGTGGAGAACCCTTTATGTTTATTGTCGAAATGCTCAACTGCTGGCACCGAGATATATTCAAGGCTATGAGCCATTTCGCGCAAGAAATCGAGAACTTGTATATAATAATGACCAGATTCAACAGAGTCTTCACGCATTTTGGATACTGTTTTATGCATGTTTTTCTTGAGTTTTTTTGCTTCTTTATTTATCTCAAAAACTTTTTTATTAAATCTCTTAAGTTGCTTTGTATCTTCAACAAACATACTATTAAACACCCCTTTTAATGCTTTATCAAATTCTGCTAATGAGCTGCTTATTTCAATTTTACAACTTTCAACGACACCAAGATTTACAACATTTTCCTCTTTTACATTAGAACTTTCAATTTCTTCTTCTTTTTTATTATGAATTTTATTTGTTCTAAACACCACTAAGAGCAAAATAGCGAACATTACAATTATACCAAATATACCAGTAAAATATAAAAATGTTGCAATAATAAATGCACTTGTCATTGCTATTATGGCAGTAAAAAACCATCCTAAAATAACAGTAAGCACACCCGTAATACGAAATACAGCTGATTCTCTTCCCCAAGCTCTATCTGATAATGAGGTTCCCATGGCAACCATAAAAGTTACATAAGTTGTAGAAAGTGGGAGTTTATTTGAGGTAGCATAAGAAATTAATATTGCAGATAAAATCAAATTTACGGAGGCTCTCAGCATATCGAAAGCAGGGGCATCATTGCCGAGGGCTTTCATTTCCTTCTTATAATTCTTTTGGTCGAATTGCTTACTAATAAATTTTGTAAATTTTTTAGGAAGAACTTTATCAAAAAACTCTGATGCGCCAACGGTTTGTTTTATTATTGCTCTTGCAATTGGCGAAGATCCAAATTTTTCTTCTCCCTCATCCTGACGGGCAAGATCTACAGAAGTTTTCACTACACTTCTCGCTTTTTTGGAAAGCCATAAAGTCATAACCATAATGATACCGGAAATAACGAGTAAATATATCGGAGTAGCTACCTTGCCGCTGAGCCCAACCATCATAAATTGATGATCGTTTAAGGGAGTACCAATTTGATGAATAAACTCTTTAAAAGACTCAAAACCAGCTAATGGAACTCCTATAAAATTTACCAAATCGTTTCCAGCAAATGCCATTGCTAAAGCAAAAGTACCTGCAAGCACTATAATTTTTAGAATATCTATCTTGAATATCCACCTGAGTATTTGAATAAAAACTGTCCAACTGAGCATGCTATATAGCAAGATATAATTAGATTGTGTAGTAATCCAATTTTTTAGCATTTCGCCATCAGGCATTATGAAATCAGCATAAATTGAATCTTTTACACCTTTAATAAGCATAAAATATGTGATTGAAGTAATGGCTATTCCACCGAAGATTGAACCTAAATAATTTAGCTTTTTAACATAATCAAATGAGAATATCAGGCGAACGAAATATTGAACGAGAGCTCCTGCAATAAATGCTACTACTACTGAAAGTAATATTGCCGAAATTATTGCTAAGGCTTTTGAAGTATTAATATATTCAGCGATAGTATGAGCATCAACTTGAGTGTAAATCTTAATGACGGAAATCGCTAATGCTGCACCTAACAAATCAAATACAATTGATACTGTAGTAGATGTAGGCAATCCGAAGGTATTAAACAAATCTAACATAATAATATCAGTGAGCATTACTGCCAAAAAAATTATCATTATCTCGCTAAAACTAAAATATTGAGGATGAAATATTCCATTTCGAGCTACTTCCATCATACCGCTCGAAAAGGTTGCCCCAATCAAAACTCCAATGGCTGCAATGGAAAGAATTACATTATAAGATCCATATTTTGAACCTATTGCCGAACTAAGAAAATTTACAGCATCGTTTGCCACTCCAACAACTAAATCGGAAATCGCAAGCGAAAACAATAAGATAATAATTAAAAGGTAATAATAATTCATATCTGTGTTATGTTAATTTATAGTTAATTTATAGTTAAATTATTGCGGCAAAGTTAAATATCTAATGCTTATTAATGTTAAGCTAATGTTAAGATATGAATTATTTTTTTAACAAATAAACCTCAATGAGAGGGCGAATTTATCAATATTAGTTGAAAAAAAATATTGAGATTTATTATCCATTGCAATATTTTATTTTATGAAATTCAAGAGAATTTGAAATTTGCTATAAAATAATAGCTGTTTACTTTAAAAACAGATTGCAGAATCTATCTATAAAAAATTTTGTCCCCTTTTCTGCGAATAATTACGCGTTCACTTAGCTCAACTTCCCATTAACTTGTTAGTTATTTACTTTTAAGCCATCTTTAGATACTTTTATGCAATAAATCAATTAAATAAATAACCATGAAAACATTATTTCTTCTAATTATCGCAAGCTTTTTAATAACTACAACTTCAATCCTCCATGCTCAAAACTTTGGGAGCATCAGTGGAATTGTTATCAATAATAACGATTCAATGCCTTTGCCAGAGGCTCATGTGATGATTAAAACCGAGCAGAGAAGCTTCGGTTCTATAAGCGATGCTAATGGCTCTTTCAAATTAAAACCAATAGAACCAGGTATTTACACTGTGATTATTAGTTATGTCGGTCATGATTCTGTTACTATTTCGGGCATAATAGTGGTTGCAAATTCCAATACCGATTTGAAAAAAATTATAATTTATGATGAGCAAATTACAGGTGTAGAAATTGTTTACCATCGCGATTTAATTGATCCAACTGGTGGTACAGTATTAAAATTTGATGCAAAAGGCTTAGAAAAATTGCCGATAAAAGGAAATATCACAATGGTGCTTAAAATGATATCAACAGATTTCTATGTTAATGAGCGCAGCCAAGAAGTATATTTTCGTGGAAGCAGGGCAGGCACAACAGCCTATTACCTTGATGGCATGCGCGTTGAAAATATAACTCTTCCTGGCATGGGCGTTGGAAGCATGCAAGTTTATGCTGGAAGCGTGCCAGCTCAATATGGCGATTTTACTGGAGGTGTGGTGGTTGTAGAAAGCAAAAGTTATAACGATAGCAAAGAAGAAAAAAAAGCCCTCTTAAGATATTTGAATGAGACCGAGGCTCCAAAAATTATGGCGGCAAAAAAAATTACTAATTAAGTCTATAAAGCATTATATCAATACTTTAACCGATGAGAAATTTAGCACACATATCAATTATTTTTTGCTTATGCTTGTTTTTAACTCATGATATTTACTCCCAACAAACAATTTCTGGAAATATTTTGGCTGTTGAGGACTCCATGCCAATTATTGGAGCTCACATTCTATTAAAAGGTGCAGTGGTTGGAACATCAAATTCTCCCGATGGTTCATTTATCTTTACAACAAATTCGTTTCCAGTCAATATTACTTTTAGCCACGTCTCTTTTCAAAATAAGGATATTGAGATAAAAAAACCAAGCTCAAATTTAACAATTCAGCTTTCAAAAAAAATCAATACTCTGCCTGACGTAAATGTTAACTCTGTGCCACAAAGGAATATCATCAAGGGGAAAAAAATTTATGTGATTGATTACGGATTTGAAGGAGATTCAATTTTGCTTTTAGCATATAAAAACCTTAATGAAATCAAGGCATCACTAATATTGATTAATTCCGATGGTGATACTTTAAGTTCAGCTAAACTCGATGATTTTGACTATATTTACGCTGATTGCTTTCAAAACAATCATTTGATTAGCAGTAGATTTGCTTCCCAGATTTTTGTTGACGACCATAATATTAGGCTACTTTACAAGATAAAAAAAGATAGCTTTTTAAATATTTTTAATTCCATTGAAGCTTATAAAAATAGCAAATTTTATATTCATAAGAATTCAGCATCGAATCAAATTGTAAAAAAATATATTTTCGATAGTAAGGATAGCACATTTAAAATTTTTAGAAATTTTACCGATGAGGCAGGGCTTGAGCGACTTAGCGATAAAAGCAGACTTCAATCGATGGATGGATACACTTCGGCAGATGCCAGATTTGAAGAGATGTGTTTTTATAATAAAAAAATTCTTCCTTTGATGATTGTCGGCGATAGCATCATAATATTCAATACTTTAGAAAATTTAATTGAAATTTATAGCTGTTCTGGAAATTTGCTATCGTCAAAAAAAATGTCTTTTCATCAATCGCGTTTTTGGGATAAGAATTTCATTCAAGATAAAATTACAGGCAAGATTTTTACACAATTTACAAAGTTAGGAATTACATCTCTATGCGAAATAAATCTTAAAAATGGTGAATTAGAAAGAGAGATAAAGATTCCACAAATGAATTTTGTTCAGAAAATTAGTGTACACAACAACAGAATTTATTTTTTATATAATGACAATGAGAATCATTTATACAAACAGATATTCGCTATGAATTACGAAATATAATTTGAGGAAAAATTGTTTTTACTTTAGCAATCTTTTTTTAAGATTGTCAATAAGAAGCTGCTCTTCAGGAACAATTCCTTCATAAGCATTGGCAACAGCTTCCATAGCTTTTAGAGTTGTAAGTTTCATTTTTTTTGTGAAATCCTTTTCATTTTCGCCATAAAACAGCAAGAAAGAATTGAATGCTTCATGCATATCAGTATTTTTATCAATCAAGGCTTCAAATTCAAATTCAGTATAATAAGAATCAACTTCTTCGCCTCTTTCAAAGAGATTATCATCAGATATTTCTTCTACCACAATTTTGTATATCTGATATAATTCCTCGTCCTGAACTTCACCATCGGCTTTGGCTACAGCGTATAATAACTTTCCTAACTCTGTATAATATTCTTTATATTCCATAGCTTATAATTTAATGATTGTGGCTCAAAAGTACTAATAATATCGATTGAGTAATAAATATTAAAAAATAGTTGACCCAAATAAGGCCAACTATTTAAAACCATTAACAAATTAATAAACCTCTACAATTTATAAAAACCAAATTAACTAATTAGAAGCCTGGGAAAGCTGTAGCATCTTGTCCCATAGCCATCATATTTCTAATATCTTGATCAGTAATTGTTTGAACAGGCATCATACCAGCATCAGTACAACCAGCGGCAATATGTTCGCGGTCTAAAGGCATTCCCCAAACAGCTTTATGTTGAATTTCGTGTGGGTCACCTCTAAACATGTTTCCTAAATAAATTCCCTTGCAGTAAATATTTAATTTAGTTCCATTAGCACCATGACAAGATGCACAAACGGCATCATATTTTGCTTTTCCAGCAACAGGATCGCCACCTTTACCAATATTTTTAAAGGTCTTGGTTCCAGTTGGATAAACGCCAGTAGTATTCATATCATAAAAATCATTCACATGATGAGCGGTAACTTTAATAAATTTCACTAAATCCCATGCTTCGGCATCTGAAATAATATTTGAATAATCTGGCATTGTACCGTTGTAAGAAGTTGCAGTTCTTTTTGTTCTTCCACCAGCGTTTTTAACAGCATCAAAAATTTCTCTGATGTTATGTTTTTTTCCGTAAGCATATAAATCATTACTTGCAGCAACTGGATAACTTGCTGTTGGCATTTTATTAATTAAAACACCATTTTTACCAAGTAAATCCCAACCATGACAAGATTTGCAACGATAAAAGTCGCCATGTTTTGTTAATGATGTATCGGTTGATGCAACTTGATTTAATACATGATCATAAAGTCTTGCACCAACAACTCCATCAGCTGCGTCAAAAGCTGCTTGGTCAGCGGCGGTTACTAAAACAGCATCTTTTCCATCATTACCATTTAAACCATTAATACCATTGGTGCCATTAACACCATCTTTAGCGCAAGAGGAAAAGAATAAAGTTCCTGCGACCATAATAATTGAGAATAATTGAAATTTCTTCATAATAAATTAATTTTAAAATTTAGTTAAACGATTGTGTTAAATTTAATTTAGCCTTTTATTTGGTTAAATTCTTTGGCAAAATTAGATATTGTAAGTTAGCCCACAATACCGCTTAATACTTAAAACATAATGGAAATGGAAAAATAACTTGAACTACGTAGTTTTGTTGGAAGGCTATAATTACTGAGAAAAAAACTTAAATTATGCCGTTTAGGGCGGCATATTTTACTAATGATATCACACTTTTGGTATGCAATTTTAGCATAATATTTTTCCTATGAGTTTCTACGGTTCTCACACTGATAAACAATTTTTCTGCTATTTCTTGATTGCCTTTTTCTTCGGCAATTAATTTCATTATTTCTTTTTCTCTTTTTGTAAGCGGAATTTCATTATTGGTTTTAATATTTTGAAATTCATTTTCAATAATTGATGGTTTATTTTCATCGTCATAATCAACCTCATTTTTATTCTGAATTTGACTAAAATTAGCAATATAAATCATTCCCTTTGGAGATCCATCAATGTTATATATTATTGAGCCTGAAAATAATACCGGGATTTTATTTCCATCCTTAGAATAGTAAATATTATAAATATTATTTAGATGTTTTAATCTCATTAAATCTTTAATAATGTTGTTCTTAGAATATGCATTTGAGTCAATCCTCTCGCCTAAAACTTCTTTAAAATTTTTACCAACTATATCCTCTTTTGTACAAACTAATAGATTGAGAGTTGCTTTGTTGACCACGGAAATAATATTTTCATTATCGGTAATTATTAGAGAATCATCCATTCTATCAAGAATATTATCAAAATAATCGCGTGATACCGTTGTACTTTCTAAAACGCTAATCATATTATTAAACGAATCAACAAGGTTACCAATTTCATCTTTCGAAGTAATCTCTGTATTTAGTTTTCCTTTCCCTAAAGAAATATTTTTAGTCGTATTCACCAGACTATTTAACGGGGTAACAATATCGTTTAAAAGCAGATAGCTAAATGTCAGCATTAATATTGCAGCCATTAATCCAGTCAAGATTACCAATAATTTTCCCAACGAATTGGTGTTCCTATCCTCTTCTATGTAGTTTTTCATTTCCATTTCTGTTTCCTTGGAAATATCCTTCAACTCAAACATGGCAGAATTTGAAATTAAAGTTAGGTCATCCATAATAAATTGTCTGGTCAAATTATCTTTTGAGATATCCAGTTTAAATAACTTATGGGCTAATGAATTCACTCTATCAAAGTCTTTTTCGAAATTTGCTAAGCGATTTTTGTTATGATTTCGTGAAATAATTCTTTTGTTTTCGGCTATTTTTAGTTTTGTTTGAGTAAATTTCTTCCTAAAGTTTACCATTTCAGATTTTTCTCCACTAATTATAAAACTTTTTAAGGCAGAAATCATCTCTTGAAATGATATTTGCAATTCTTGAACTACATTTACTTCTGTGTATTCAACTTCCATTTTACTGGCAGTTTTGGAGAGATTACTAATACTTATAATGCTTGTTAAAACAATAATAAATAACAAAAAAACTATAAATATTTTGCCAACAAATAATTTCTTTCGGATAGATATAGAGTTGGAATAAGCTCTAAATTTAGAAAAAAAATTAATCGTCATAAGTTAGTTTATTAGATTTGTTGGGGATTCAAAATTACAATAAAAATATAAACTACTAATATTTGATTTTGAAAATCAAATCTTACAAATTATAGAGAATTATCATCAAGATGAAGAGTATGCCCCATTCTTGTTTGTTTAGTTTTCAGATAGTTATAGTTATGTTTTCCAGGTTTAATTTCAATAGGAAGAACTTCTACGATTTCGATTCCGTAACCCGCCAAACCAATTTTTTTTGAAGGATTGTTAGTGAGCAATCTGATTTTAGCAGCGCCAAGACTTCTTAAAATTTGAGCTCCAATGCCATAATCGCGTTCATCGTCCTTAAATCCAAGTTGTAAATTTGCTTCAACAGTGTCGGCACCTTGCTCTTGAAGGTGATAAGCTTTAAGTTTATTGAGCAATCCAATACCTCTCCCCTCCTGATTCATATAGAGAACAATACCTTTTCCTTCTTTTTCAATAATTTCCATTGATTTATGCAGTTGTGCGCCACAATCACATTTGCAAGAACCAAAAATATCGCCAGTAAGACATGATGAATGAACTCTAACTATCACTGGTTCATAACTTTCCCATTCACCTTTCACCAATGCAAGTTGAGGTTTTCCATCGCTAATTTGCTTGAAAGCATGGAGTTTAAAATTGCCATATTGAGTTGGCAAATTTACAACCTCTTCCTTAGAAATCAGGCTTTCATTTTTTATTCTGTAGGCAATCAGGTCTTTAATAGAAGCAATTTTCAAATTGAATCTGTCGGCGATTTTAAAAAGTTGTGGCAAACGAGCCATGGTTCCATCTTCATTCATCACCTCCACCAAAGTTCCTATTGGGCTATGGCCAGCAAGACGAGCAAAATCTATAGATGCTTCTGTATGACCAGAGCGCCGAATAACTCCATTTTTTTTGGCTTTCAGAGGGAAAATATGTCCAGGCCGTCCGAGGTCGGAAGGTTTTGTATTTTCATTGGCAAGAGCAAGAATAGTCATCGCTCTATCGGAGGCTGAAATACCAGTGGTGCAGCCATTTCCAAGCAAATCAACAGAAACAGTAAACTGTGTTTCGTTGGTAGAGGTGTTTTGAGAAACCATTAAATCTAAATTAAGAGCTTCGGCACGTTCCTCTGTGATTGCAGTGCAAATCAATCCTCTACCATGTGTGGCCATAAAATTAACTTTCTCAGGAGTAATAGTATCCGCCGCGCAAATGAAGTCACCTTCATTTTCTCTATCCTCATCATCAACCACAATAATAATCTTTCCCTGCCTTATTTCTTCAACAGCATCTTCAATTGAATCAAGCTTTCTTTCCATTTTGCTTCTTAAATATTTGAGGCGGCAAAGGTATAATTTTTTCGACTTATCAGACTCTTTCAACCCAATTTCTGATGATAGTTTTTCCAAATTCGGTAAGAACAGATTCTGGATGAAATTGCAATCCAATAACATCATATTTTTTGTGCTTAATAGCTTGAATTTCACCAAATATATCATCGGCAATTATTTCAATATCAGTAGGTAAACTGTTATAATCAGCTACAAAAGAATGATATCTGCCAGTATTTATTTTCCCAGGTAATCCGTCGAAAATATAAGATTTCTTGGGGTAAATATTAGTTTCCACTGATTTACCATGCAATACCTGAGCAAGATTTTTCAATTCACCGCCAAAAGCCTGAAATATTGCTTGATGGCCAAGACAAATTCCTAAAATTCTTTTTGTCATATAATATTGACATATCACTTCCAAAGTTTTTCCAGCATTTTGAGGTAATCCTGGCCCTGGCGATAAAATGATTGCATCGAAATTATCTACAAAACCCAAATCAAATAAATTATTTCTTACAACTTGCACATCTTCATTGAATTGCTGAACGTAATGAAATAGATTATAGGTAAATGAATCATAATTGTCGATAATTAGAATTTTCATGAGCTTTGCAAATATTCAGCAAAAGTATAAAATCAATGCATTCAAAGGAGGCATAATAAAAAAATCAATCTATCTTTGGCAACTCAAATAAGTATTCATTAACATGAAAAATTTTATTAAAATTTTTGCCGTAATTCTAACACTTTCAATAGTAACAGTAGGCTGTGTGGACAAAAAAGAAGAGTATAGAACATTAATAAATAAAGGTGTAAAGGAACTTTACAAATCAAATTATGATGTTGCAAACCAGCTATTTGAAGAAGCTCTACAACTTGATTCGAATAATTCAGAAGCATATTTTTACTTGTGCCAAGGGAAATTTGGATTAGCCGACTATAAATCTGCATTAACCTATTCAACCAAGGCAATAGATAAAAACCCAAAATTTGGAGAAGCTTATAAAAGTAGAGCACAAATAAATTTTATTCTTAATAACTTTGAAGCTTCCTGCGCTGACTATAAAAAAGCTATGCAATTTGGCATTAAAAATTTAGATAATTATCTGAATTACTGCGATTAAATATTAAAATATTCTTCTCTTAACATTATTATATAAACTATCAAATGGAGAGTCTTCTGCAAAAAATTCTTCTTAAATCTTAAATCTAATTTGTAGCATTATAATTTATATTTTTGACAATAATTTCTAAATAGGCAAATGTTAAAACAATTCTCGATAGCAATTCTATTTTCTATATCTTTTTGCTTAAATCTAAATGGGCAATGCGATGTAAGAATTCATCTTGCCTCGAATAGCATCTGCCTTGGAGATACTATAATTATGGAGGCCAAAGGTGGTTGTGGAATAGCATTATTTGTCGATTTTAATGACTCAAGTCTTGGTAACTTACAATCAAACAACACTCAATATATTGGCAAAGCCTGCTCCGAATCGCCTGACAGCTCCAAATATCTGTGGATGGGAACAGTAGCAGGACAAAGTTTAATTTACACCCAACTCCTTAATGTTGCCAGCGCAGGTTATTCAATTTGTTTTGATATGAAATATGGCGAAGATGGGAGTTCCATTCCATGCGATGGACCATCAACTTTATTGGAAGCAGTTCATCTTCAATATTCAATAAACGCAGGAGTTTCTTGGACAGATTTGCAATTTTGGAATCCCAATGGAGGTCATGATGCCAATCTTATTAACTGGCAAAACTATTGCGTAAATATTCCTCTTGCCGCGCAAACCACATCCACAATATTTCGTTGGGTACAGCTATCTACAAACCCTGCCAACAGTTCTTGTTGGGGAATCGACAATATTTTAATCCAAAAATATGCACCAACAATTTATCATTGGTCAACTGGATACTATGGAAGCATTCATCCACCTTTAGCTCCTATAAATACTACAACGTATTATGTTACAGCAACTTCATCGAGCTATACTTCGATAGATAGTGTAAAAGTGAGTGTTTTGCCGAGGCCTACTGGTGATTTCACAATCTCCAAACCCACATGCAAGAATGATACAATAAATTTTATTTACACTGGCAATGGCGATTCTACAGCAAGCTTTCAATGGAGCTATAAACAAGCCTCTCAATCCTTTGGAGTTAACAATAAAAATTCCTCTGCAATATGGAATAACTCTGGTCAATATTGGGTTTCGCTAAAAGTTACTACAGGGGGTTGCACATCATTTCCGAGTCAAAAAAATCTTTTAGTTGCACCACTTATTAGCTTTTATATAAGCACATCTTCAGGCTGTGTGCCTTTAGAGGTAAGTTACACTGGAAATGTAGAGCCCGCAAATTCGAAGTATTTTTGGAATTTTACCGATGGCACTTCCGACACAAGCGCAAATCCAGTCCATATATTTCAAAAAGCTGGCGATTATGGTTTGTCATTAATAGCTATAACCGACAGCGGCTGTGTTGATACTCTAAGCTTTGCTTTATTAACGAAAGTTTATCCTTTGCCAATAGTAGATTTCACCCACACTCCAGAAATAATTCCTTGGTCAAATCCTATAGGGAATTTTCTTGATAAATCAACCAATGCTAATTCATTTTCTTGGAGTTTTGGAGACCCGAATTCTGCCAGCAATTATTCAAATAGTCAAAACCCAATGCATGATTTTTCTGCAAAGGGTTTATATGAAATTTGGCTAATGGCAACATCAGCGCATGGATGTATTGATTCATTAATGAAAATTGTTCGAGTTGCAGATGACAGTTTCTTTGTGCCAAATGTTATCACCCCAAATAATGATGGAATAAATGATGCTTTTACAATTTCAAATTTGGAAAGTCTAAAATATTGTAAAATAAAAATTTATAACCGTTGGGGGCAGCTAATTTATCATAGTAATGATTATAAAAATGATTGGAAAGCGTGGGATATTCCCGATGGAGTTTACTATTATTATCTTAATTATGAATCATGGTTTGGGCAAAAAGAAGTAAAGGGGTTTTTTCATGTTTTAAGAAAATATTGATTAAATAGCTTTATCAATCCTCCATTTCGGGTCTTCTTTCTTTAGTGCGCAATTTCGATTGTTCCAATTTCCACTCTGCAATGAGCTTATCGTTACCTGAGAGCAGTATTTCTGGGACTTTCCATCCGTTGAAATCGACAGGGCGAGTATAAGCAGGTGGTGCCACAAGACCATCTTGAAAGGAATCTGAAAGAGCGGACATTTCATCGCCAAGCACACCAGGGATAAGACGTGCCACAGCATCAACGAAAACCGCTGCTGCAAGCTCTCCACCGCTAAGTACATAATTTCCTATAGAAAATTCTTTGGTAATATAATGCTGCCGAATTCTTTCGTCAATGCCTTTATAATGCCCACATAAAATTATTATATTTCCCAAAGTTGAATATGAATTAATGAGCTGTTGATCAAGCAATTCACCATCAGGACTTGTGTAAAATATCTCATCATAATTCCTGTGAGCTTTAAGAAAATCTATGCACTTTGCAATGGGCTCAATCTTCATTAGCATTCCTCCTCCACCACTAAAAGGATAATCATCTACGCGCTTGTGCTTATCATCGGAAAAATCCCTTAAATTATGTAATTGAATTTCAACTTTTCCTTTATCCACAGCCCTGCTAATAATAGAATTATTAAATATTCCGTCGAACATTTGTGGAAAAATTGTGATGATATCAATTCTCATATATGTTTTTGTAATTAATATAATAAGTTAATGGTTTATTTGCCCAATTTTGTCTTCGATAGATTTAATTTTCTGAGTCATTCTATGGTTTTTCCCTTTTCTAATGTCCATTGTAATAACCGAATAAACCCTTTTGCAGTCTTCTTCAAGAATCTTATAAGATTTATTAATTATATCTAAGGCTTGATCCAGATTGTCGGTTTCGATGGAAGTTCCCATTGAATCCAACTTATAAACGACTCCCGATTCATCAATCATTTTCAGAATTTTGGCAACATAGAAGCTTGCACTTTCTCCTTTGTCTGTTGGGAACATTGCAAAATTTATTAAAACTGACATGTTTTTGCTCTTTTAATTAATTGCCGCAAAGTTATTTGATTTTGTCTATTTTATATTCTAATTTTTAAAATAGCTTCCATAATAATTTTTGAATGGTCAAAAGCTAAATTTGGAAGATCTTCAAAATCGAACCAGTTAGATTCCGAAGCGTCGTCATTTGCCGTTGGCAAATAATCATTTGAATTATTAATAATCCCAATAAAAGTTACAGTTAGAGTGCGGTGGCGTGGGTCGCGATTTATATCGCCAAAAGTCTTAAACTGTTTTAAGTCTATATTTTTTATCCCAGTTTCCTCAAAAAGTTCTCTGGCAACAGCGGATTCAAGAGTTTCATCTATATTCAAAAATCCACCCGGCAAAGCCCAAAGCCCTTCGAAAGGTGGATTTTTTCTTTTTATAAGTAATACCTTTTTGTCGGTCGAAAATACTAATGCATCAACAGTTACAGCTGGTCTTGGGTATTTATAACAGAAGCTCATTATTTCGCATAAGAAATAGATCTGGTTTCACGAATTACAGTAATTTTAATTTGGCCTGGATAAGTCATTTCTTCCTGAATTTGCTTAGATAATTCAAAGGAAATATTGTTGGCTTCTTCGTCGCTGATTTTATCGGCACCAACAATTACCCTGAGTTCTCTTCCAGCCTGAATAGCATAAGTTTTCATAACACCAGGAAACGACAAAGCTCTATTTTCTAAGTCTTTAAGTCTATTGATATAAGCCTCAACTACTTCGCGTCTTGCCCCAGGGCGAGCACCAGAAATAGCATCACAAACTTGCACAATTGGAGAAATAAGGGTTGTCATTTCAATTTCATCATGGTGAGAGCCAATGGCGTTGCAAACTTCTGGTTTCTCTTTAAATTTTTCTGCTATTTTCATACCGTGCAAAGCATGAGGTAGTTCTGGTTCATTATCTGGCACTTTACCAATATCATGAAGTAATCCTGCACGTTTGGCGAGTTTTGGATCAAGACCTAATTCCGCAGCCATTGTGGCACAAAGGTTAGCCACTTCCCTCGAATGTTGCAAAAGGTTCTGCCCATAAGATGAACGATATTTCATTTTACCTACATATCTCAAAAGTTCATGATGCATACCATGAATTCCTAAATCAATAGCTGTGCGCTTGCCGATTTCCATAATCTCTTCTTCAATTTGCTTATGGGTTTTAGCTACAACTTCTTCGATGCGAGCAGGATGAATACGACCATCGCTAACAAGTTTATGTAAAGATAAACGAGCAATTTCGCGACGTACAGGATCGAAACCAGAGAGAATAATTGCCTCAGGAGTATCATCAACAATAATTTCGATACCAGTGGCGGCTTCTAAAGCTCTAATGTTTCTACCTTCTCTACCTATGATTCTTCCTTTGATATCATCATTTTCAATGTTGAAAACAGAAACAGCATTTTCTATGGCGGTTTCGGTGGCAGTGCGTTGAATTGCCTCAATAACAATTTTTTTAGCAGCGAGATTAGCAGTAATCTTAGCCTCTTCCACCATTTCATTAATATAAACCATGGCATCAGTTTTTGCTTCTGCTTTTATAGCGTCAATAAGTTCAGCTTTTGCTGCTTCTGCTGATAAACCTGAGATTGCCTCAAGCTGGTCAACTTGTTTTTGATGCGATTTTTCGAGTTCCTTTTCTTGCTGTATAAGGTGAAGGCGTTTACCTTCGAGAGCTTCTTTACTTTCATCAATTTCCTGAAGCATTTTTCTAATTTCTTCATTACGATTATTAAGGTGAGCTTCTCTTTGAGTAAGTCTATTCTCCAATTTTTGAAGCCCCATCTTTCTCTGGTTTACGTAGTTATCATGTTCAGAGCGAAGCTTTATAAAATTTTCTTTGGCTTCGAGCATATTATTTTTCTTTGCCACTTCGCCTTCAGATTTAGCTGCTTCAATAATTTTCTGACTTTTTGCCTGAATTGATTTTTTTATCACCGTTGATGTTACGACAATTCCAGCGCCAACGCCAACTATACCTATTAAAACTATATAAAAAATTTCCATAATTAAATTTTGTTTTGAAAATTACCGAATAAAAAACCCGCATATTTTGATTGGAGCACGATAAACCCCAATATGACACGTTTAGGGCTGCCAAAGTCTTCAAACGTCCACCGACCGGTAAGAACCGATACCACAGGGGTTGAGGCCTGTTTTATGACTTTATGAGCTTATCCCTAATTAGAATTCTGTTGAGCTTATCTACTAATATTCAAAATGATGCGGGTCAGTAATTATTTTAACTCTCATAAAAAAGTCAAGTTAAAATAATTAATTATTCAAAGAACGTAAATGACTTATAAAATACTATCTATTACTTTTAATTCACTCAATATGTCGTCTTTCTGGCTACTATTCATAGTTTCTTTCGATAACAATTTTGTAGTAACCTCAAGTCCAACCATTGCCAACAAATCCTGATTATCTTTAAAAGAATAACTTTCAGCAAATGTTTTAATTTTATCATTAATATCGGCGGAGGCCTTTCTTATTAGCTCCTCTTCAGTTTCATTTTCTACCGTCAAACGATAGCTTCTGCCTGCAATATTTACTGATATTACCAATGAACTCAATATAATTTATTTTAATAGCATTATACAATTGTCAATTTCACGCACCAATTCAGTAATCTTCTGTTTAGAACCTTTATTACTTTCATCTCCATCGACAGATTTTGCAATCTTCAATATTTCAAAGCTATGCTTTACTCCATCAATTTCAACATCTTTCGATTTGTTCAAATTCTTCAATTTTTCAATCTCAGATTTCAAACTCAAATTTTCGGCTTTCAACACTTGGAAATCTTTTGCAGATTTCTCTGCTTTCTGCTTAATTGATTTTAAAATTGACCTTATTTCTTCCATGTAATAAATCGAAAATTCAATGCACAAATATAAAGCATTTAACAAGCAGATATTAATTTTTTTTCAGTTTTTTCTTATTTTACTATTTTTTAATCCTATTTAGAATTTAAATTTTGATGCTAAAACCAATAAAGTAATGAATAATACCTTAAAAAAAATTCCTAATTCTAATTGCAAAGGCAGTATGTTTTAAATCACAAAAGAGTAGATTAAATGTCTGAAAAAAAATTCCTACTTTTGCGAATTCAAAATCAAGTTTTTCATGAAAATAATTCGATTTTTTTATACAATTCTTTTTTTTGCTCTTTGCTTAAATGGCAACAGTCAAACTCATGCAAATCGCTGTGGAACTGTAGAATATACTAATTATAAAATTAGCAAAAATCCTTCATTACGCCAAACAATGGATTCTATAGAAGCCTTTACCACCAATTTTGTGAAAGTTAATAAGAATTTTCAAAGCAAAACTACTATCTACATTCCAGTTGTAGTCCATGTTTTATATAATCTCCCATCGCAGAATATTTCTACAGCCCAAATTGTATCTCAGATTGATGTTTTGAATGAAGATTACCGACGATTGAACGCTGATACATTAAGCACGCCAGCTTTTTTCAAAAATTTAGCTGCCGACTGCCAAATAGAATTTTGCTTTGCCAAGCAGGATCCACAAGGCAATTTCACCAATGGTATTACCAGAACTCAAACAACAAAAACAGTTTTTGACATGGCATTAGATGATGCAAAATTCACTTCCCAAGGTGGTCATGATATTTGGAACAGAGATAAATATCTGAATTTATGGGTTGTTCCATCCATTAAAGATGGCACAACAACAGATATTTTAGGATATTCACAATTTCCTGGAGATGCAGCCTCCACAGATGGTGTGGTGATTCAGTATAGAAATTTTGGACGTATTGGCAATTTAGATCCCTATTATAATTTGGGTAGAACTGCCACACATGAAGTTGGACATTGGCTAAATCTTTATCATATTTGGGGTGATGATGGCTCCGGTTGCTGGGGATCCGATTATGTTGATGATACTCCTAATCAAGCTGATGAAAACTACGGATGCCCTCAATATCCTGCTCCTTCTTGCAGCAATACTTCAGATATGTACTCCAATTATATGGATTATAGCGATGATAGTTGTATGAACATATTTTCAATTGGTCAAAAAACAAGAATGATGGCAACTTTGACGGGAACAAGAAATTCTTTATTAAGTTCTGCTGGCTGCCTAACCAATGGAATTGAAAATTATGAAACTGAATTGGGTCTAAAAATATATCCCAATCCAGCAAATAATTTAATTACGGTAAGTTTATTTACTTCAAATGCTTTTACTATTAGCATTTTCAGTATGCTTGGTGAGAAAGTTTTGAGCAAAAAAATTGCTGATAAAAAAGAAATTAATATAGATTGCTCGGATTTTAGCCAAGGAATCTATTTTGTGGAAATCGAAACCGCACTAAGTCATATTTATAAAAAATTACAGATAATAAAATAAACAAATGTTTTTAAATACATATATTTCCGACAATGAACTAAAGAGCATAAGTAAGAAAGTGCTTAACAACCAAAGAATTAATCTCGAAGAAGGTATATATCTTTATGATAATGCCGATTTAGCAACTCTCGGTTATCTATCAAATTTTGTAAGAGAAAGCAAAAACGGGAACAATACTTATTTCAACAAAAATCTTCATATTGAGCCTACAAACACATGCGTATATAGTTGTAAATTTTGCTCATATTACAAGAAAAAAGATGAAGAAGGTTGGGAATATTCGCAAGATGAAATGTTGGAGATGGTTAAGAATGCGGGTGAGGAAATAACTGAAGTTCATATTGTTGGCGGTGTACATCCTACTTGGGATGTTCATTTTTATGGTGAACTTTTTCAAAAAATCAAACAAATTCGCCCCAACATTCATATAAAAGCGTTCACTGCTGTGGAGATTAGCTATATTAGCAAGCGCTCTAAGATGTCTATAAAAGAAGGCTTGCAAACCTTAAAAAATTACGGTTTAAATTCTATTCCAGGCGGAGGTGCTGAAATTTTTGATGAAGAGATAAGGAAACAAATCTGCGGGCAAAAAGACACTGCAGCTCAATGGCTTTCAGTTCATCAAACGGCTCATGAGCTGGGAATACCTTCCAACGCTACAAATATTTACGGTCATATTGAAAACACTTTTCATAAAGTAGAACATTTGAATAGATTGCGTGAGCTACAAGACAAAACTGGTGGCTTTAATGTTTTCATTCCACTGAAATTTAAAAATAAAAACAACGAGCTCTCATATCTCAACGAAGTATCAATAATCGAAGATGTTAAAATGTATGCTATTTCCAGAATTTATTTAGATAATTTCCCTCATATTAAAGCTTATTGGCCAATGATTGGAAAAGATATTTCTCAATTGCTCCTATCTTTTGGAGTAGATGATTTTGATGGAACAATTAACGATACCACCAAAATTTATTCTCGCGCAGGAGCTGATGAACAGTCGCCAAGCATGAGTACCGATGAAATGATTAGGCTTATAAAAGATGCTGGCAGAAAACCAATTGAGAGAGATTCTATTTATAATATTATCAAAGAATATTAACTAATATTTTATCTAGCCTAATTTCTAAGTTGAAAAATCAACTATTTTAACTAATTTAATATGTAAAGCTATAGTAATTAAACAAATAGCCTAATATCTATCATAATTATAAAATAAATTTTAAAAGCATTATAAAAAGATATAATTTTATCCATATTATTTTGATTGACACTTAATTATGCAAAATTTATGACAGGTTCTAATCTAAGAAAATTGTTGATTTGTGACAGTCAGTTGCTATTTGCCAACAATCTAAAAAGATTATTGGAGATACAACCTCAGATAAAGATTACCGAAATAATAGATTCTGGAGCTAACATAATTTCAAAAGTATTTACACAAATTCCTGATGTGTTGATTATGAATTCATGCGACACAACAAGAAATGACTTATACCTTCTCCCCGAAATTCGAAATAAATATCCTGAGCTTATTATTATTATTTTGGCAGATTTTCATGCAGAAAGTACAATAATTATGGCAAGAAAAAATGGTGCTAATGCGTTTTTGAGCATTGATGCTTCTACTTTTGAACTTCATCATACAATTTTCGATTTAAGCCCATTAGATTTCTACCTTGGAAAAAAAATAAAAATTACCAAAGAAATTTCTTCAAATAATAATAAAGCTGATAAGTTTGATAAATTTGCATTGATTACTAACAGAGAGAAAGAAGTTATTAAGAAAATTGCATTAGGCAAATCTGGTATCCAAATAGCTAATGACATGAATATTAGTCCTGCTACAGTGCATACACACAGAAAAAATATCTTTAAAAAACTTCAAATAAATAAAATTTCCGAGCTAATAAGAGATGCTTACGACCATCAAATTATTTAAAAATCTTCAAAATACTTATCCTCAGCTCTATTATAATCAGCAAAATAAAGTGAAAATTCTTGGCTAAATTTTGAAAATTATCTGCTTAAAAATCATTTAAAAATTTACTAAAGAAGGAAGCCCCATTCGCCAAAGGCGAATGGGGCTTCCAATTTAATTTGAATCAGCTTATTTGTTAATTACCATCTGTTTACTTAAACGATAACCATCAAATTCAATGCTGTAATAATAAATGCCTGAGGCAAGTTTTGAAGCATCAATTTTAACTTGATGTATGCCTGCATTATTCTTTTCATTCAAATCTATCACCGATTCGCCAATGTGATTAATCATCTTGAAATGTACATTACCTCCACTTGGAATTTCATATTGAATTGTAGTTATTCCATTGGCTGGGTTTGGCATATTCTGCCATAGTCGCATTCCATTTGCCAACTCTTCAACTAATCCATCAGCCAAAATTGACTTACAAGACTTGTCGTTTGTACTATTCATATCACTTAACAGAAGTGTTTTAGCACACAATTGATAAGTACCAACAGGTGAAGAATATGGAGTAGCAAAGGTGAAATCAACACTGTCATTAATTTGAAGAGCAGTTCCAGTCCAAGTTTCCATAACTGCAGGTGAAGTATTTACCTGATATTGAACAGCAACACTACTCAAAGGTGTAGTTCCATGGTTGAAAATTCTAACTTTCACATAATTAGGTTGGAACAATGGTGCTGTATCATTAGGAGCAAGTATTTTTGACACTCCTGCATCGAGTGGTGGTGGTGTAACTAAGACATTCTTACAACTTTGGTCATTTAAGTTATACACATCGCCAGATATTTGAGTGTAAACACACAGATTGTAGGCTGTTGCTGGTGCTGTGAATGTAGTATTAAATGTTAGATGTGCTGTATCACCAGGTAATATTCCATTATTGGCAATATTAAATGTTTGACTTACTGGTGTGCCAGAATTAACTTTATACTTCATTGGAACTGTAAATAATGTATCATAACCAAAGTTCTGGACAATAGCTTTGACAATGACAGGATTTCCAATTATCGAAGATGCTGCGGGCTCAATAATTCCAGCAACTCCACCGTCATATTGAATTTGAGGCAGCGCTATAGAGAAATCATCCACTAACCAACCTTCATCATTTCCAGAGGCATTACTCATAAAATGGAATCGGAATTGAATTGGAGTTGTAAGAGTTGTCAACAAACTTGTTAAGTCGTAAGTAGATTGCACCCACCCTGTTTGCTGTCCACTGAAGAAATGATTGCCACCAACATTACTAGTATACCAATTAGTTGCGTAAGGATCGCCAATATATCCAAGTAATATCCATGTTAAACCACCATCCGTACTATATTGTACATTTCCACCATCACTTGAGGAAATCTTATACTTATGCCAGAATTTTAATGTAGCATTTGTTACATTGGTCATATTGAAGAAGGCGCTGTACAAATTAGCATCAGCAGCATCTGGATAGTTAGATGCGAGTTTTGTCATCCAAGCATTTGGTGCGCTATGAGCAGAATTCAAGCTAACTTGTGCTGGCATACCGTGTTGCCATACATTTCCATCTTCTGCCCAATAATTAATTGGACCATCAAAATTGTCGTTGTATGTCAAATTCAATAATGGCATTCCTGTAAAGCTTGAATATAGAGTGTCGTTGGTATTGTCCAAATCAGGAGTATATGCTGTAAATACTTTTAATGGAAGATTACCTGCCTGAACAGTAAATGGAGTTGTAAAAGTATAGTTCATAGAGCCCCCAACAGGAATAACTCCTGTCCAAGCAACAATTACTGGGCTATTATTGCCATATTTATATCCAATATTCATGCTTGTAATAGAATCAGTACCAAAATTTCTTATTACTGCTTCTACCACTTTAGTGGTTGTAACTGCTGCATAAGTGATACTTGGTTGAACTAATGCATAAACTGATGCATCATATTGAAGTGGGCTGAATTCATCAGAGCCAATACTTGGGTTTGTAGAACTTCTAATATCGCCATCAATATCGATAGAAATGTTATCAAATGGTTTTCCTCCGACGGCCACAGCTGGATTGGTAGCATGCAAATCATTTGGAGAATAATAACCTGGATCCATACTAATTGAGTTGCTATCCATGCTGCTTGCAACTTGTATTGCGGCTAAATTGGCAACAGAGCCATTCCAATAACCGAAAGTGGTGCCTGTTTCATAATAATTGTTGTGGTCAGAATAAACCAGTGAACTGCCAGAATAGTAGATGGTATAAGCATTAAGTGAGGTGACAAAATTATTATTAACACTTCTGTTATTTTCGCCTTGGTAAATGTATGCCGCTCTTGAATAATTACTTCCCGAAGAAATATTTACGCTATTGAAGCTTATATCCTGATATTTGGAATAATAAATATATAGTCCATACGATGCTCCAGTACCTGAGCTTATACTTACATTATTATTGAAAATTCTTCCATGTTGTGCATAAGTTCCTGAACAATAATAAACTCTCAATCCATAAGAATAATTATTTGGATGCAATTTGAAATTATTGTTTGAAATCTCTAAATATTTATTACAATTATAGAAGTATGTTGGATAATAAGCATAAGTACCAGTACCTTCCATTACGAGATTATTTCTGAACATCAATGAATCTTGATAAGTAATATAACAACCATAGTAATAAAAATCCTTGATGGTATTATGACTAAATATTGTTGCTTTATCATAATTTGCTGTTGAAACACCAGCCCAATAGATTGCATAATAGCCTCCAGAAATTTCATTATAAGAAAACTCATTGAAATTATCGCTGCTACCTGTGGAATAAATAGCTCTAATAGAAGAAGATGCATACATTGGGACTTTAATAATATTGCCAATAAATTTATTATGGTTTGCACTATTATTCATTAAAATTGCATATCCATTAGTAGCTCCGGTAGATTGAATAGTCATATTTTTAAAAGTAACATAATCAGCACCATTAAGATAAAGAACAGAAGTTATTGTTCCTGCTGGTGTATAATTCAAACTTACCAATGTACTATCACCTGAAACAGATTTAAATGTTACAGTTGAAGTATCGGAAGCTCCATAGATTGAACCTATTTCAATGTGCTCAGTATAGTTTCCATTATTTACCAAGAATACCACGTGACTATCAACTCCGCAATAATTTAATGCAGAAACTGCAGATGCAAAATCAGGGAAGTCGGCAGTTGCACCACCAAGTGTATAAGTACCATGAAGTTGGCCAGTACAACCAATCAATGTAACCTTCAAAGTGTCATTATAATGCAATTGGTCAGGGTGGTTATTTGGATTTGATGTCCACAATTTCAGAGTATTAGCTCCCGATAAGAAGTTGTAAGAGCCAATATTTAATGAGTCAACTGAGTTTCCAGATAAAAGTGAGCCAGTCCATGAATAAGGAGTTTGAGACGTACCATTTACATTCCAACCAATACTTACGCTTGTAAGGGTATCAGCACCATAGTTACGCCATGATATGTAAACATTATTAGACCCTACAGTTACAGGAGAAGTTGGAGATTTTAAATAAGTAACCCCAGCATCCCACATTGGTGGAGTATATTCATCTGCACCAATATCAGGAGTTGTTAAACTTCTTGACTCGCCGTCGATATCATAAGGAACATCGAGTAATGGATATGCAGCATTATTCAAATCAATATTTGAAGTATGTAGATCTGCTTGTCCAAAGAATGTTGGATTTACTGATTTTGAATGAGAATCTTTGCTGCTGGCTAATTTATGAGCAGCGAGATTTGCTCTTGTTCCATTCCAATAAGTAAGATTTGCTCCTGTTGTATAAAAATCATTATAGTCGGAGTTTGAAATAGTGGCTGATGAGCCAAAATATGCAACGTAACCGCCAACGCTATTTGAGAAAATGTTATTTACAAGAGCTTCTCCATAAGTATTTGAAGTAGTATTACTCTGATATAAAGCAAAGCTCGATGCCGAACCACCAGTGATAGAAATACTGTTATTATAGACCTTTATATTATTTGAATAAACCATATAAAGTCCATAATTCGAACCAGAGCCATTAGTCATCGCAATAAAGTTATTGGCCAAAATCCCTGGCTGAGTGTTTGAGGTTATGTAAGCATAATAATTTGCATAATACATCCTAATACCATAACTGGAAGACCCTGCATTTATAATAATTCTATTTTTACTAAAGTTGAAGGCATTAAAGTTATAATATGAATAGATACCATAATTATATGAGTAAGTTCCATCATGAACATAATTGCCAATTACTTGTACAGAATCTTGGTAATAGACCATGATGCCGTAATAATAGAATCCGGAAATATCATTTCCTTCAATTATATTTGCACGTGCCAAACTTGCTGTTCCAACGCCGTAAACATACATTCCATAATAACCACCCTGCAGTATATTATTTTTGATAGTATTAAATTCGTTCACAGTACCACCATAAATAACAACAGGGCGAGCATAGGAAGATGAGTTAACACTACATATAATTCGACAGTTCTCAACAGCATTATGTTTTGCTCCACCAGTCATTTCAACACCATAAGCATAGGAAGAGCCAGTTGCTTTAATAGTCATTTTCTGGAAGGTATAATAACTTGAGCCATTAAACTTAAGAGTTGATGCGTCGGCACTTGATGAACCAGAATATTCAATTACAACATCAGTGCTATCACCTGTTGCAGAGCGGAAAGTAATTGTATTGCCAGTATCCATACCAGCAATAGGCAAAAGTTCAACTTTTCCAATATATGTTCCACTATCTACCAAGAAAGTAACATGTCCACAAATACCAGCAGTATTAACTGCATTTAATGCACCTTGGAAAGATTGATAGTCTTTAGTTGTATCACCAATTGTGTAAACCCCATTCATACAAGCAGTAAAAGTACTTTTGATGGTGTCATTTAGATTGACAGCTTGAGTACCTCCATTAGCTCCAGTAACATAGAATTCTAAATTGTGTAAGCCGCCGTTAAATGTGCTTGTATAGACTGTGATTGGTGCAGAAATACTTCCGAAAGGAAGACTTCCTGTCCAATTGTAGTTTGCAATAACGCTTCCATCGAGTTTATAAGTTATGGTTGTACTTGTCAGTGTATCAGTACCAAAATTCTTAATACTCACTTGAACTGGAGTTGCAGTATTAGATGTAACAGCTCCCACAGGACTTACAACAGCATACATTGCTGCATCTTTTAGAGGTGGAGGACTAACATTAACAATTACAGCAACTTTTGGACTTGGACAGCCTGTATTTTGAACAACTAACTTCATATTTGGGCGTCTTGTATATGTAGTTCCAGTAGCGTAAGGGCAAACTCCACCGCCATCAGAATGATAGTTTACAGTACTTGCAAATGATGTTGATGTCTGATTTACAATAGCATTTAAACTATATGACGAGCCAGCATTATAATTATCAAAACAAATCTCAATAAGCAAATTACTGGTACCATTCCAATTGAAAGGTGTGTTAAAATGATGAGTATTCCAGCCACTTACTGTTTGATAACTGGGAACATTATAAACTTGGGTAAGGCCAGTTTGGAATGTTGAAGATACAGCTGTCATATTTGTATTCATCATCTTAATTGTAAGATTCTGATGGTTATAACCTAAGCTGGTAGCAGCGTTTGGAGTAACTACATCAAAGGCAAGAGATTGAATTTTTCCTGGAGGAATACCTGCTGCTTGTAATTCAGCTGCTGTTATTAAATATTGCTCTTTACTTCCAGTATACCATTGCCCATAAGGAGATGGATAAGTAGTATTTGCAACGGTAACTGTACCAGTACCCACTGCTGCAGCACCTGAAGCTCCTGCAAGGGCAGCTACATAAAATGTATCAGTTTGATAAAGTGGGCCAACAACTAATGGTGATCCACCAGCAAATGCCACTGTAGAAGTATCATAATTATACCATAAAACAGTATCAGGAGATAAAGCTGTCAATGTTCCATTTCCTCCATAAGTTACTGCCACAGGGGTATTGGTTGTTGGTACTAATGGTGTATAAAGTGATAATACAGAATCTCTCTTCAAGGTATCATTTGGATGATATGGATCTGATGCAAGTGTTATGGCTGCCGTAATCTTAAACATAGTATCTGTAATTGCAAATAAATTGGCAGGAGTAGTAAATGTATATTGTATGGTAGCCATTGAATTTATTGAAGCAGTAACATTTTCAGGTGTTATCCATGCATTATTATTTATTTTATATCGTGCTGTAACACCAGTTGAAATTGTTCCAGTGCCTTGATTGTAAACAGAAATCGTAATAGCTTCAGTAGAATCCAGTCCGCATCCTTCATTAACAGTAATTGCTGATATTCCTAAATCACCAAGAGGCATATTTGAAATTGATACATGTGAAGAATCTTTAGCACTGTAGCAACCATTAGAACTTAATGCGGCAACATAGAATGTTTTTGGTCCAAACAAATGTGGAGTAACAAAACTTGAACCTAATCCAAGCGGTGTGGTAGAACCTATTGAATTGTACCAAAATATTGTATTAGATGATGTTGCTGTTAGAGTTGCTGTATTTGAATAAGTGGTGGTTGTGTTAGATGTTACTGGTGAAGGAGGAATCACACCATTAAAAATATTCACTTTCACAGTGTCATTAAATCCTAATGGATCTTGAGGTAGTTCGCCCCAAACCCAAAGATGAAATGTAGAGTCAACACTTGATGTTAAATTGACTTGAGTTGCAAAAGTGTAAACTAAGGTATCACCATGAGTTAAAATATTTGTTGCAGCACCACTTGTAGCAGTAGCTCCATGATTAATTGAATACTTCAATACTAAATTTCCATGAATTGTGTCAGTACCAGTATTAATTACTTTGACTTTCACTGTAACATTTGTCAAACCACAACCTGGTGAAGTAGGCTCTACAACAGAAAATACAGTGATGTCTTGAGCGGGTGGATTAAATTCATCTGCTCCCATATCTGGAGTCAAAGTGTCTCTCAAATCCAAATCCACGTCATAAGGCACTGATGCTAAAACAACTCCCATATCATTGACTGGGCTTGTTATCATGTGAAGATTACTATTAGTCATAAAACTTGGATTTACACTTATTGAATGTGCATCTTTACTATTAGCAGTTTTTAAAGCTGCAAGATTTGCCCTGTTACCATTCCAATAAGCCAAAACTGTACCTGTGGTATAAAAGCAATTATAATCTGAAGTGATAACTGCTGAAGGAGTGCCAATATAATATGCATAATTATTTCCGCTGAAAATATTATTCTTAATATTAAGGCTACTTCCACTGCTTTGGTATAACCCGCGTGAAGAAGTTCCACCACCTATAATATTTATACTGTTGGAATAAATATCAATGAAATTATTATTGTAGCAATATAAACCATAATTTGTTGATGTTGTATTTGATACAATGCTTATCATATTGTTAGCAATCAATCCTCTTGCAGAGACTGAGGCAGAATTATAATAGGAATAAAGTCCATAAGCATAATTTACAGGAGTTAATTTAATTTTATTGCCAACAATTTTTATGTTTCCGCCATTGTAATAAGAATAAATTCCCCTTGGATATTGCGATGCAACATTATTAATAATCTCATTGCCATTTATTACTGCAGAGTCTTGGTAATAAGACATAATTCCATAATAATAAAAACCGTTAAAAATATTGTCTTCAATTACATTTCCCACACCTTTAGAGATAGCAGATGAACCATAAGAATATGCTCCATAATAACCATTTTTAATATAGTTATTTGAGAAAGTATTATATTTAATGCTTGCATCTGAATAATAGATGCCGGCATAAGTGCTACTTGTAGAAACTGGCAAATCAATTACGCAATTCTTCAGGAAATTATGATTTGCTCCATTAAATAATTCAATACCACGCCCTGAAGAAGTTCCTGTTGCTTTTAAAGTTAAGCTTTTAACTGTAACATAAGAAACATTTTTTAGAGATACAACTGCAGGTTGTGCAGCAGTGGAAGCATAATTTAATATCACACTTGTGCTATCGCCATTGGTTGATTTAAAAGTAATTGTGTTTACCGATGAATTGCCTAAAATTGCATTTAAAACAATTTGTTCATTGTAGGTTCCAGGATTTATATTAAATACCACTGGACCGCAAATTCCATTATTATTAAGTAAGGAAGTTGCTGCTGAAATCGTCGGAAAATCTGCTGTTGAACCTCCAATTGTATAAGTTCCAGCTGGTAATGAGGTATGGAAACCACTTATATTTGTGCTATCATTTGCCGATTGCAAATCAGTCACTCCATTAGGGTTTGTTGTCCAGAAATCTAAATTATAAAATGTGCTTGCACTAAATACATAAGTTCCTATAATTTTGTTTCCAGTTTGACCTGGCAATAAAGTACCAGTATAACTTGCAGGCGTTTGTACAACCCCGTTAATACTCCAATTTACTGTGGCTGAAAACAAAGTATCTGTTCCAAAGTTTTTCACTTTTACTGTAATAATGGAGGTATCTCCAGGACAAGCAGTAATTGGGGAAACCATTGCTGAAACTCCAGCATCATTAGCCAAAAGCAAAAACTCATCAGCACCAATACAAGGAATACTGTCTCTTAAATCGCCGTCGATATCAGTTGTGATAACAGAATCAGAATGGCCTTTTTGAAAGATTCCGATAGCTCCTGCATGCAAATCTGTTTGCGATGTAAATTGAGGGTCTGTTGATACTGAATTTCCTTCCATACCAGTTGCAGATTGAAGGCCAGCAAGGTTGGTAATATTTGCTGAAGCATAAGCTAAATAAGTTCCATCGGTAAGAAAATCATTATAATTCGATGAAGATATACTTGACGGATATCCATAATATGCAGCATATCCACCACTTCCTTTAGCTGAGAAAATATTGTTTTTGAAATATTGATTTGAAACTGTTGTTGTTCCATACTGATATAGTGCTCGGCTCGAGGTTGAACCTTCAGAAATTGAAATTGTATTATACATAACATAAATTCTACTGGCATAATATACATACATACCATAATTAGTACCTGTTCCTGTAGAAATACTAATCATGTTATTTGTGCAATATCCAGGTGCTGTGGTTGAATTATTATAATTTGAAAAATAATTAAAAAGTCCATAAGCATAACTACTTGGAGTAAAAATAATTTTATTTTTAGAAATGTTAAATCCATTGTAATTGTAGTAGCCATAGATACCATAGCAATAATTATAAGCATTATCATGAAGATAATTGCCAATAATTTGAACTGAATCTTGATAATAAGCCATCATTCCATAAATATAAAATCCGCTAATATCATTATTGGAAATCACATTATATTTTGCCCAAGAGATGGAACTTGTACCATAAATATATAATCCATAATATCCACCAACAATTTTACAATTATTAACTGTGTTAAAATCATTGGAAGCACCTCCATAAATTACAATTGGCCTGCAATAAGATGAATTAATAACATCGGAAATTATTTTACAGCCATCAACAGTATTGTGTGAAGAGCCGTTCGTCATTTCCACACCATAACCATAAGTTGCGCCAGTGGCACGAATTGTTAAGTTTTTAAGAGTAATATAACTTGCATTATTATATCTTACAACATAATTATTGGTAGTACTTGTAGCTGCATATTGCAAAATTACATCATCTGCATTTGCAGTAGATGATTGAAAAGTTAATGTTGTACTATCAGAAACTCCTTGCACAGCATTGAATAAAAGGTGCATATTATAAGTACCTGGTACAATATTTATTACCGTAGTTCCGCAAATTCCAACACTATCTAAAACCGTCTGAAGTGAAGCAAATGTTGGAAAATCTGAGTTTGGACTTCCTAAGGTGAATGCACCCGATAAGCAAACATATACAAAGCTGCTAGTAGTATCATTTTGGTTTGCCCAATCAAGGCTATCATTTGGCATTGAAGTCCATGCTTTAATTCTATAAACTCCTGATCCAAAAGTATAATTGGCTACAGTTACTAATTGTGAAGAATCATTTGGTAATGCACCTAACCAGTTATAAACAGGATAAACAGAATCATTAATTGAGTAATATATTTTACATTTTGTCAATGAATCTACTCCGGTATTTTTAAGATTAACTTTTATTGGATAAGAAACACCTTGATTTACTGAACCACTCGGTAGTGCATAAGTAAGACCAGCATCATTATGAGGAATTCCAGAAATATTAACAGTAACTTTTTTCATGGCACTTGGGCAGGCACCTGCTGTGGCAGAGCCTCCACCAGCGTGGTAATAAATCCTACCATTAAATAATCTGGGTGAAAATGTCCCAGCCCATGGATATGCTATACCAGCTCCCACAGTTAAGGTCATATTAGCATCTGTATAAGTTACTATTGAAGTGCCTGTAGTATAGTTTACACTTCCAGAAGTAAGAGTTACATATATTCCATAAGTTTGACCAGCAGGTATAACCAAATTACCTACTGCCAATTTTGCTTTATTGCCTACACCGGATCCTGTTGAAACCACAGAATGTGATCCTAATAAAGTCCATGCAGAGGATGTTGCTTCCGAACCAACATAAGTTCCTAACTTATAATAAACCATACCTGTATAGGTTCCTGCAGCTTGTGGACTAATTAAAAAGCTATCCAAAGTTACAGTATTTATCGCTGTTACATTGAACATATTTCCACTTTGTCCATTCCCTCCAGTCCAGAGAGTAGAAATACTATCTGCTACTCCACCTGCACCTGCTTGGCAATAGTAAACAGCAGTATCATACAATACTGGCGTTTGGAAATATTGACCATATTGAATTTGATTTTGCCCTAATGGATCTGAATACCATATTATTGTATCTGAATGAATTGCATGTAGCAGCGTGCTTGTAGCATAAGGAATAGTGGGGTCACTTATTACAGGTGAAACTAATGGAACCCTCGAAGTAACAGAGTCATCTGTAATAGTATCATTAGCATGATTGGGGTCACCAACAAGACTTACCCAAACCTTTAATTTATAATTCGTATCTGCTGTTGTAGCTAAATTTACTGTATTAGTAAAAGTATATGTAATTGTATCATAAGGAATTATTGTATTAGGAACAGTTTCCGTAACTGTTGCCAAACCATCTCTTTTAAAAGATGCTGTTAAACCTCCTGAGATGTTTGCCGAACCATTATTAGCAATTTTTACCTGAACAACTTCATTACCCAAACCGCAACCCGATGCTAATGCATAAGGCATAAAATAACTTGCAGCACTTGCCTCCTGATTTGATGGCTTCCAAACTTCAATATTATCTAATAACCAACCATAATTGCCAGCAGCACCTGTAGAGTTAGCATCTACAATCTTAAAACGCACTTTTACTTGAGCTGCATTTGACACATAGGATGAGATGTTAAACTTTTCGTGCTTCCACCAGCTTGCCGTAGGTATCGCATTATTATTGGCTGGCTGCCAATCTGCATAAGATGTAGAATTGAACTTATTTCCAATATTTATATATTGCCCAGCTCCAAGATATCCTGTTGTAAGTTGTGTCCATGTAACTCCATTGTTATTTGACACCTCTATTATACCAGCATCAAAAAACTCCATCTTTGCTATCTGGTCGAACTCCAAATATACAACCTGACTCCCTGTAGTGTTAAATGCTGGGGAGGTTAGATAGGTTGTGTCAGCCAATCCTACTTTTGCAGAGTCAGCCTTTAATCCAGTGGCATGTAGTTGCGTTGTGACTGCCCAATTGTTGTTATTCTTTTCAGAAGTTGAGGTGAATACATTAGTAGCACCTTCAAATCCTTCCTGAAGCAAATATGTCTGTGATTGAGCTACATAGCTCATAAAAAACATTGCTGATAAGAGTAATAGTTTTCTCATTTTGTTGTTGATTTGGTTATTTGATTTTAAGTAATTTCAAGTTTTCAAATTTACTAATAAAACTCATAAAAAAAGATATTTATACTTTAATAATAAAATATTTACTTATTGTTGCATTCTTAACTTATGAATCAATTTATACAAATAATTTAACTTATTATCTTAATAATAAAATCTAAAGTTTAAAGGTTTAAATTTAAATTAACCTATCTTATAAATTATTTGTGCTTATTGTCAAATTTGGTCGCTTAATAGACGCAAAAAACTTGTAAAGTCTTAGTTGATTATAAAAATAAATTCATTTTAATAAAATATTTCTATCCATGAAAGCTCTTATAAATGTTGTTTAAAATCAAAAAAAAATAAATATTGAACTAATGAGCCTCAAAATTTCAGTACATTTGCCTATGTTTTGATTTAAATAATTATGTGGAAAAGCGATAACGAAGAAGAGAATAAAATAATCATAAATAAGTATAGGCAGATATTAAGGCATAGCAATGTTGAAGATCCTGAAAAGCGTAAGCAAATCAGGAAAGCTTTCACTTTTGCGCTCGAAGCACATAAAGAAATGCGCAGAAGAAGTGGTGAGCCCTACATTCTTCATCCTCTTGAAGTTGCTTTAATAACAACAAAAGAAATTGGGCTTCAATCTACTTCAATTATTGCAGCATTACTCCATGATGTGGTTGAAGACACTGATTACAATCTCCAAGATATAAAACATATTTTTGGTGAAAAGGTATCCAAAATCATTGATGGATTAACAAAAATTTCAGGCATTTATGATCAGACCAGCACCGCACAGGCAGAAACTATCAGGAAAATACTTTTAACTCTTTCGGAAGATGTAAGAGTCATTTTAATAAAACTCGCCGACCGTTTACACAATATGCGCACTTTGGATTCGATGCCACTGGAAAAGCAAATGAAAATTTCTAGCGAAACAGAATATATCTATGCACCTCTTGCTCATCGACTCGGATTAAATGCTATAAAAATAGAGCTCGAAGATTTGGTGTTAAAGTACAAACATCCAGAAGCTTATGCCATGATTGGGCAAAAAATTGAAGGCTCAGAAGAAGAAAGAAAAAAAATAATAGCGAAATTTATTGCGCCTTTCAGAAAAAAACTTAACGAAAGTTTTGAAAATTACAATATCATTTATCGCACAAAATCACGCGCTTCCATCTGGAAAAAAATGCAAGATAAAGGAGTTAGTTTTGAGGATATTTTTGACCTATTTGCCGTTAGAATAATTATTGACAGCAAACCAGAAGAAGAAAAATCTGACTGTTGGCATGCGTATTCAATAGTTACAGATTTTTATGTTCCAAAACAAGATAGATTTCGTGATTGGATTTCGATGCCAAAAGCCAACGGTTATGAGTCGTTACATACCACGGTGATGAGCAAAGATGGACATTGGATTGAAGTTCAAATACGTACCGTAAGAATGGATAATATTGCTGAAAAAGGCTATGCAGCACATTTTAAATATAAAGAAAAAGGGCAATCAGACAAAGGCATCGATGAATGGCTAATAAGAATTAGAGAGTTAATTCAAAAACCTAATGCCGACACTCTCGATTTCCTTGATGAATTTAAGCTAAACTTATATTCTCACGAAATTTATACCTTCACACCATCAGGTGAAATGCGCACGCTTCCTAGAGGTTCATCGGTTTTGGATTTTGCTTATAGCATACATAGTGAAGTTGGAAATAAAGCAATCGGTGGCAAAGTAAATAATCAATTGGCATCACTTAATAAAATCCTAGAAACTGGCGACCAAGTTGAAATCTTAACTTCTGCTCGTCAGGTTCCATCTGATGATTGGAATAATTGGGTAGTTACGGCACGTGCTAAAACCCAGATTCTCGCTGCTTTAAAAGAGGAAAAAAGAAAATATATTAATGATGGCAAGAAAAAATTGTCTGAGTTTCTACTAAAACTGAAAAAGGAAATGAGCCCCGAAAATGTTAGTGCAATTGTAAAGCATTTGAATATTAATGGCCGCTTGGATTTCTATTATCAGCTTGCAAAAGGGAAAGTAACTTTTGAAGATGTTGAATCTTATTTCAAGTACCTCGACAGCCTAAACACCAGCTGGGTAAGCAAATTAAATATCTTTTCTTGGAAAAATAAAAACACAGATAATCTCTCTGATATTATACGTGAAAAAATGGCCGAAAACCCAGAAAATTTTTTATTAGGCAAAAATTTAAATGACCTAAATTATATAATTGCTCCTTGTTGCAATCCAATTCCTGGCGACGACGTTATTGGATTTGTAAAAGACAACAAATCTATTCTTATTCATACCACAAGTTGCAATATTGCCACTAAACTTATGACTACCTACGGAAAAGGTATTGTGAAAGCAAAATGGAGGGAAAAAGGTCAAGTGGAGTTTCTTACTGGCGTGCGTTTCGAAGGTATCGATAAAGTTGGCCTGGTAGCCGAAATAACCAACGTTCTTGCTTCAAATATGAATGTCAACATACGAAATATTATGGTTGAAGCCAGCGATGGAATTTTCTTTGGACAAGCTATGCTTTATGTTCATGATGCAGCCCATGTTGACAAAATCCTAACCGAATTACGAAAAATTCAAAGCTTAAAAAAAATTTCCAGAATAACTGGCAAATAACAAATCTTATTAACAATTGTTAATAAAGCCTGTTGAAAGACGGTTAATATAAAACCCTGAAAATCTATTGACAAAATTTGCTTTTGCTATTATTTTTGTGACATCAATGACGTAAAATTACTGAAAGCACTGTAGGAAGCGATGAAACCTAACTCGGAAGGGATGCTGGACGAGACAATGGACATTAATCGAAATTTGCTGAAATAGACATTAGGTTGCCAAATGAAAGCAAATTTATCATGAAAACTTAAAACAAGAATTAATTTTCTTGCCAAATCATAAAGCGAATAACAATATGATTACATAAGTTGAATTGGTCGGAATCCGTAAATCGTTCTTTGAATATTGAAAGATTCCTATGTTGTTACCCTTTTGGGATAAATGCAACATATTTCTCCTTGAAATTATTTTGGAAAGAAGTCTTGCAAAAGATGAAGCTGCCAATAAGGGTAGAAAAAACAAAAACATTTGCAGCTCAATTCTTGGGATAACTCCTAAGAATTAGTTTTCATTCGATAACAAATTTGATAAAACAAAGCTGTTCGGAAAGTTCTTCAAAATCATTGATATGGCAGAAAATACGGTCATCTGCCCAAAAGAAGGTCGTTTCAATTTATTGAAACGACCTTTCTTTTTTTATCTCCTTTGTGGCATCTTTTGCATCTTCGGTTGGCAATATGCAAACTTTATTTTTGCATATATAAATTAAAGTTTTACCCTGCTTAAGCCTATCTTTCAATAAAGGTAAATTTTCATGAATGCCTCCTACAAAAACTGAATTTGGTAAATAATTTTTCTGCATTTCTTTTGCTATAAAAGAATAATTTTTTCCCAAAATGGCAACCTCTATCTGCGTATTAGTCATTAAACCAAGCAATTGAGCCCACGAAGCATAATAAGGTCCACCAGCCTCAACTTGCTCATAAACTTGATTAAGCATAATCTCACTCATACTTTTAAAATTTCCCTTTTCCGTTATAATTGACAATTTATAAAGCACATTTGCCATTACCGAATTCGATGAAGGAATCACATTATCAGAAATTTCCATCTTTCTTGCTACAATAGTTTTCGAAAGATTTGAGGTATAAAAAAACATTCCGCTTCTATCATCTCTAAAATGCTCGACAGCATAATTTGTCAGTTTTTCGGAAATATTTAAATATTTAATGTCGAAAGTTGTTTGGTACAAACTTATCATGGCATCTGCCATCATGGCGTAATCATCTAAAAATCCATCAATTGAGGCATGTTTATTTTTATAATTTCTAAATATCTTACCTTCTTTATCAATCATTTTTTGTATATAAAAATCGGCATTACGCTTAGCTATCTCCAAATATTCTTTATTGCCTAAAGCTTGGAATGCATCCACGAAAGCCTTGAGCATAAGCGCATTCCACGAACTTAAGACTTTATCATCTGTGGAAGGCCTGATTCTCTTGCTCCTTTCATCAAATATTTTCATATTTGCTTGGTTAATAAGCTCATTAACAGCATCAACTTCAACAGAATATTTGGCTGCTAAGTCTTCATAACTTTTGTACAAAAACAATATATTTTGGCCATTTTCCCAATTGCCATTTTTTTGAATATTAAAATAGTCGCAAACTATTAAAGCTGTCTTTTTATCGAAAAGTTTATCTATTTCAGCTTTTGTCCATACATAATATTTCCCTTCTTTTTTCTCACTATCGGCGTTAAGTGAAGAAAAAAAACCGCCTTCTTTTTCGGTCAATTCCCTTAAAACAAAAGCCAAAGTATGCTCAACAATTCTTTTATAATCAGGGTTTGCAGATACTTTATAAGCATTTGAATATAAACTTACCAGCTGCGCATTGTCGTAAAGCATCTTTTCAAAATGAGGAGCAAACCAGCGTTCGTCGGTGGAATAGCGAGCAAAACCGCCACCAATTTGGTCATAAATTCCGCCTTTAGCCATATTTATTAAAGTAAGATTTACAAAATCTAAAGCTTTTATATCGCCAGTAAAATAGTAATATTGAAGCAGATATTCCCACCCTATGGGCAATGGGAACTTAGGAGCATTCTTGCTTCCTCCATATTTTAAGTCAACAATTTTTTGCCATTGATTAATACTCCGTATATAATCATTTTTTTCAAATAGCACATTTTTGGAGGAAGGAACAGAAATTATTTCTTGCGATTTAATTCCATTTGTTATCAATTCTGCTTGTTTTAAAACCTTATTAAAATCATCTTTATAAAGGTGCCAAATTTGTGAGAGCAACTGAATCCATTGCATTTTATTAAAATAAGTGCCGGCATAAAATGGACGTCCATCAGGAAGTGCAAAAGCATTGAGTGGCCAACCGCCATTACCATTAATAAGCTGAGCAGCATTCATATAAATCTGGTCGAGATCTGGCCTTTCTTCGCGGTCAACTTTTATACAAACAAAATGCGTATTCATTATTTCGGCTACAGCAGAATCCATAAATGATTCATCAGCCATCACATGGCACCAATGACAAGCTGCATATCCGATACTAATTATTATTGGTTTGTTTTCATTTTTTGCCAGCTCCAAAGCCGCTTCACCCCATTCGTGCCAATGAACTGGATTATTTGCATGTTCCAATAAATATGGACTTGAGGAAAGATTTAGAGTGTTTTTATTTGCAATACTTTCTTCATTATTTTGGCATGAAGAATTTACAGCTGTTGCAATTACAGTAATTATCATCAAAAATATTTTAATCTTCAAAATTTTAGATACTAAAGAGCTAAAATAAAAGTATTTTTAATCTAAAATATTCGATATGATAACTATCAGGATGAATTTAAATATATTGAAATTTACCAAAATAAAAATCTTGATAAATTTATAAACAATTAGCTTTCAATACTTTTATAAAATAATTAACTCTTTCAGTTATTATTTTTCGTTTAAAATAATGTATCCAGAATTATTTTTTGTGGGTGTGAGTTTTTGATTATTTGGCTTATAGCGCCAAAACCTTGTAGGATATTCTTCTATTTTTTGTAAAAGTCGGTTTTCTATATAGGAATTTGCCACAAAATCAATGATATCAAGTGAAATTTTTATTGAAGAATTGGCAAAAAAATCCTCAAACAGATTAGTGTCGAATGGAATTAAATTATATCGGTAATTCACCTCTCCAGTAATTTCATTTTGATAAAAATAACCATCAATCTGATCGCTTGAGTAGTATTGCGAGAAAACTAATTTCGGTGGCAAAGTACTGTCATTAACCACTGAAACTCTAACCCAAGCATTTAATGCTAAAGCATTGAGAGAAAAACTTTGTTTGTACTCTTTTTCATCTGGCATTTGCTCTTTGGCATAAAAATATTTCCAATATTCCTCAAGCTCCAACTGGCTAAAATCTATAATAAAAGCCGGATTTTTTGTTTGCAAAAAACTTGTCAAATCATCATTTTCATAAACGATAAAACCATATTCTGCATAAAGTTTTATAATAGAATTATGGAATTTTTTTTGAACAATAGTATCATTAATATATTTAAGGAAATCACTGCTATCAATGGCTTGCCAATATTTTTCTTCTTCATTTAGATTATTTGCAAAGCTGTATGGCTTGGAATTAGTTTTTATAATTTCATCAGGGAAAAGCACTAAAATTGAGCTTTTATTAATTCTCTTTCCAGCCTCCACAGCCAAATTACGTTCTATGGTGCATGATTTAAAAATCAGGGCTAAAAGCAAGAATATTAATAATTTATAATTATTCATTGCGCATAATTCTTCTTACAGCAACTCAATAATTCCAGTAATAATAGTTGTAAGTTTTGGTTCAGCTGCCATGGCGGCTTCCAAAACTTCCTGATGGCTAACTTTGATTACCTGACCAGCAATTCCAAGATCGGTAATTATAGAAACGGCGAAACATTTCATTCCAGCATGATGAGCTACAATAGCTTCTGGCACAGTGGACATACCAACAGCATCGCCGCCAATAATGCGAAAATAGCGATATTCTGCTGGAGTTTCAAAAGTTGGTCCTGTTGTTCCAACATACACGCCTTCTTTAACGGAAATTTCACTTTTTAAGGCCACTACTTTGGCAATGGAAATAATTTTTTTGCTGTAAACTTCACTCATATCAGGGAAGCGAGCGCCTAATCTTTCATCATTTTTTCCTAAGAGTGGGTTTTGTGGAAATAGGCTAATATGGTCATTGATAAGCATAATATCTCCAATTTTGAAATTGGGATTCATTCCACCAGCAGCATTTGAAAGAATAACAGTTTCGATGCCAAGGGATTTTAAAACTCTAATAGGCAAGCTAACTTCATTCATAGTATATCCTTCATAAAAATGCAATCTCCCTTGCATGGCAATTATTTCTTTTCCTCCCAATTTTCCAAAAATCAACATGCCTTTATGCCCTTTTACAGTTGAAACTGGAAAATTTGGAATGTCCTTATAAGATATAACCTTTTCTACTGAAATATGGTTTGCCAAATTTCCTAATCCTGAGCCTAAAACAATACCAATTTTAGCATTACTATGGTGTTGTTTAAGTATATAATTAACTGTTTCTTGTATTTTCTCGTACATATTCCATTATTAAATTTTCAAAATACTCCTTTTCATAATCATCAAAATGTGCTCTTATTGGCAACACTTTAACCTTAAAACTCAACTTCTTCTTTAAGAAAAATTCCTTAAATCGTGTTGCATCTTTGGCTGTTGTTAGCACTTGAATTTCAAGGGGGGCAAAGCTATGAATTTTTTTTTCAATCGCATCAATATTTGATGAGCTAAATCTATGATGATCTCTAAAGCTCATTTTACCAACAACATTAAACTTCTTTTCCGAATATTCTTCAAAAGGTTTTGGCTTAGCAATCGCAGAAACTGTTATAAATCTCTCATTTATAATGGCCGATTCTTTATCCTTGGTTTCAAAAAGATTAAACATTTCGCCATATTGCAATTTAGAAAATACAATTTGCGAACAATAAGCTGATAATTGATTTCTTATTTCATTTTTTCGATGTATATCAATGGTATCAGGACATTTTGTTACCACAATTAAGTGTGCTCTTTTAGCTCCTTTTTTTGATTCACGCAAGTGTCCTAAAGGCAACATTTTGTCATTCACAAAAAGCGAATTATAATCAGTAAGTAAAAGATTTAATCCAGCTTTTATTGCCCGGTGCTGGAAAGCGTCATCAAGAATTATTAGCTCAGTTTCGGGATATTGAAACAATATTTTGGTGATAGCCTCCACCCTATTTTCACCCACAAAGACACTTACTTTTTCTTGAAATGTATTTTTCATTTGTAAAGGCTCATCACCCGACTCAGAAGCTAAATCGTTAATTGCGACTTCACGAAAACCTTTGGATTTACGTCCATAACCTCTACTCAAAATGGCAATATTGTAGTTATCTTGCAGTAATTCAGCAATATATTCCACTTGTGGAGTTTTACCATTACCTCCTACAGAAATATTTCCAACATTAATTATTGGAATATCAAATTCAGAATATCGAAATATTTTAAAATCATAAAGCTTATTGCGAAATGCAATTATTAAGCTGTATATCAAAGAAATGGGATATAAAAGAATTGATATCAATGTCAGAAGTTTGAATTATTCGCAAAAATATGAATTATTCGCTTTAAGAATAAAAAATGATTGTCCAATCAAAAATGAATATTATAAGATGTAATTTAAAAAACTCATTAAATCTTTGTTTTTTTAAAATCATATTTATAAAATCATTATCAATTTTTCATATTTTTGGGCATTATAAAATAATCCGATGCCCGAAAACTTTTATTCATTAAGTCAAATAACTGAGCACTTGCAAAAGTTGCTCAAGAAAACCTATTCAAATGAATACTGGATAAAAGCTGAGATAGCAAAATTAAATTATTATCCCAAAAGCGGTCATTGTTATCCCGATTTAGTGGAGAAAAATGATGAAGGAATAAAGGCTCAGATAAGAGGCATTATTTGGAATTCCACCTTATTAAATATTCAATCTAAATTTTTGGAAGCCACTGGAAGCGAATTGAGCGATGGTATGGAAATACTTTTTAAAGCCAGTCTGGATTATAATCCCGTGCATGGTTTATCATTACATATCAGCGATATAGATGCAAATTATTCACTTGGAAAAATGGCTGCGGAGAAGTTAAAAAGCATTCAAAGATTAAAAAACGAAGACTTTTTCTTCTTAAACAAAGCACTTAAATTTCCAATGCTGCCAAAGCGAATAGCAATTATTTCGGTTGAGACAAGCAAAGGCTTTCATGATTTTAAAAATATTATTGATAATAATAGCCGAGGCTATAAATTTTATTATTTGCTATTTCCAGCGATATTGCAGGGCGATGTAGCTGTGGATTCAATAATTAAGCAACTTGCAAGAATAGAGAAAGTTAAAGACTATTTTGATATTGTAGCCATAATTCGTGGGGGTGGTGGTGATGTTGGATTAAGTTGCTACAACGATTATAATTTAGCCAAAGCAGTTTCTACTTTCCCACTTCCGATTGTAAGTGGTATTGGGCATTCTACTAATGAAACCGTTGTAGAAATGGTTTCCAATTTGAACACCATTACTCCGACTGACTTGGCATATTTACTTCAACAGAAATTTGATAATATAGCCGTAAGGCTGGATGAAATTGGGAGAAAAGTGGTAAATAATTCTGCTGAATATTTTGCAATAAATAATAGCTTTATTAAAAGCCTTGCACTTAGATTAAAAATCCAACAGAAAAATTTTATTGATAATAATATGCTTAAATTGAACAATTTAAAATATGATTTATCAAAATATTCGAGGAAATTTATTCCTATGAAATTAGAGGCTATTCAAGATCTAATTATAATAATTGAGACGGCACACCGAAGAAAAATATCCATAGAAAAAGATATAATTCAAAGAAAAGAAAGAGAATTAATTGAAGATAAGTCGAACTTCCTAATAAAAGAGGCAAACAAGATTCGTCATTTGGAAAAAGTCATCAAAATTTTAGATCCCATAAATATTTTGCGAAAAGGATTTAGCATATCAAGGATAAATGGCAAGGCATTAAAATCTTCCGATAAGATTGAAGTTGGCAACATATTAGAAACTGAATTATCTGAAGGTAAATTAGAAAGTAAAATACACAAAATAAAATAGTTATGAGCAAAGAAAGAAGTTATGAAGAAGCTATTAAGGAGCTTGAGGAGATTGTAGAAAATATTGAAGAAGGTGAAATTGGCATTGATGAACTTGCCTCCAAAATCAAGAAAGCATCTACTCTCTTGAAATTTTGTAAAGATAAACTACGCAATACCGAACAAGATGTAGAAGAAATTTTAAAAGAGCTTGGGAAATGATTTTTTAATATACACTCCTTATTTGTATAGTGCAAATCGTTAAGTAGTTTTGAGGGTTTGCAGGTTTGGGTGTCTGGGGTGAAGATTCATGATTTTTGCACCAAAAATCGATGAAATGTTTTTCATACACTTCACAAAATTGCAAATCGCTAATAGTAAATTAAAAATGTTATCTCCTCATAGCTGCCTCAATTTCAGCTATTTCTACTGGATAATCGGCCATTAAATCGATAGGAACATCATCAACAACAATATCGGTTTCAATTCTAATTCCAATTTTTTCCTCTGGAATATAAATTCCAGGCTCACAGGTGAGAACCATACCTTTCTCAAAAACAGTTTGCTTACTTCCCACATCATGAACATCGAGACCAATAAAATGCGAAGTGCCATGCATATAATATTTGAAATATGGAGGATGCTCGCCAGTATGATTCTTAATTTCTTCCTCACTCAACAGACCAAGTTGAAGCAATTTTTCTTGCATCCATTCTCCAACTTTAATATTAATAATATCAATGGTATTACCTGGAATATAAAGTTTTAATGCATTTTTAAAGACATATAGAACTGCTTCATAACAATCTTTCTGCCGTTGTGAAAATTTCCCATTAACAGGAATAGTTCTCGAACAATCGGCAGCATAATTTCCATATTCGGCGCCAAAATCCATCAAAAGCAATTGACCATCAGACAACATTTTATCATTATCGCAATAGTGCAATATACAAGCATTTTCGCCAGCAGCAATAATAGGCGAATAGGAATGACCAGAAGCTCCACTACGCAAAAATTCATAAGTAATATCAGCCTCTACTTCATATTCCTTCATGCCAGGCTTAAGCTTTTTTAAAACTCTTAGATAAGCATTTTTGGTTATTGCCACAGCTTTCCGCATCATTTCAAGCTCTTCTGCTGACTTAATAATTCTCAATTTTTCCATCACTGGAAAAAGTCGTAAAAAATTCAATTTAGGATATTCTTTCATAAGCTCATTCGACTTGCGCAAGTTAGCATAAGGAACTTCCGTTTCAAACTTTGCATATTCATTCTGCCAAATGTAAACATTCTTAATTTTATCCAAAGAATCTATCAAATGATGGTCGAAATCATCAATCCAAAAAACTTCTTTTATTCCAGAAATATTATAAGCATCCTCGGCATGAAGTTTCTTTCCAAACCAAATTTCTTGAGTTTTATCAGTTTTTTTTATAAAAAGTTTGCAGGAAAATACTGAGCCATCAGCATTCTTATACATCAGTAATGCCGAGTTCTCTTGGTCAATTCCTGTCAAATAAAAGAAATCGGAATTCTGTCGGAATGGGAAATATTGGTCTCCATTACGTGGATATTCATCAGCCGAAAAAAGTATAACTAGTGAATTATTAGCCATTTGAGCTAATAATTTTTCTCTATTTTTATTAAATAAAGATGATGAATAATTGATGTATTTCATGATAAAATATTAAAATATTCTGGGTTTCAAATATATGTAATTGAAATTAAAAGCAACAAAATAAATACTAATTTAGATTTTATATAAATTACTACTTTTGATAATATCACAATTAAAAAATTTACCTTTGCAAAATAGAAACATACAGAAGCACTTAAATTTAATTTAGAAGACAAATAAAAATTTCGGTCCTTCAGCATGATATCAAATTCGGAAATGCAGATATTAAATCAACCAAAGGGTAACATACATTCGGACATTTTTTTAACAAATTATTTTAATATATCTAACAAATTATGAGTAATTCAATTGTTCATTACGCATCGATTACAAAGAAAATTACAATGTCCATAATTGGGCTATTTCTTGCAATTTTTTTGCTAATCCACCTATCGATTAATCTATTGTTGCTTAGTAGCGATGGTGGAAAATCATTTGCTGCTGCGGCAGATTTCATGGGAACGAATATCTTTATTCAAATTTTTGAAAAAGTTTTGTTTCTCGCATTTATTCTACACATCCTTCTTGGTATATTTCTTTGGTGGTATAACCAAAGTGCCAGACCAATTAAGTATGTAAAACCTAATGTTTCAACAACTTCCTCAGGTTCCAAGTTTATGATTCATACTGGTGTGATAGTGTTTATCTTTCTAATTTTACACTTTCTCAATTTTTACCTTGTAAAAATTGGAGTTGTAAACGTACCTGAAGGTGCAGCTAGCCAGCACGATTTCTATACAATGGCACAGATGCTTTTTGGAAATGTTTTTTATTCAGTGGTTTACATCATTTCTTTCATAGCTCTTGGCATACATTTGAACCATGCAATTCAATCAGGATTTCAATCATTGGGCTTAGAACACAGCAAATACACTAATTTTATTAAGGGATTGAGCACGGTTTATGCAATTTTAATTGTTATAGGTTTTAGCATAATTCCAATCTATTTTTTAATTGCTGCATAGCTTATTATAAAAATTAAATATTAATAATAATGACAAAATTAAATTCAAAAGTTCCTGAAGGCCCTTTAGCCCAAAAGTGGACAAAATACATAGAAGAGCAAAAGCTCGTAAACCCATCAAACAAGCGAAAATTAGATATCATCGTAGTAGGAACAGGCTTAGCCGGAGGAAGTGCAGCAGCATCTTTTGGCGAAGCTGGATATAATGTAAAATCTTTCTGTTATCAAGATTCGCCACGCCGCGCACATTCCATTGCTGCACAAGGTGGAATCAATGCAGCAAAAAATTACCCTAACGATGGAGATAGTATTTACAGGTTATTTTATGATACAATAAAAGGAGGCGACTATAGATCACGTGAAGCAAATGTTTATAGATTAGCTACCGTATCAAACAATATAATAGATCAATGTGTTGCTCAAGGCGTTCCTTTTGCTCGCGAATACGGCGGATTGCTATCCACACGTTCTTTTGGAGGAGCACAGGTTTCGCGTACTTTTTATGCACGTGGGCAAACTGGTCAACAACTTCTTCTTGGTGCATATTCAGCACTTAGCCGTCAAATAAAAGCAGGTACAGTTAAAATGTACACCCGACGCGATGTACTTGATATTGTGGTTATTGACGGAAGAGCAAGAGGAATTATTGTAAGAAACTTGGTTACTGGAGAAATTGAAAGACATAGTGCTCACGCTGTTGTACTTGCCACTGGTGGTTATGCTAACGCCTTCTTCCTTTCAACAAATGCAATGGGTTCAAATGTTACTCCTGCCTGGAGCGCATACAAAAAGGGAGCTTTCTTTGCTAATCCTTGTTATATGCAAATTCATCCAACATGTATTCCTGTTCATGGTGATTTTCAATCCAAATTGACACTTATGAGCGAAAGCTTGCGTAATGATGGAAGAATCTGGGTTCCTAAAAATATTGAAGATGCTGAAAAAGTTCGTAAAGGGCAACTAAAAGCAAACGACATAAAAGAAGATGACCGCGATTACTATTTGGAACGTCGTTATCCAGCATTTGGAAACTTAGTCCCTCGTGATGTTGCTTCGCGTGCCGCAAAAGAACGATGCGATGCAGGTTATGGCGTGGGAACTGGCTTTGCAGTATTTTTAGACTTCAAAGATCCTATAAAACGTTTAGGAAAAGATGTTATTGAAGCACGTTATGGCAATCTATTTCAGATGTATGAAAAAATTGTTGACGACAATCCTTATGAAACACCTATGATGATTTATCCTGCCTCCCATTATGTTATGGGCGGTTTGTGGGTCGATTACGAATTGATGTCCACTATTCAAGGAATGTACGTTTTGGGAGAAGCAAATTTCTCAGACCATGGAGCAAATCGCCTTGGCGCTTCCGCTTTGATGCAAGGTCTTGCCGATGGTTACTTCGTCATTCCAAACACCATTGCAAATTATCTTGCCGACCAAATTCATGTTCCAAGATTTACTGGAAAAGAAATAGAGTTTGATGAAGCTCAAAATGCAGTTCAAGCTCGCCTTGATAAATTAATGAATATTAAAGGATCACAATCTGTGGACGAATTTCATAAGAAATTAGGGAAAATAATGTGGAATTATGTAGGCATGGCTCGCACAGCCGAAAGCCTAAAAATTGCATTAGAAGAAATCCCTAAACTTCGTGCAGAATTTTGGAAAGATGTTAAGGTAACTGGTAATCAACAAGAATACAATCCAGAACTCGAAAAAGCCAACCGCGTTGTCGACTTTCTTGAGTTAGGTGAGCTTATTGCTCGCGATGCTTTACATCGTGAGGAATCATGTGGAGGTCATTTTCGTGAAGAACATCAAACAGAAAATGGCGAAGCCAAGCGTAATGATGCAGATTTTATGTATGTAGGCGCATGGGAATATAAAGGTGAGGATAACCCACCAGAACTTCACAAAGAGCCACTGATTTATGAGAATATTGAAGTAAAAATTAGAAATTATAAATAGGAGAATACACAATGGATTTAACACTTAAAATATGGCGTCAAGCTAACGCCCAAGCCAAAGGAAAAATGGTTGATTATAAAGTTTCCAACATATCTCCTGATAGTTCTTTCTTCGAGATGTTAGATATTTTGAATCAACAAATTATAGAAAAAGGTGATGACCCTGTAGCTTTTGACCACGACTGTCGCGAAGGCATTTGTGGAACCTGTAGCTTATATATAAATGGTCGTCCTCACGGACCAGAAAGCGGAATCACAACTTGTCAATTGCACATGCGTCGTTTTAAAGATGGCGACACAATATTTGTAGAACCTTGGAGAGCTAAAGCATTTCCTATCATCAAAGATTTGATAGTAAATCGTGGTGCTTTTGACGAGATTATTCAAGCTGGTGGATATGTGTCTATAGGCACTGGAGGAACTCCCGATGCTAACGCAATTCCAATTCCTAAGTACGATTCAGATAAAGCTATGGATGCTGCTGCTTGCATTGGATGTGGAGCTTGTGTTGCCACTTGCAAAAATGCTTCTGCTATGCTATTTGTTGCTGCAAAAGTTTCCCAATTTGCGTATCTTCCTCAAGGAAAAGTTGAAGCAAAACGTCGCGTTCAAGCAATGGTAGCTAAAATGGATGAATTAGGATTTGGCAACTGCTCTAATACCTACGCTTGTGAACAAGAGTGTCCTAAAGAAATATCTGTTTCTAACATTGCCAAGATGAATAGAGAGTTTTTAAGCGCAAAACTTTGTGGACAAACACAGGAATAATTGTTTGAACATGAGTTTAGTTAAACCTTAATTTTATCGTAACTAAAATAAAATGCCCTCTCAGAGATTTTCTGAGAGGGCATTAATTTTTATAATTAACTAAAATATGCTGATGTTACTTGCAAAACTATAATTTGATTAACTCTTGCAATGCCTCTAATAAAATATTATTTAATAATTATATTAAGCTCAGCACCAGCAATATCAGTGTCGCTACCATAATCTACTACGCCAAGAATATTATATTTTCCCTTTTTAATATCGGCTGGAAGATAAAACCTTATTTCTCTTTCTCCACCAGGCAAAACAGTAAAGCCTTTAACTTTTATATTTGTTTTTTCACCGTTAGCAGTATTAATTACATCGAGATATGGAGCGCAATCAATTATTGTTTCCCCAGTATTGGCAACTTCCATTTTTAAGCTTACGGCCGAGTCTGATGCAAGTGTATCGCGATAAAATTTTATTACTGAAGCTTCTTTATAAACCACACTTGGAGGAGTTTGAAAAATATGAATTACAAATTGAAAAGATTGAATAATTCTCATACCCACCACGTCGCTACCTTTTTCACCGCCGCCAACATTTTCTTGAGTAAGTTTCACTATGCCAACCGCCCAACGAGCTTTATTTGCCTCAGGAGTATTTGGCAATTGCAAGAGAATTTCGATATCTTTAGTCTCGCCAGGAGCAATTTCAAAAAACGAAGGTGAAGCTGAAAGCCACTTTGAACAGCCGCGTTCATTGCTCTCTCCTTCTTTCATAACTTCAGTTTTACCCTTATTTCCTGGAGCATTAAAATCTGCAAAATCCACTTTAAAAGTCTGCAATTTGTCGCCATTATTTGTAACTTTTATTGCTTGGCTTTTATAACCTCCAGGTGCAACTTTATAATATAAGCGTGAAGGGGAAACCGATGCCGATTGTGCTGATAATTCGACAATAAAAATTGTCAATATAATTGATAATAATGTTTTAATCATAATACATTTTGAGTTGTTGTCAATCAATAAATTACTAAGCAAATGTATTTTTTTCTGTTGGCAAGCCAAAATCTGTTATCAAAAGTTATACACTTGTCTTTGTTAATCTTAAAGCTTTATTCAGTTATGTAAAAATCAGTTTCTTTTTGGCAATAATAAACACTGAAATTAAGTTAAATAGAAAACTGATAAGAGTAATAGGTGGCAAATAGCCGACCCAATTTGAATAATTTATCCACGATGAAAATCCTAACAACAGATTATGCATCATCACGAAAAACAAGAATACTAAGAGCTTATATTTCAGCGAAATGTCGATAAGTCTCTTGTATATAAAGCTTATCCAAAATGTAGCAGCCAAAATTCCAGAAAGCAAAAATAATAGTCCAAATACAGTAAACTGAAGCTTATCGATATAGAGTTTATCAAAATGTTCGGGATTGAGCAGGAAAATGCTGACAGAAATATGCAATGCAATAAAAACATTGAGAAAGATATTAGCATGTTTGAGATCTCTCGAGATTTTGAAAAATAAAATGCTCACAGCACTCAAAGCAAATGCTTTGTTGGTAACATAAAGCATCATGAAATCAAAACGAATTTTGCTAAAGATAATATAACGCAAATAACTGTATATTAATGCTAAAGCAAAAATAATAAAGATTTTATAATAGGGTTTCATTATGATTTCTAAATTTAAAACACTTCAAAATTAAATTTGTCATTAATTCTAAGCCCTCACTTTTGAAGAATTTGAAAAGGAATATTAAACAAAATTATTTATCTATGAAGTAATATATTCAAAAACTCAAAATCCTCAGCAAAAGTAGCTAAATTAAAATACGTATAATTAGGTATTGTAAAACTTTATTAAATCTCTAAATTTGCTAAATATTAAATTATAAAATTATTTTCAAAACCTATTAAAACAAATCACATGAAAAAAACATTGTTATTTATTATAGCAATTTTAAGTTTTGTCATAGCAGAAGCTCAGCTTCATATCTCAACAGATACAAGAAAAGATGCATATTGGAATGCCACCAACGAAGAATGGGTAATTACCTCGACTAACACAGAAGAATTGACTTTTTTTAATTTCAACAAAGCGATGACACTTTTCAAACATGTTACACCATCTATGACATCTGCTTATATTATTGACAAAGTTACCAATGCCGATGATGATAAAAAGATGTATGAATTTGATATCACCAGCGATGTAGGAAACAAGTATCACATGTATATCGACGAAGCAAATATGATGATTTACATTACTTACACTGATAGCGATGATGTCTTGCATGCTGTAATTCATATAATTAAAAAGATTTGGAACGATTCTGATAGCGAGTAAAAAGATTAAGTCTTGCCAAAAAATCGAATACGTAATTAAATGAAGATTCTTTAATTTTAGCTCTTCGAATGAGCAAAATGAAAGAAATTTCACTTTGCTCATTCATTTATTTTTTTTCGTTTAAATCTTTATTTATCAGAAATATAAGAAAATAAATCGCCATTTATTGAGTTAATTTCAAGCAATTAATTTTAACAAATCTGCTGTTATTTACTTACTCAAAAAATCAAATCCTTATGAAAACTATTAGATTAATATTGATGATTTTGATTTTAAGCTTTGGTTTATTTTCATTTGGCTTTGGAAAATCAAAAACCACATTTAAAGAAGCTTTAAGAGATAAAAAAATTGAAATTAAAATATCATCAAATGGCTCATATTCTGGCAAATGCATCAATATTGAATTGAAGAATTTGTCCAGAAATAAGTTAAATTTAGAGATGATTTCTGGGACACTTTTTGTCCCTGATGATTCAAATGAGCAGACTTTAGTAACGCCAAATCATCTGCTAATAGCTATAAATCGCAATGAAGTAAAACTTATAAAAATTGCAGCATTTTGCACCGAAGCCAATGATAAATGCCCTTCAAAAAACTCGAAATTTACCCTTTCTGAAATCCAAAATTTCAAATTATTGAATCTATTTCAGTTATTAGATTCTCTGAAAAATATTGACAATCAAAATATTCAACAAGCAATTTGGTGTATAACAGATAATCAAAGTGTTTCAAATATTTATTGTGCTGATGCCTATAAATCTATAGCTTTGAGAAAATATTTGTGCTCTGTTACTGGGCAAAATGAAACTTGGTATAATACTAAAAGCGAGGTTTCGATTGATAAATACAATCATATTGTAAGAACAACAAAAGAAATAAATGGCATAATAGAATTTATAAGTTCTGAAGCTGTTGAACTGCAAGGATTTGTAAAAGATAGTTTAGGGAATATTGTTTATAAAAATCCGAATAAAACTTTGTGCCCTGCAGGCAAAATAAAATTAGAATTTAATGTGAAAGTTGCCGATTGGAAAGAGGGTAAATATGATTTGGTTTACACCAATAATGGCAAAGAGTTGATAAGTAAATCATTTTCATTTTAATTTATATCAAGCTAATGCAATAATTATTAGATGTATTTAACAAATATCCAATTGTAGAAGAAATATTATGACTAATTTTGCGAGCAGAAATTAATTTAATAATTATGAAATTATTCCTTTTAGTGATAGGATTATTAGGTTTCGCTTTTGCAGCAATCGGCATTAAAATGTTCTTGATAAAAGGTGGAATGTTTGTAAAATCATGCAGTAGCGTTGATGCTGGCACTGGAAAAAGAATTGGTTGCACTTGTGGCGACAAATCTTCCGACGAAAGATGCGAAAATTATGAAGCTCATCATGGCAATGGCGAAACTGCAAGAAAAATTGCAACTCTCACGCTTAAAGTGAAATAAACTTTTTTACCAAAATCATTTACAAGATTAGTTAAAAAAAATCTTATAAAGTCGTTGGTTAATAATGAAATAAATATTAACAAAGAATTTAAAATTTTTATATCAAAATGACTTACCTTTGCTCTTTTAATCAATTGTTCTTTAACCCCCAAGAGAATTTCAGATTAGAATTCTGAACTTTTAGAGTTTAATAAATTTATGACAAAAACACATACATTTCATATTCCCGTAATGGGAATAGGATTTACGATAGACACACCACTTAAAGTTTCACATTTAGGCATTAACTCAGTAATATCCTTAGTAGATGATATTCTGCTTGAGAAAATGAGAAAAATGTATAGCGAAAAATTTCAAATTCCTTATAAAGAAATCTCTAATAAAATTGATGATTTCAGAGCTAAAAGAGTTACTGAATATCTTAATTTTTTGAACGATTTAGTAGATAAAAAAATTGATGAATTAAAATCTTGTGCAAGCGAAAAATCACAAGAAATAAAAGATTATTTTAATAGGCTTCCTGAAAGTTCAAAAGTAAAACAGGAATTTATCAATCTATCTCAAAAATATTTCAATATAGAAGATTTTAAATCTTGGATAAAAGACAATATGTATAAAGGAAGCATTGACGTTAATATAATGACTAAAGTTGATAAAGCTAACTACCTAAATGGCGAAAAGCTTCCTGTAGAATTCAACGATGCACATGCAGCATTAAGAGGTTTTGCATTGAGCAATTTGGAATCTTCAATTGTTCTTTCGGCAGGGTTAAATCCAAGACTTTATAATTATATTGAAAAGTTTGACGATTTTTTCCCGACGACAGATGGATTTCTTAAGAAGAAAATTATTCTTAAAGTTAGCGATTATCGCTCAGCTATAATTCAAGGTAAATATTTGGCAAAGAAAGGTTTATGGGTTTCTGAATATAGAATTGAGTCAGGACTAAACTGTGGTGGGCATGCTTTTGCATCTGATGGTTTTCTTTTAGGCCCAGTTTTAGAAGAGTTTAAAGAAAATAAAGCTATTCTATTAGAAACTATTAATGAAATTTACATACAAGCTCTAATTGCAAAAGAAAAATTAGTTCCAAGTCATATTTTACCTATCAAAATTACTGCTCAAGGTGGCGTTGGCACAAATGAAGAACATGAGTTTTTACTTGAGAAATATGGTCTCGATTCTATCGGTTGGGGAACACCTTTTTTATTAGTTCCTGAAGCTACGACAGTTGATGAGGCTACCATGCAACAACTTATGGATGCCAAAGAAGAAGATTTATATTTAAGTAATATCTCCCCTTTAGGAGTGCCCTTTAACAGTTTAAGAGGAAATACAAAAGATGAAGAAAAGTTTTCGCTTATAGAAAAAGGGAAACCAGGAAGCTTATGTCCAAAAAAATATGTAGCATTGAACCATGAACATACTGAAAAAGGCTTATGCACAGCTTCTTACCGCTACCAACGATTGAAGATAAATGAACTTAAAGATGAAAATTTAGACAAAAAAGATTATGATTTTAGATATGAAAAAATTGTCGAAAAATCTTGTGTCTGTGTTGGTTTGGGTACTTCTGCATTGATTGCTAATAACATAGAAACCAGCGAAGAAGGTCCTGGCGTTTCTATTTGCCCTGGTCCAAATATGGCTTACTACTCCAAAAAAGTGAGCATAAATGAAATGGTTGGTCATATTTATGGACGTACAAATATTATTTCAAGGCAAGATAGACCAAATATTTTCATCAAAGAACTCAGTTTATATATTGATTATCTGAAAAATAAAATTGATGAATCATCATTTTCTTTTTCGCCCAAGCAATTTGGTTATCTGTCGAATTTCTCTAACAATCTTATAGAAGGCATTAACTATTATCAAAAGATGTTCGAAGAATTAAAAGATAATTTTCAAGATAAAAAATCACAGATATTATTTGAATTAAGTTCCAGTAACAAGGTTATCAACCAGCTTAAGATTGAAATCTCAAATCTATCTCTCGTAGGAAAATACAAGGACATTAAGGTAAAAGCATAAGCATCTTTAAGGCTTTACAATATTAATTTCCTTACATATTTCTTCTATACTGTCCGCCTACTCCAAATAATGCATCAGTTATTTGTCCAATTGTGCAATATTTTGTAGCCTCCATAAGAACTTCAAATACATTTTTATTGTTGGTGGCAGTAGATTTCAAAGCCTCAATCCACACAGCAGATTCTTCGGCAAAGCCTATTTTATTTCTCTCGATGGTTTTAATCTGTCTTTCCTTTTCATCAATAGTTGCTCTGATAACTTCTCCTGGGATAGTAGTTGGAGAGCCCTTGGTAGATAAAAAAGTATTAACACCCATAATTGGTAGTTTGCCGCTATGTTTCAGAGTCTCATAATAGAGAGATTCCTCTTGAATTTTTCCACGCTGATAATTTGTTTCCATAGCTCCTAAAACTCCGCCCCTTTCAGAAATTCTATCAAATTCAATCAACACAGCCTCTTCCACAAGTTCGGTAAGTTCTTCAATTATAAAAGAGCCTTGGTTAGGGTTTTGATTTTTTGCCAAGCCCAATTCATGATTTATTATCATTTGAATTGCTATCGCCCTGCGAACAGATTCCTCCGTTGGAGTTGTAATTGCCTCATCATAAGCATTGGTATGCAATGAATTACAGTTATCATATATTGCATAAAGAGCTTGAAGAGTTGTGCGGATATCGTTAAAATCAATCTCTTGAGCATGCAAGGAGCGCCCAGAAGTTTGAATATGATATTTGAGTTTCTGTGAGCGATCGTTGCCACCATATTTCAGTTTCATGGCTTTTGCCCAAATAAGTCGAGCTACTCTGCCAATTACAGAAAACTCAGCATCGATACCGTTAGAGAAGAAAAAAGATAAATTTGGTGCAAAATCATCTATATTCATACCACGAGAAAGATAATATTCCACGTATGTAAATCCGTTAGAAAGAGTAAAAGCCAATTGGGATATTGGATTAGCACCAGCCTCGGCAATATGATAACCCGAAATTGAAACCGAATAAAAATTTCTAACGCCGTTGTCAATAAAATACTGCTGAATATCTCCCATCAATTTAAGAGAAAAATCTGTTGAGAAAATGCAAGTATTTTGTGCTTGATCTTCCTTCAAAATATCTGCTTGAACAGTTCCTCTGACAACCGAAATAGTTCTTGCTTTAATTTTTTCGTAAGTATCTTTTGGGAGAACTTGATCTCCAGTAACTCCCAGAAGCATAAGACCTAAAGCATTATTTCCTTCGGGCAATTTTCCATAATAAGTTGGCTTGCTTATACCTCTTTTCTTGTAAATTGCATCAATTTTTTTTTCAATTTCCGACTGAAGACCTTTTTCAATAATATATTTCTCACATTGTTGGTCGATGGCGGTATTCATATAATAGCCTACAAGATGAGGAGCTGGACCATTTATTGTCATGGAAACTGATGTAGATGGGCTACATAAATCGAATCCAGAATATAGCCGTTTAGCATCATCGAGGCAGCAAATTGATACACCAGAATTTCCAATCTTTCCATAAATATCTGGTCTTCTATCAGGGTCATTTCCATAAAGAGTTACCGAATCGAAAGCAGTAGAAAGTCTTTTGGCAGGAAGTCCAAGAGAGACATAATGAAAGCGACGGTTTGTCCTTTCAGGGCCGCCTTCACCAGCAAACATTCGGGTAGGGTCTTCTCCTTCGCGTTTAAAGGGGAAAACACCAGCAGCAAAAGGAAATTCACCAGGAACATTCTCTTTTAAATTCCATTTCAAAATATCTCCCCAGCCTTTATATTTTGGCATAGAAACCTTTGGAATCATAAGGTGAGAAAGAGATTCGGTGTGAGTTTCAACTTTCAATTCCTTATCTCTTACCTCAAAACTATAATAAGGCTCTTTATACTTTTTACAGCGCTCTGTCCAATTTTCTATTATTTTAATACATTGTCTATCAATCTTTTCTTCCTGATTAGATTTCATCTTTTCTAAGAATAATTTATCCTCAGATTCAATTTTTTTCGCATTCTCAATAACTTGATTTATCGACTGTAACTTCTGAATTTCATTGGCTTGCTTATCAGCCCAAGAGTTATAATTTCTAATTTGCTCACTAATTTCGGAGAGGTATCCTATTCTTTGAGGAGGAATAATGTGAATTTTTTCTGACAATTCAGCGGTTTGGGCAAGATTAGAAAAGAATTTTCCATCGGTTTTTTCAGAAATAATTTTCATAAGATTGCGATAGAATTCATTCACGCCAGGGTCGTTGAATTGTGATGCAATAGTTCCATACACTGGCATATTATCATACTCTTCATTCCAGCGATCATGATTCCTTTGGAATTGTTTTTTTACGTCGCGAAGCGCATCCAATGCTCCTCTTTTATCAAACTTATTAAGAGCAATAATATCAGCAAAATCGAGCATATCAATTTTCTCAAGCTGAGTGGCAGCACCATAATCAGGAGTCATTACATAGGCTGAGATATCGCTATGGTTGGTAATTTCGGTGTCGCTTTGACCAATGCCAGAGGTCTCCAAAATTATCAAATCATAAGCTGCCACTTTCATAACATCCACAGCATCTTGCACAAAAGCCGATACTGATAAATTCGATTGTCGTGTGGCCAAAGAGCGCATAAATACCGCTTTATTATTTATGGCATTCATCCTTATTCTGTCGCCGAGCAATGCTCCGCCAGTTTTTCTTTTCGAAGGATCTACAGAAATTATTGCAATACTTTTGTCTGGAAAATCATTGGTAAATCGTCGAATTATTTCGTCCTCCAAGCTTGATTTTCCGGCACCACCAGTGCCGGTAATTCCAAGGACTGGAGTTTTACATGATTTTGCAATTTTATTAATATCTGACTTGAGAATTTGAGTCTCTTCAGGAAAATTTTCAAAAGCAGAAATAGCTCTTGCAAGCGAGTTAATATCCTTATTTTTTATGTCTTCAATTTTAATATTTGGATTTTTCCCTGTAGGAAAATCGCAACTTTTTACCAAGTCATTTATCATTCCTTGCAAACCCATTGTTCTGCCATCATCGGGAGAATAAATTCTGGTAATTCCATAATTATGAAGTTGTTCAACCTCATCAGGCAATATAACTCCTCCGCCACCGCCAAAAATTTTGATTTGCGGATTACCACTTTCTTGAAGCAAATCGTACATATATTCAAAAAACTCTATGTGCCCGCCTTGGTATGAAGTAAGTGCAATACCTTGCACATCTTCTTGTATAGCACAATCGACAATCTCTTGTACCGAACGATTGTGCCCAAGGTGAATAACCTCAGCACCAGTAGATTGAATGATTCGACGCATAACATTTATCGCAGCATCATGACCGTCGAAAAGACTGGCAGCAGTAACAATTCTTACATGATTTTCGGGTTTATATCGATCTTTATTTATCATTTTACTATAATTTCGTTTGATATCTAAATTTAATTTTGCAAAATAATTGCTAATAAATTGAGTGCAAAGTAAGTAAAAAAAGGGCTATTTTTTATATAAATGATTCCAAAATTTAGCCATTAGCTTTCCAATTTTCCAACTGAGTTTTCAAAGTATCAATATCTAAGCAATAATTTGCCTCCCAAAGTGAAGTTACAAACTCGCTGTGAGCTCTTCCAAGTCGATAATCAGGTTCCCTTTTGGGATGCTTTAAATACTTGCTAATTAACGAAATATCTTCACTCACATTTAAAATTGCATGGTAAAATACTGAGACAGTGTTTCTAAAAATTGCAGAGCCAAGTATTTTTTTATCGCCTATGGAAATATCAGAAATACCTTTGCTATTTATGTTTTTAACACCATTATTTCTTAAAATACTTATTAATATATTATTTGGCTTCATGAAGTACTGTTGAGGCGAAATTCCCTTTTCTACATGCATAAGCATAGAAATGACCAGCATATTAGGACTTAAAATAACGGTTTCTCCGCCTGTGGGACGCTTTTGAACTTCTACATAATCTTCTGAAACTAATTTAGTTATAAGCGAATCTTCAGCCTTATTAGCACGGCCAAGAATAATATATGTTTTGTCGGGTCTCCAAACTTCCAGTTTTTCATATCTCATAGAGTTTAACAAATCTATATCTGGCAGCTGATAAACTTTCTCTTCAATTTTCATAAAATGATTTGATAATTTGCAAATATACTAATAAACCCTTACTGGGGTAGATGTCTTTTAATCAACGCGATTTATAAAAAATTCAATCAAGAATTAAATATTCTTAGGCAATATTTAAACTATTTTTGCAGAATATAATTAATGATATTTTTAAAACATGAAAAAGCCATTTTTCAAATCTGCATGGCGGATTTTCTTTAAATATTTCAGCCAAGGGCTTCTATATCTTTTACCTATTGGGGTTACAGTTTTTATACTCTTAGCAGTATTTCAAAAACTTGACTCTCTTATTGAATTTAAAACACCTGGATTAGGAATTTTAACATTGGTGTTATTCATAACATTTACTGGCATTTTGGGCTCTCTACTTATTTCTTCACCAATTTTTACCTATGTAACCAAGCTCATTGAAAAAACCCCAGTCGTTAAAATAATTTACAATTCTATCAAAGATTTACTTTCAGTATTTGTTGGCAGCAAAAAGAAATTCACTGAACCAGTGATTGTTAAGCTTTCCGAAAATTTTGATTTAGAGCAAATTGGTTTTATAACTCAAACAGATTTAACTGATTTAGGAATAGAAAAAGATAAAGTCTCTGTTTATATTCCTTATTCTTTTAGCTTTATGGGCACTATTTATATTGTGCCCTCAAAAAATGTAAAAATAATAAAAGCGAGCCCTCAAGATGCTCTTAAGTTTATTGTTTCTGGCGGTTTTTCAAATAAATATGAAGCCGAAGAAAAAGAGTAATTTATATAATATTTTCTCACAATTTAAAAACATTTTGGGAATAATATTTTGATATTTAAAATATTAAGTTGCATTGAAATCTATTATAAATAGCTATTAATGGGAATATTAATGCTTTAGAATTATTAATCTTCAAAATTATCAAAACATCAATTCTAAGACTTCTGTTCGCATGGTATCATTAAATTTATGAACCATGCCATCGACTTTATTTTTGATAAAATATTTTTCAATAGTTTCAAAATCACTTTTTGGAATGCCCCAGTCGCCAATTCGTATTGGGCAATCAAAAGCCAGAAATAATTTTTCAAATTCGCTAATTGTTTCATCTACAGTATCCACCATAAATATTTCTTTGCCTAATTTTATGATTTTATCAGCAAGAGCCACTGAATGAATTTTCATCCAAGCGGGGTAAGCAATGGTTAGGGATGCGCCGTGGGGCATGTCATAAAGTAGCGATAAAATATGACCAAGAGAATGCACACCCCAATCGGCGTACTTTTTCCCATTACTCATAGTTCCGTTTAAGGCAATTGTTCCAGCATACATTATGCGCGCTCGCAAGTCATAGTTATTCAATTCGTTGAGCAAAGGTTTACCAGCCTGAATTACTTCCTTGATATTAGCGATTACAAAATTATCGCTTAAAGGAGAATACCCATCGCCAAAATAGGCTTCAAGGCTATGAGCTATCATATCTGCCATACCATAAGCTGTATATTTTGCTGAAACTGTATATGTTAGCATTGGGTCGAGAAATGATTCCTTTGGAAAACTTAAAGGTGGGTTTCCCCAGCCAATTTTTTCCATAGTTTTTTTATTCTGAACAACAGCAAAAGCATTCATTTCTGAACCTGTGGCAGCTAATGTTAAAATAGCAAATAATGGTTTACTGTTTTCGACAGCAATTTTATTTGTCATTATATCCCATGCATCGCCATCGTAATAAATAGCTGAAGCTATAACTTTGGCAGAATCTATTACGCTTCCACCACCGACAGCAATTATCAAATCGACTTGATTTTGGCGAGCAATTTTAGCCGCAGCATTCACATCCTCAATTATTGGATTCGACTTTATTCCTTGGTATTCAACCACTTCAAAATCTTTCAAAAGATTGATAATCTTTTCGTATAAGCCAGATTTTTTTATAGAATCTTTCCCATAAATCAATAAAATTCTGTTGCCATATTGCGCTGCAGAGGCTGGCAAATTCTCTAATACGTTTTTTCCAAAATGCAGCTTTACAGGATTGTAAATTGTGAAATTTTCCATTTATATAAGTTTTTGAGTTTTATTTTTCTGTGAATTAATTTGAAGGTTGATATTTCGATAAATTTTAAGAAATTGGCGATTAAAACTTGATAAATTTATGCACGAGTTCGTAAGATTTTGATTTCATCTTAAGAATATATATTCCTGGTTTTAAGTCGTTAACAGATATTTTATTGTCAATATTAGAATAATAATTGGACTTTATAATTTTCCCTTCTTGGCTAAAGATTTCAATTTGAAATTCTTCATCGATTGATTTACCGAATTGAATATTCAAAAAATCATGAGCAGGATTAGGAAAAATCTTAAGAGCAATAGATTTTATATTTAATTCTGTATTTGAAGAAACAAGTATAAATCTTGTGGCTGTATCAAAAGCCATAGAATAATCAGTCTGAAGTACAATAATTCCTGTCATAGAAACGCCAAAATTATAGGTTGTACCAACAATTAGATAGGTTGAATCTAAGATATTGAAAGTAATTGTTCGTGCGTAATCATCTAAGAGCCAACCAGCAATATTCCCATTCATCATCCAGCCATCATGAGAAAATTGCGCGATAAATATCCCTTGCAATCCTGAAGAATATTTTGTTGACATACCAGCAATATTATAAATTCCAGAGCTCTCGGCATTAATATTTGCGAAATATGAATCGTCGCCCTGCTGCATATCTCTGTACCACAATACATTGCCATTTTTATCAAATTTTACTAAAAGTGGCTCGCGCCAAGAATTTGTGCTATCAATATGAAAGCCAGTTGCCGTAAAAGTTGTATCAGGATTTAGAGCAACTGACAAAAGAGAACCTTTCAAATAAGGAGTTAAACTTTTAATCCATAGCAAATTACCAAGGCTGTCGAGGCATTTTATAAAAGAAGTATCAATAGAATTATTATTGCCAATTTTATTTCCCACCACAATAATTTTTTTCTCTTGACTAATTATCAAATCTCGATTATCTTGCTCATTTATGGAGCCAGCAAAAGAAGTCCAAAGTGAATCGCCATGGCTATTTAAAGCCATAACAAAGGAGTTATAAAAGCCAGCATTTGGCCCATTAAAAGTCTTTCCACAAATTAATATTGTAGAATCGTTTTGAAAAAAAATGGAATTCGAAAAATCCCAGTCGGAACCGCCATAAGATTTATCGAAAATTGGCACACCAGAATTTGTTAGAGCCAAAACAAAAATATTTACACTCGACTGGCTGTTAGAAGTTGTTGAACCAGTGATATATATCTCATCTTTAGAGTTTATAATTGCTTTAGTAGCATTCTCATTGCCGCTGCCACCATAAGTTTTCTGCCATAAAAAATCAGCGTTAGAATCTAAAGCAATAACCCAAATATCGGATCCACCATTTCCATAACTTGAAGTATTTCCAATAATTCTATAAGCCTTTTCGGAGGTGCGGAAAGCAGCAATTCCTTCATCATAACTTGGTCCATTGAGAATTAATTTGAAGGTGTTTTGCGAAAATGAATATTGCAAAAGGAAGATAAAAAATATTGATATCAAAAAGGCTTTTATCATAAGATGGCTTTACGAATTTTTATAAGTTTTACAAGCAAATCTTCCATCAAATCGAGTCTTAGCATATTGGCGCCATCGGAAAGAGCAATTTCTGGTTTGGGATGAGTTTCCATAAATAGTCCATCAACTCCAACTGCAACGGCTGCTTTTGCAATGGTAGAAATCATCTCAGGCATTCCCCCAGTAACACCCTTATCCTGATTAGGTTGCTGCAGCGAATGAGTACAATCCAAAACAACAGGAGCACCAATTTTTTTCATCAACGGAATTCCCCTATAATCGACTATAAGATCGCGGTAGCCAAACATTGTTCCTCTATCGGTAAGCAAAACCTTTTCATTGCCTTCATTTCTAACCTTGTGAACTGCGTACATCATTGACTCTGGAGACATAAATTGACCTTTTTTTATATTCACCACTTTGCCAGTTTTGGCAGCAGCAACAAGAAGGTCTGTTTGGCGGCACAAAAACGCTGGAATCTGAAGCATATCAACATATTTGGCCGCTGAATAGGCTTCACTTTCGGTGTGAATATCCGTAACTGTTGGAATTTCATACTCTTTGCCAATCTTTTGAATTATCTTTAGTGCCTTTACATCGCCTATGCCACAGAACGAATCTTGCTTGCTCCTATTGGCTTTGCGATAAGAGGCTTTAAAGATTAATGGAATCTTTAGCCTATCAGCAATCTCAACTAATTTCTCTGCAATCTCAAATGGATTGTTTTCATTTTCGATAACACATGGGCCAGCAATAAGAAAGAAATTGCCTGAGTCGATATGTTTTAGCTTGGGTAAATATTTGTGAATCATAGTTTATAATTGAAATGTAAAGGTAATGAATCCTCCAAAACCAGAAAAATTATTTTGTAAAATATATCCACTTAAATATTTTGTGCCAAAATAAATAATGCCATAATTTTTAATATTGTATTTTAAATCAATGCCAACATTAAAAGCTGAATAGCCTCCATAAGAGATATTTGGCGATATTTGGTAGATATTTTTTATAAAGAAATTTGATTGTAAAATAAACAACGACCGAAAGCTACTAAAGAGTTGATATTGGAATGTTGCCTGCAATTCAAATTTATCTTTAACTACAAATTTTGAGACTTCAAATTCCATCTTGCAGGGTGTAAAAGTATGAAATTTTGTGTTGAAACTTCTTGATGATAAATACTCATTAAAAGTATCTATGGCAGTTACATTCATCAATGGATCAGGCATTTTAAAAATATTTGTTACTTCAATTCCTTGCCAAATGATTGGCTCTTTTTGAATAAACTCGTGAGATTTTTTTGTCCAAGAAATAAATCCAAAATTTGAGATTTTAGCAGTAATTTTGAAAAGTTGTGGATTTTCATAAGCATAAAAAACATCTATTCCCACTCCATAGCCATTAATTGAACTTATTGAGATTTTGGAAGTATCAAGATATTTATAGCCAAGATTTCCATCAAAAGAAATGCTGTCGCCAATGGCAGAAGTGAATAATGATGAATTGCGAAAATCTGCTTTATCAAAATTATTTCCAAGATTTAAGTCTACATTAAATCCATATTTTGAAAATTTATTTTTAGAAATTTTATTCAATCCAGCTTTAATTTGATAATAATTTAAGTTATAATAATTTGCTGATGAGAGATCTACAGTTTTACCAGCGTAAGATGAGTTTCCAATAAAAAATAAATTGAACAAATCTTTTCCAAAATTTAATTCCATAAGATTATGCCATTCGAAAGAACTTTGAAAGCCTATTCCTTTCAAGCCATTAAAATCACGATTTTCTTGCTTATATGAGATTGCAAAGTCAGTAGAATATCCAAAAATATTTGATGATTTTAGCCGTCCTTGATTTGCCGAGATTAATGATTTATCTATCTTACCACCGCTTAAAATATTGAATATCATCTTATTTGAAATAGAATTACTCGCAGCGTATATGTTAAAGTTAAGTTGGTAAAATTGGTTGTAAGATTTGCCCCCAATCACAATTTTACCAATCTCTTGAGCCACTGATGCCATAGAGCAAAGTGTAAAGAAACCTAACAACAGAGCTATTTTAATATTCATAATTAGCCTCCACAATTAGCTTAATATCAATATTATAATTTTGATAAAGCAGATAATGCTTTTGCTGTGGATTATTTATCCTTGCCCATATCAAAACTTCCTTAGATGTTTTCAATTTTTGTATCAATTCGGCATCAAGTTTAACACGCAAAATATCGTTTGTTGCTTTAATTACTATTCCATTATTGTCGATAGTTCCATGTCGTGAAATTGAATTTTCTTTCAAAAGCGAATCAACAATATTTTTATGGTCATCTAACACATAAAACTGAATTTCTACATCAAAAGGGAAAAGATTGGCAACATAAATATTAAGATATCCAGATTTTATATGACTTTCTGAGTCAAAATTTATTTTAGAATAACTCTGAATTACCAGACTGTCCATTTTTACTTTTAGGGGAATTTCTATATGAATATTCCCTTCTAAAGATTTATCTGCAAAGATAAAATCGTTACCACCAGAGACATTTCCCAGAGGATTGATATTATATTCAATTTGATAAGAAAGCTTATCGGGCATATTCATCAATAAATCTTTGACATTGGAATTGTTTAGCGAGTAAGTATATTTTTGCGGAGTAATTGAGGATATATCATCAGAAGTTCTTGAAGCTCTCAGAATATTTAAGCGCCTACCGACAATGGCATCATTCAAATCCAATTGTTTGCCTGTTGAGCTATTTGCCGAAGTTATTTTGTTTATTCGCACTTGAAAATCGGCACCAACATAGTTATTTATCTGAAGTTCAGCACTTAAATTTTCTAAAGAAAAGCTGCCCGATTTAAAATTTTGAAAGGTATTTAATATTGAAGAATCAGCAATCATTTGATTTTTTTGTCCAAAATAGCCTAATGCACTTTCCAGCTGCAATTTATCAAAAATAGAAGTTACAGTTATGCTGTCGGCTTTAGAATAATAGGCTGTATCGGCATTTGGGCTAATCCAAATAGTTGTGCTTGAGCGAATTGTGTTAATAGAATTATGATTCAATCCAGTAAAATCAATATTATAACCGCTCAAATCAATTTCTCTAATTAATTTCACTTCTGAGCCAGCAGCGGCAGCAGGAATATCATCGGTAATCTCGAAAGGAATGGAATTTTTTTCGCTGGAAAGGACTTTATATTTCACACGCATAGGCTGTTTGAAATTGCTAATAACCAAAAATTTAAGAATTGCCTTTTTTGCTTTTGCCTTGCTAAGGCGCACATCACCTAATTTCATCATGAAGTCAGTGTTTTTTTCCAATATTTTTTGTCCAGGATTTAATTTAAAAGGAACTGGGATATTAACATTAAAAACATCCTCAGCAATTGTATCGTGAACTTCTATTAGAGCGTTGTTATCCATAGTATTAATTTTCTGGTCGAGAACTAATTTAAAACTCTGATCAGGATTTTCTACCAAAAGACTATCGGTAAAAATATCATCGACACCAAGAGAGGAGTGAATTAAAGGAACTAAAATATCGCTTTCCCAGCTCAAATTTTTGCCGGGCTTTTGACAAGATATCATAATTAAAACGGTCAATATAAATGCAGTTAAAACAAGTTTTAATAATGATAATTTATGAAATCTCATATAGAAATTTAATTGTTATTAAGTAACCAATGTGCAATTTCAGACACCACATAATCAGGAATGTTGCCTTGAATATTATATTCCTCAGGCCAAGACAAGCCCTCACCTTCATGAAAGATATGGTTTAGTTTTGGGAAAGATTTGAATTCAAAATTCTTTTTTCCCCCTAAAGATTCTTTCCACAAATTAAAATCTTTCATGCTCACTTGGTAATCTCTTTCGCCCTGAAGGATATACACTGGCATCCTCATAAGTTGTGCAGTTTCTATCTGATTATACTGATGAAAATCGCGCCAAAAGGCTGTGTCATTGGTAAGTGGCAGCTCAGGCGATTGTCCTTTTGTGAGAAATTTGTCTAACTTTTTTACATTTTTAACTTTCTTTTTTAGCTTGCACAAATCTTTCTTTTCGGCCTTCGATAGACCATCTCTTCCATATAAATATTGCGTTTGTTCCATAATCAAATCTTCAAGAGGGCGAGCATTTCCTGCCAACATAACTACGCCACCAAGCATAGTCTTTCTTTGCGCAATTGCTGGAGCAAGCATAGCCCCCATGCTATGACCTATCAAAAAAACTTTGCTGCCTTTTGGAACTATTTTCTCTGCCATTTCAATAGCCGAAACCGCATCGTCAATTACTATTTCATTAATACCCGAATAAGAAATACTTGTGTCGCCAGTACTTTGAACAACATAAGTGCGCTTATCATATCGTATGCTTCCCACGCCTTGTATAGCAAGTTGATGAGCCAAATCCATAAAAATTTTATTGGGACCAATTGTTTCATCTTTATCGTTTGGCCCACTACCGTGTACGAATACGACAATTGGATATTTGGAGGTATTTTTTGGTAAGCACACTATCGCAGGAAGTTTTATTTTCCCTGTTTTTACTATGGCATTTTCCTCTTTGTAATCAGCATTGTCTTCAAGTTTATTTTGATTATTTTTTGATGTCTTTATCGGCACGAAAAACATGCCTGCTAAATTGTTGTTGGCATCAAAAGTGAGCCGTAAAATGTAGGATTTATTTTCGAAAACTAAATCTGACTCCACAACAAGAAATGATTGTATTGTTTTATCTCTTTGATTTTCATATCTTTGAAAAGTTCCATCGGAGGCAATAAAACTTGGCCAAATAGCACTTAAATTTTCCTCGCTAAGACCAGATTTCATCTTTTCATCGAACATTAAATAAATACTATCCGTTTTTTCTTGCTGAAAAAGTCGAATAACATCAGCAGAAATTGACAAACATTTATCCTTATCTTGTGCATTGAGGTTCAGGAAAGAGCTTAAAATAAACGAAATTATTAGAATATTTTTAGACATAAATATAGGTTTTATATATAGGCAAAGATAAAATTAAAAGACTAAGAGTCATCAAAGTTTTATATGCTAATATATCATTTTATAAACTTGGCAATGAAGGAGTGTAGGTATGCTTTTGATGACGTTGCGTATTCTATGATTTTTATAGATAAGTATTTCGCCTATGTTCATTTCTTAAGTCTTTTATTTTAAACCATATAACTCCAAATAATTATCGCTCTTGCAATAGCAACAAAATCGCCCATATCCCTTTGTTAAATCTGGGTCTTTGAAATCTTTATACTCCCTTATTTCTTTGCATTTCGGACATTCTTTCATCTCGCCATTTTGCAATCCATCAATCATCGCCCCAATTGTGTGAATATTTCCCTTATAATTAATTCTACAAATGTCTTTACCTCTTGTAAAACAACGATTTAAGAATGTTTTTTAGTTATTCATTAGGTTGGTAATTCTTTTGAATTGTGATTGTAAATAATTTAATTCTTCAAAGGTAAAATAATATTCTTACTGCGAAATTTATTTTTAAAAGAAATTTTATCTTCATAGATAGCCTTTGAAAGCCAGTTGAGTGCTTTGCCTATAGTTGATAGATTATTCTTATTCCTTCAAAAATAAATAAGTCTTTGTCGGTTTTCGATTTACTGGACAATATAGTAACAGAATGTATTTGGCAAAAAAAACTTTTTGTTGCTTTTTTGGTTGAAGATATTTACAATTTTGTTGCTTATAAAAAAACCCTCACAATCATTTGATTATGAGGGTTTTTAATTTAAGTAATTGTACCCGAGGCGGGACTTGAACCCGCACGACATTGCTGCCAAGGGATTTTAAGTCCCTCGTGTCTACCAATTCCACCACCCGGGCAGGTTTCAGAATAAAAAAAGCGGAAAACCGCTTTTTATGATGAGCGGAAAACGGGACTCGAACCCGCGACCCCGACCTTGGCAAGGTCGTGCTCTACCAACTGAGCTATTTCCGCATTCTTGCAAATAATTTAATGAACCCTCTCTAATATTTTACGGTTGCAAATATACAATTATTTTTTTTCGGCAAACATTTTTCTTGCATTTTGCCCAAAAATCTCCAATAAGACTTTTAATTTTATGCTTTAAATTCTCAATTAAAATTTAGTGAAATTATATTCAATAAGTTAGAGTTTTAAAATTTACTAATTAATTATTATTTAGTTTGAATATAAATAATAAAATTGCATTACTTTTACAGCCTCAATTTCATGTTGAGTTGGCTTAAATTTATAACCAAATTAAGATTAGATTTATTATAAAATATTAATTATGAAAGACAATCATAAAGAAGAAACTTTTCAAGCAGCAAGGTCAATTTTTACAAAATACTTAGAAGATAATGGTCATCGGAAAACTCCAGAACGCTATTCTATCCTCAAAGAGATTTATAATATGGATACTCATTTTGATGTAGAAGCTTTATATGCCATCATGAAATCGAATAAGTACACAGTAAGCAGAGCCACTCTGTACAACACTATAGATTTGTTGTTAAACTGTAAATTAGTGAACAAACATCAATTCGGAAAGAATAGCTCACAGTTTGAAAAAATGTATAAATTTAAGCAGCACGACCACGTTATTTGTGTACATTGCGGCAAAATTTTGGAGTTCTGCGACCCCAGAATTCAAGAGATTCAGGAATCGGTTCAGAATCTCTTTCGTGTGAAAGTTAACTATCATTCGCTAACTTTCTACGCTGAATGCGAAGAATGTGTATCAAAAGAATAACTGAATATTAGAAATGACAAAAGTTGATGTTTTATTAGGTCTCCAGTGGGGAGATGAAGGCAAAGGAAAAATAGTGGACGTACTATCTGGCAATTACGATATCATAGCAAGATTTCAAGGAGGGCCAAATGCAGGTCATACTTTAGAATTTGATGGCAAAAAACATGTCCTTCATCAAATTCCTTCCGGAATATTTCACCCAAAAACTATAAACCTTATTGGCAATGGAGTGATAATAGATGCAAATATTTTGCGCAAAGAGCTCGATGCTTTGATAGCAAGAGGCGCAAAACCATCGGAAAATCTATTGATTTCAAAAAAAGCCCATCTGATAATTCCTACACACAGGATGTTAGATGCAGCATACGAAAATTCTAAAGGTGATAAAAAAATTGGCTCCACACTCAAAGGCATAGGTCCCACATATACCGATAAAATTGCTCGCGTTGGTCTGCGCATTGGCGATACCATGGATTCATCTTTCGAGGACAAATACCAAAGCTTAAAAGATTCACATCTAAGGCTTCTGGAAGCATATAATTTTGATTATAGAACAGCAAGCATCGATGGAATTAGCCTCGAAGAATATGAAAAACTTTGGCTAACAGCAATTGAATCTATAAAAAAAGAGATAACATTTGTTGATAGCGAACAATTTATAAATAAGCAACTCGCCGAAAATAAAAGAGTTCTCGCTGAAGGTGCTCAAGGCAGCCTTTTAGATATTGATTTTGGCTCCTACCCTTTTGTAACCTCCTCCAACACTACCACCGCCGCTGTTTGCACTGGCTTGGGAATTTCTCCTGCAAAGGTCGGTAAAGTTTTTGGCGTTTTTAAGGCTTATTGCACTCGCGTTGGAAGCGGTCCGTTTCCATCAGAATTGGAAAATGCAGTGGGTCAAAAACTTCGTGATAATGGTCATGAATATGGCTCTACCACTGGCCGACCAAGACGCTGCGGATGGATAGATATTCCAGCTCTGAACTATGCAATCATGCTCGATGGGGTTAGCGATTTGATAATAACCAAAGCCGATGTGATGGACAATTTTGATGAGCTAATGGCTTGTACTTCTTATAAAATTGATGGCGTAGAAATAGATTATATGCCTTTTGAAATAGCTACAAAAGAAATTATACCTCAGCTTACAAGAGTAAAAGGTTGGCATTCTGATATTTCTAACATTAAGAATTATGCAGAATTGCCTAAAGATTTTATAAATTATTTAAACTATATTGAAAGCTTGACTAATTTGCCAATAAGTATTATTTCTACTGGACCCGACAGAAAACAAACTATAATTAGATGATAATTAAGATTAAATGTTTTGATTTTTATATACCATATTATAAATAAGTATCTACAACTAAATTATTTACAATGAAAACAAAATTATTAGTGATTGCTTTTTTGATTTTAGGAATTGTTGGAAATGGACAAAAACTTATTGATGAAAAGAAAGTTCCAGAAAATGTTCAAAGAACATTCAAGAAAAAAGCTGCTCGAGCCACAGATGTAAAATGGTTTCAAGAAGGAAAAGAATTTACAGCAAAATATAGCATGAATAATTTGCCGGCCGAAATTTCCATTGGCACCGATGGTACAATAAATATGATGAAATCGGCTGTTGAATATAAAAAGCTTCCTACTTCAATTCAAAAAGATTTATCAGAGAACCATAAAGACAAACGTTTTTCTGAGGCTAATCTAATTGTTATGGGTAAAAAGGAGAAATATTACAGCATTATTCTTCATAAAAAACAGGGCAGGAAAGAACCCGTTTTGGTTTATGAAGCCCAATACACCATGCAAGGTAAATTGATAACTGTCTTTGAACCAGTAGTAAAAGAGGAAGTTGAAAAAACTGCCGAGCCTACTAAATTTGATAAAAATGTGGATAAAGACATAGACAAGATAAAAGAGAAAGTTGCAAATGAAAAAGTAAATAGAAAAGACTTGCCTTCTAGAATTGAAGAATATTTATCAGCTAATTTTGACTACGAATACAAAGCAAAGATTATAGAAACCAGAACTAACGATAAATATGGTCAATACTACTATATTGTGATGAAAAAGCAAGGAGAGAAAAAACAATTTATACATTATTTTGACCTTGAAGGCAATCTGTTAGAAAGCTCTGAAGAAGCACTTTAGTGCCCTCAGTAAATTTATTTTAATTAATAAAGCATAAATCCATTGGGCGAAATTCAGAGGCAATCCATAAAAGGCACAATATATTCTTATATCGGAGTTGTGCTCGGATTTATAACCACTGCTCTGCTATATCCTTTTATACTTACCGAAGATGAAGTTGGAGTTACCAAGCTTTTACTTTCTTATTCGGTATTAGCTGCCCAATTTGCAGGGCTCGGATTTAATGGAGTTACCGTTCGTCTTTTCCCTTACTTTCGCGATAAATCCACTGGAAATAAAGGATTCCTATATCTCGCATTAATAATTTTTGGCATTGGGATTATTATCGGTTTAGGTGGATTATTACTTCTACAGCCATGGATTATCAGTCAAGGTGCTGAAAAATCAGCATTTTTTGCTCAATTTTTTAGCCTTATTTATCCATTAGTCGTTTTTCAACTTCTTTTTGCTACGCTCGACAATTACTACACTCAATTATATAAATCCACTTTTTCATTTTTTCTACGCGAAGTTTTTCAACGAGTATCTATAATCGCAGCAATTGCCGCTATGTACTTTAATATAATTGACTTTAACGGATTTATTTATGCATTTGTATTCATAGTATGTTTCCCAACAATTCTTCTTATTTGGCAAATAAAAAGAGATGGATTATTGGAAATTAATCCAACCCTAAAACATATCGACAAAGCATTATGGAAAGAAATTATCGTTGTAAGTGGTTACAGTATAATGACATCATTTACTGGAGTGGTAATTTTAAATATAGATAGTATAATGCTATCTACAATGGCGGGGATAGGAGCCACTGGAATTTATGCAATTAACTATTTCTTCGGGGTAATGATACAAGTGCCAGCGCGCCCTATGATTAAAATATCCAACGCGGTCATCTCTGATGCATGGAAAAAAAATGATATTGAAACCATTAAAAACGTTTATAGAAAAAGCACCATCACTCAATTTGTCATTGGCAGTATTTTACTGATTTTATTGCTGATTAATATCGACAGCATTTACCAATATTTGCCAAAAGTTTATTCCGAAGGAAGATATGTTTTGATATTAATTGCAATAGCCAGCTGGATTGAAATGATAACAGGCGTAAGTAAAAGTGTATTAGGAACTTCAGACAAATACATGATTCAAACCCTTGCAATGATTGGCTTGGCTATTTTAGTAGTACTGACCAATTATATTTTCATACCCATCTATGGACTAAATGGAGCTGCATTAGCTTCTTTTATATCAATTACCGCATTCAACGCCTTTCGCTATTTTTATATTTGGTACCAATTCAAAATGCAACCATTAGGAATTGTACATTTTAAGATACTGATCTTGACTTTATCTTTGTACCTATTCTCATTTTTACTTCCAATGACAAATAATTATTTGATTGATGTTCCTTACCGGAGTTTTGTTATATTTGCATTGTTTATGTTTATTTCTTTCTATATGAGAATTTCAGATGATATTAATAATTTCATAAAAAACAACATTATTTTTAAAAACAAAAAATATTGATTTAAGGGGACTTCTACAAATTAGAATATTGTAAAGCAAGTCATTAAGAAATCAACAAATATTTCTGTAATTTATTAATAACTATTTGCAAAATATTAATAACTATTTGGTAATAAAATCAATAGTTATAATTATCTATGATGTTTTTATTAAAAATATCAAATAATTATGAAAGAACAAAATTATAAAAAATCAGGCAACAAAGGATTCTTTGATGAACAAGAAACAGAACAAAAATTATCAAGTATTGGTAATCCTTTAGAAATGATTAATAAAGTAATAGATTTTGAGATGTTTAGAGAGAGTTTAGAATCAAAACTATTGAACACAAATAAGAAAAACAATGCTGGAGCAAAACCTTATGATGTTGTTATGATGTTCAAAATAATGATATTGCAACTATATTACGAACTTGTCAATACACAGATAGAGTATCAAAATTGCGATTAAGAGAGCGTAGTTTCAAACTTGTTTGAGCACTACCGAACGTGAGCAATTTATCTAAATACTTGACAGGCTTGGCTTTAAAAAGTTTTTAAAATTAGAAAGTTGCGATAAAGAACATGATGAAAAAACAGTATTGGCATTTCGTGAAAACTTGACAAATAGCGGTTTGGTAGAAGAACTATTTGCGCAATTTAAACAATATTTAGAATCTAAAAGCCTTATAATGAATGAAGGGAAAATGGTTGATGCAAGTTTCACCATTGCTCCACGCCAACGAAATACAAGAGAAGAAAATAAAACAATAAAAGCAGGCAAAGGCAATGAACTTTGGAACGACAAACCTAATAAAAAGCGGCACAAAGACATAGATGCACGCTGGACTAAAAAGA
>MNXP01000019.1 GCA_001872625.1 Bacteroidetes bacterium CG2_30_33_31
GAACACAGAACACAGAACACAGAACACAGAACACAGAACACAGAACACAGAACACAGAACACAGAACACAGAACACAAAACACAGAACACAGAACACAGAACACAGAACACAGAACACAGAACACAGAACACAAAACACAGAACACAAAACACAGAACACAGAACACAGAACACAAATTCCGTTTTAGGCTTGTAGGAATCATTGTTTTATCTACCCTATTATTAAGCCTTATCACTTATGTTTCATGCAAGAAAGATGCACAAGCAATACCCCAAAAAGTTATAACCTACTCTGATAAAACACAAACTTTCGATATTAGCGATAGAAACAAAAGCAAATCAAATGATGGTGAAATGAAAAAAACTGTTTTAGGAGTCAAAAGAGCTAACCCATATAGCACTGCTGCAATGTCGGCAGCTTATAGAAGTTTGTACGACAGTAGTGCAAGAAATCTTACTACAACAGATTTATATGTAAAATTTATTCCCAATAGTTTAGAAGATATAAAATTGCTTGAGGAATCAAATCTCGAACTTTCAGACTTTGATTTGTTATATGAAGTAATGGAAATGGGTGACTATTATCAAGAACCTGTTGGCGAAGAGTTGCCAGTTTATTATGCAGTAGTTCCAGTAGATTACGAGTTCCCAAATGTAAATCATCAGCTAATAGAAAATCTTTATCTGGACGACTCAAATCCACTGTTGATTGGAGAATCTTACTTATTAACTGGAAATACCAATGAAATTAATAAATTATCAGGTTTTAGTTACGATGAATTAGGCGATATAAATAGAGATTACATAATTACAAACGGCGATTTAGATTGCGATCCACCATGTGTAATTAAATATCGCGAAATTATTGCCAATGTTAATGGGCGAAACCATGTGATTGCCGAAGCATATTGCGATTGTACCCCGCCCACAAACCCAACAGCTTGCTCACATTATCCCAGCGAAAGAAAACCAGCAGGTCGCATACGAGTCGAAGACACTCAACTTTCTACCCATGGAGACCCAAACACATTTCTTCCTGTACGACAAGTAAATGTAATATTATATGATGGATGGTTAACATTTAAAACGACTCCAACTGATAATAATGGCTGTTGGAAAATTGATAGTAAATTTTATGGCAAAGCCTATATTTGGGTAAAGTTTAAAAACAATTTGGGCAGAATCAGAGGCATGCCTAATGGAATTTTTAATGCATATAAGACACTTTTAACTATTAAAAATAGCGTTGGAACAGTTCATGGACCTGTTTTTAATAATATCATCATAAATTATAATATGTGGACAGTGCAAGGTTCTTGGGCTCATCTCTGTTGGGGCGCAGCTACTGTAAATAATGCATTATATGAATACAATACTTATGCTTTTCAAGAAGGAATCTCAACAATTCAACCCAGTGTTGACATTCTAATTGGTCGTAATTTTGGTGCAGGATATACTTTGATGGGAGTTCAATATTACTTAGCTGCTCAAGCAGCAGCAAGTATAACATTTGGATTATATCAATGGTCAAATCCTATTGCAATAAGTATTGGAGTGACAGCAGGAGCAGTAGCAATAATATATCTTCCTGATGTTTGTATTGGGATTAATCATGCAAATTCAGATGTAATAAAAGAAACAGTTTATCACGAGTTTGCATATGTCTCACATTATTATAAAGCAGGATTTTCTTTATTTAAAAATTTGGTTGAAGCAGAAATTAATGCATTTATGACAACTGGTGATTCACATGGTGACCCAACAGTATCTAATGCTGGGCTAATAGCTATCTACGAATCATGGGCAGAGCATGTGGGATTGACCTTTGCTGATATGACTTACCCACTTGCTACTAATACATCTTTTATTGGCAATATCAGATATATTGAACACTTGGAAAGAACTTGGAATGAAGAACAAAACCACATCCCAATTGGGCTGTATCACGATTTAATTGACGGTGGCAGTGAGCCTACTTCAACTGATGTTTTCGACAATAATTCAACGAATGTAATTGATGATGTCTCAGGTTTTACTAACCAGCAAATGTTCAATTGTCTTACGCCGGGAGCAACTAATATTAATAATTTCAGACTGAATTTGATTACCTTCTATCTTGCTAACACATCAAACACCCAAAGCGATGTTAACTTACTGTTTAACTCATACTAAAATGATGATTATGAAAGTGTTAAAAATATTTACATTATTAATTCTGACTGCGTTTTTATCTATTAATTTTTCTTGCATAAAAAAAGAATGCAAGATAGCAGGTGGAAATTATGAATTTGTGCTGCCTTTTACGCTCTCCCCAGCCCAAAAAACTTTTCATACTGGAGATACGATTACTATTTCATCCACTTTTACTAATCCTGTCTTCGAAAGAAAAACCGGTAACAGTTATAATTTGGTAGATTTTAAGTTTTATTTGGGAACTGTTATTTACTATATGGATACTTCTATTATTGATTTTGCTGATATTGATAGATTTTCGTTTATAAAAGAGAATAATGTTAATATTTCTGCTCAATATTATTCAGATGGAAATAGCACTTTAGATGGCCAATATACTTATCAAAACAACCAATATACTTATAAGTTTAAGCTTGTTGCAAAAGAAAAAGGAAATTATGTGCTTTTTCAAGGTTCAGAAATATACTATAGAGGTGGAAAACAACTATTTGAAGGCAAATGTAAAAATGTTATAGACGGTGCTATTATTAATATGAATAATAGAGGTGATAATAATATTGAACTGATTAATGAATCAAAAAACCCATATTATGCTGTTTATATTACAAAAAAAGAATCTAAATATTTAGACGTAGGAGGTTACTGTTTCAAAGTAATAGAATAGAAAACAAAAAAACCCCTGCCAAAAAATACCTTGGCAGGGTTTTTTTCTTTTCCCACGCAACCATTTCTATATTTCAATCCACATAAATTTCCCCAGCTTTATCTCTCAGATTATAATTGGAACTCATAACTTGACCATAAGCACCCACCGATCTAATAGCAATATAATCACCTCTTTGCAACTTAGGTAAGTCAACAGCCTTGCGAAAAATATCTGTTGATTCACATACTGGACCTACCACATCATACTTTTCGGTTTTTGCAGATACATTATAAAGAGCATTAATATAATGAAATGATTGATATAAAGCAGGTCTCAGCAAATCTGTCATTGATGCATCTATTATAGCAAATTGCTTTGCCGCACCTTTTTTGATATATAAAACTTTGGAAATTAAATTTCCACATGGCGCTACGAGCGAACGACCAAGTTCAAAATGCAATTTTTGATTAGGTCTTAAGTCCAAAAATCTTTTGAAGACAGCGAAATAGGATTTAAAATCGGCTATTGGTTCCAAATCAGGTTCATGATAATTTATCCCTAATCCACCACCAACATTAATATTTTCGACAATAATTTGATTGGCAATGAAAATTTCTTGAATTTGATTAACCCTAAGACAAAGATTTTTAAACACATTCATATCTGTGATTTGAGAGCCAATATGAAAATGCAATCCAATAAGTTTCACTCCAATGAACTTTGGTAGAAGCTCGAAAATCTCATCCATCTCCCATATATTTATTCCAAATTTATTTTCTTCAGTGCCAGTAGTGATATATGAGTGAGTATTGGCATCTATATTAGGATTTATTCTCAGGGCAATACTGGCAATTTTGCCAAGACGAATTGCCATTGTATTGATAATTTCAAGTTCTGGTATTGATTCCACATTAAAGCTAAAAACCTCTTTTTCAATTCCTAATTTAATCTCATCATCAGTTTTGCCAACTCCTGCAAAAGTTATATCACTTGCCTTAAATCCAATTTGCAATGCCCTTTTAATTTCATTTCCACTTACGCTGTCAATACCAAATCCCATAGAATGAATTAGCTCCATAATTCTATCATTGCTATTTGCTTTCATGGCATAATGCACAATATATTTATAATGATCAGCTTCTTTTTTGGCAATGCTCAGTGTTTTTTTTAGCAATTCCGTATCATATAAATAGAAGGGAGTTAAATGCTGTTTTATAGTTTGCAATTCCATTTTACAAATTGTTTTTGGATAAAATACTCGACTGCAATACTTGCAGAGCTTCTATCTTTTTTTTGCCGTCAATCAAAAGCGATATGTTATGATCGGAAGCTCCATAAGAAATCATTTTTACAGCAATATTATTAAGACTGTCGAAAACTTTAGCAGCATAACCTTTTTTGTTTTTGCGCATCAAACCCACAATGGCAATAATTGTTTGACCTTTCTCTATATCAACTTCACAAAAACGCCTAAGATCTTTTACAATTTCTTTAAGAAATTTATTGTCATCGATAGTTACAGCAATTGAAACTTCTGAAGTAGAAATCATATCAATTGGAGTTTTATAAATTTCAAAAACCTCGAAAACTTTTCGCAGAAAACCATAAGCATTGAGCATCCTCCCAGAATGAATACGAATCATTGTGATTCCATCTTTAGCAGCCACAGCTTTTATACCTTCAATATTATGGATATTAGAAATTAATGTGCCTTTTGCTTTAATTTCTAATGTATTCTTTAGCAATACTTTAATATCATTTTTCTTTGCTGGAAGTAAAGCTGCAGGATGAAGAATTTTGGCGCCAAAATAAGCAAGTTCTGCTGCCTCTTCAAAAGATAAATTATTAATGGATTTAGTATCCTTCACAAATCGTGGGTCATTATTATGAATTCCGTCAATATCAGTCCAAATTTCTACTCGCTCGGATTTTATTGCAGCTCCAATTAATGTTGCAGAATAATCACTTCCTCCGCGTTTTAGGTTGTCAATCTCGCCAAAGGCATTGCGGCAAATGTAACCTTGTGTGATGAAAATTTTATCTTGTGGATAATTCTGAATTTCACGTTTAAGATTCTCCAAAATATAAAATTCATCAGGTTCCAAATTCTTGTCTATCCGCATAAAAGATAATGCTGAAATTTGTTTGCTTTTTAAATTCTTTTCTTGCAAATATAAATCGAAAAATGCCGTAGAAACAATTTCACCATCAGATAACAAAGCCTTCTCTTGCAATATGTTATACATTTTTTCAATGAAAGATAATAAATAATTTTTTCTGATTTCAATTACTTTATAAGCTTCATCACGAATTTCAATATTCGCCAGTAGCGTGTTGGCAAAATCAAGATAAAACAATTCCATTCGAGCAATTTCTGACCTTGCAATTTCATATTCTTTGTTGTACAACATATTGGAAATATTCACCAATTTATTGGTAATGCCACTGATAGCCGACAAAACTACCATCTGTTTTTGACCATCATTTATAATTTCAGCTACTTGTTTCATCCTATCAGGACTACCTACAGATGTGCCACCAAACTTTCTAACTATCATAATTTTAAATTAAAAAAAAACTCGAATATTTCGAGCTTAAATTATAATCAAATAATTGTAATCCAAGCGCTTATAAGCAGAACTTTTTGAATCTTCTATTTGACTTTTTAAGTTGCATTTTCATTAATATTGAGTCTGCAAATATATAAATAATTGTTTTATATATAACTTATAAAATATTTATTTAACAAAATGTTTTATTATTACCAATTAAGTTTTAAAAAAAAATCGATGCTATAACATTAAGCCCGTTAACAAATCGCTATTATTTGGTGATTAATATTTATTAATTAAACTTCTAAATGGCATGAAAAATTACAAAAATTTTCTTTCGAGTGCAATCATGATTGTTGCTATTTTTTTCGCTTTAACATCATGTGTTAAAGATTGACTAGCTGGTCCAACAGGGGTTAATGGGATTAATGGTTTGAATGGTATAGATGGTAAGAATGGTAAGAATGCGAACTCCGCTTGTATTACCTGCCACACTATTGCTAATTTTGATGCAAAAGTTAACGAGCATCATTTGTAAAAACATTACTTAGGCACTTCTTCATTGAGAAACACAAAATTCAGTGCAAGATGTCACACAAGTGATGGATTTCAGCAAATTGTAGCTAATGGTAAATTTTATGTTAGCAATGACATGCCAAGTGCCTTGAGAATTAATTGCACAAATTGCCATCAGCACAAAGGTTTTGACTTTTCTGGTGACACTGCTTCTCAAATCTTAAGAGTTAATTCTCCAGTTTACTTGAATTATAATAAAAATTTAGTAAGCACGGATTCCGGAACAAAAAAATAACTTATGTGTTACTTGTCACCAAATTCGTGACTCAACTAAGTTGGTTTATTCCAATACAACAGTTTTTCCTAAAGTCTTAAATACTGCTTTCTCTAATCTTCCTTTTTTCCTTTTACTAATGTATCAAGCTCTGACACAGTTCAATATCGTGAAGGAAGAAGCTTTTCTGTACATGATGGCAACCAATCGAATTTGTTTGCTGGAATCAATGGATATGAGTATGCTGGTGTAACTTATACCAGAACTTGGCAACATTCTACTAATGCTTGTGTTGATTGCCACATGAATACATTTGATGCAACAGCAGGTAAAGGTGGTCATAGTTTGGTAGTTAATAAGAATGCTTGTACTTCTTGTCACGGAAGTGATAAATTAACTCCTATTCAAACTGCAATTGATGCTAAACTTGTTGAACTTAGTGAAGCTCTTTTTCTTAGAAAAGTTATGAAAAAGACCACCAATTCGAGTGGAGTCGTTTCTTATTCTGCTGAAACTACACATAACTTCAATGGTAAATTGTATCCAAAAACTCAAACTCCTGGTGATAAATTTGCTAAGGCCAGCAAATTCAATACTGTAAGCCCAACTATAGGTTTGGTAATCTACGGAAGCATGCTTACATATAATGTTGATGCTTATTATACAAAGCGTATAGGTCGTCCTTGGAAATATGGCGAATTAGGTGCTACATATAATTATGGCTACATCAAAAGCGAACTATCTAAAGACATACATAATAAAACTTATGCATTGCAATTATTACAAGCTTCTATCGACTGGTTAGCTGCAAATAAGTAATAATTGTTAAGCCTTTCAATGGATTAATAATAAAAAAAAGCTTCAGTAATCCTGAGGCTTTTTTTACTTTAAGCTTATTATATTTTTGAAATAATGCATCAAATTAAGATACAATGTAAAAATAATTTGTACTTTTATCCCTTTTTATACTTGCTTTGTAAGAGGTTAAATAGAATTATTAAAATAATCGTAACAATGAAAAAATATTTAATATTAGTTATATCAATAATGATAAGTGTGGTGGGCTTTGGGCAAAGCAACTATCAAGAGGTTGTATATTTAAAGAGTGGTGAAATAATAAAAGGAGTAATAATTGAGGAGATTCCAAATAAATCTATAAAAATTGAAAATTCAGAAGGTGTAATTTTTGAGTATAGGATGAATGAAATAGAAAAATTTGGCAAAGAAAAATTACCATCTACAGTAAGTAAAACAAATATAACCAAAAAAGGAAGTGGATTTATTGGTATTACTTTCGGGGCTTCAATACCTACTGGTTATTTTAGCTTTCAAACCAATGGCATGGCCAATTTAGGTTATCAATTAAATGGCATAGAATTCGGCTACTTATTTTCAAAGCACATTGGAGTTTCTGCAACAGTTTTTGTAGCAGAAAATCCAATTAGAATAGACAGCATTAATCCATGGAGATATGGCAGTTTAATGATTGGACCTTTGTTTTCTTTAAAGATTATTAACAAGCTTACTTTAGCCGTAAAACCAATGATTGGATATTCTCTAAGCACTGTTCCAGATTTAAGAGATGGAGCAGAAGAAGCTTCAGCCGTATCTTATGGTGTTGGTGCTAATCTTCGCTACAATTTAAATAAGCACATTTCGCTTTTGCTAAGTTCAGATTATTATTATTCTGAGCCTTCATTCAAATATTATCATTTTTCACAGATTATTACAACCTTCTCCATTAGAGTCGGAGCTGCTTACAGATTATAATTTATTTTCTATCTGCCATTTAAAAAAATAATTTAGCCAAAGCAATTATTTTTATCTGAACATTTTTTTATACTTAAAAATGATTTAAACTAAGGTATTACAAGATTATGAACTTCCTCATGCCATATTCAATTCTTCCAGAATTATCGGTTGTTTTAAGATTTAAAAAGTAAATTCCTTTTTTCAGATTACTTAGATTTAATTTGCCTTGCAAAGTATTTTGGAAAGTCTGTGAAGCCAATAAATCGCCAGTAATAGAATAAACTTTTATATTTATTTCTTTAATAAAATTTGAATTTTCAATTTCAAAAAACATAAAATCTTTAGTTGGATTTGGATAAATTCTTACGAAAGATTTTGGTGTTATACCTTTTGGAAAGCCAACTCCGGCAGGAGTTCTGCCATTATAAAAGTTTAGTCCTCCAGAAAATGTTCCAACAATCATATCTTTTAAACCATCGTTATTAAAATCATAAACCGCAGGTGCAGAGCGCATTCCACTATTAATTATTTCCATAAGCTCACCAGAGTTAATAAAATATGCAACTGAATGTAGAGTATCGCTATCCCCATAGTAAACCAAATTGGTATCTATACCAAAGTTGCCTGTAATATTATTCAAAATATCACGGTAATAGAATACTTTGCCAGAGGCAGAACCTACCATCATGACTAAATTATTGGAGTCGTCTTTATAAATTTCGGGAACAGCATAACCTTCATAAGAATTCCAATAATCAACAGTGTGTGCATTGCCCATGCTATCTGTTATTAGATTAAACTGAGGTACAGTTTTAGAGCCTACATTTTTATAATATGAAAGCCAGCCGTGTTTTGTTCCTATTGTCAAGTCCAGCAAGCTATCGCCATCTATATCAAAAAGTTTTGGTGCTGAAAATTCTCCCACATCAATATTTTTATAATTGTAAACTGGCGTAGCAAAAGAAATGCTGTTGCCTGCATTAGCAGTATTTTCAAAATAAATTAGCTTGCCATCACTACTACCAACAATCATATCGGTATCGCCATCATTGTCCAAATCGCCAAAAGTTGCTTTAGCTGCCAAAAGATTTAATGCGCTAAAATGTTTCCAATTACCATCCATAAATTGAAATTTAGGAACGTTTGTAGTGCCAATATTTTTGTAATAAGTAAAAGTCGAAATTTTGTGAGTAATAAGAAAAAACCAAGAAGAATCTAAATAAGCAGAATCTACAATTCCGTAATTTGTCATGATTATATCCATAAGCCCGTCACCATTTACATCGACTACTTCGGGCATAGCATTATCGCCATTATCTATCATTTGGTCTTGAAAAAAATTCTTCTGTTTAAGATGAAAAACTGGAGAAGAATTTGTTCCATTATTCTTATAATACCAAACACTATTGATTGCATTTGCTTTATAATATGAAGGATCAAAAGGTGAAACAGTCAAATCTTTAACTCCATCATTGTTCACATCCACAAAGTTCATTACAGGAAAAGTTACAATATTGATTGCAGTATCATAAGAAGGAAAATTAGTATCTTTGCTTGTAATGTATGCTGAATCAAGGGTTCCTCCATTTTTTAAAAGATTGATAGTAAAATAATCAACATCGCCAAGAAGCAAATCTTTCACGGTATCTGAATCAATATCGAGAGCAAGAAGTGTTGAGCCAGTGTGCTTTGGCGTTTTTGAAGAATCAATATCATTTGACTTATAATTGCAGAAAACATTTAATATATCAATATTATTATCTGAGCTCTCAGCAAATTTTCCCCAACATTTATCTTTTTCTTTAAATTCCAAATGATTACGATCGCCATAAATTTCCATCGACATATTTTTGTAATACACCACGAAAGTTCCTAAAATATGAAAAGTAAGAATATCCAAATCTCCATCATTATCAATATCTGAAATTGCTGGATAATCAACGGATGAAACGAAGATATTAATACCCATTCCATTAGGTGCAATATAGTTAATCATATTGGTAATTAGCTGAAATTTAAGACCCGTAGAAGACTCTGAAATATTTTTATAGACTTTAATGCCGCCAGGGAAATAAGTAAAAATATCATTTTTTCCATCACCATTATAGTCAACAAGTTGAACCCAACTTATTAATTTTGGGAAAAGTTTTTCATATTTTGGCTCATATCTATAACTTACTTGATTAGCAACGCCATCATTAATAAAAGTATATTTTTTGTCGCCATGCACATCGAAAACCAAAAGGTCTTTAATTCCATCTAAATTCATATCAATTTCTTGAAATTGAACGGCGTTTAATCCTCCTACCCAAGGGAATTTCATGTTATTTCCAAGACTATCGAGAACTATAATAGAATCATTTCTCTGGAAGCCAAAATCATAAGAAATTTGAGAAGAGCCAAGTTTTGGCAGCATTAAATTAAATGCTATTATAAATGTTACATAAAAAGTTTTCATAAATGATTGGTTTAATGCTCAGCAAAGTTGCACAAATTGCAGACACCCGTAAAAAAAATATAGTTGCTTCAAACAAATAAAATACAATGCATAAGAGCATACAAAAAATGTATTATTCAACATAAGACAGATTTTAAAATCTAATAACTGACTTATTACTTTGTATATCAAGGTTTTTATAAGCAAAAAATCTTTAGCAATTCAGTTTGTGTAATTAAATATGTTTTCTATCTTTGCAGCCTTATTTTTTTAAGAGCTAACAAATTTTTTATTAAACAATTATACCTATGCAAAACAAAGGTGCAATCAAACTTTTAGCAATATTATTTGCCCTGGTTTCAGTCTATCAACTATCATTTTCTTACTTCACTTCAAGAACTGAAGGCAAAGCGCGCGAATATTCGCAGAGCGAAAGATTTGTAAATAAAGCAAAAGATTTATCTAAAACTTTTGGCCATTCGGAAGAATTCTATATGGATTCTTTATCTAAAGAGGCCGAATTATATTATTTGGATTCAATTTCCAATGAAGTTGTTTACAATTTAGGAATTATTGACTACACATATCGCGAATGCAAAGAGCGTGAAATCAATTTAGGCCTCGACTTAAAAGGTGGGATGAACGTTGTTCTTGAAGTTGAGATTCAAGATGTTGTAAATGCTATGGCTGGTTCCAACAATACAAATCCAATTTTTAAGAAAGCCATTGCAGATGCTATAAAGGAACAAAAAAATTCACAATCGGATTTCATAACAATATTTTATGAAGTTTTCAAAAAGGAAAATCCTGGCACACCATTACGAACATTTTTCCGCACTCAAGAATTAAAAGATAAAATCCTGCCAGATGCAACTGACGCTGATGTAATAAAAGTATTAAAAGCCCAAGCAGATGCTGCTGTTGGCAATACTTATGATATTCTGAGCAAACGTATCGACCAGTTTGGCGTAGCTCAACCGCGTATCCAAAAACTTCAAACTGCAGGCCGTATTTTGGTAGAATTGCCTGGCGTGAAAGACCCGAAACGTGTTCGAAAAATTATGCAATCAACAGCTCGCTTGGAATTTTGGGAAACTTATAGTTTCAATGAAGAAGCTATCTTTAATAATGTTTCCAAAGCTGATGAGCTTACAAAAAAATATTTTGATAATATTGGCAAAAAAGCTATCGATACTGCCAGTACTGATACTATAAACAGCAGCAAAATTAGCTTGGAAGGTGATACTGTTAAAGCTCCTAAAGATGGCAATACACTTCTTGCCGCAGCTAATGACACAACAAAAGGTAAAGCAGCATTAGCTAAAAACGATACACTTAATAAGGATGATAAAGGTGGTGAGCGATTATTCAAATATTTCCGTCCTAATTTTAAACAAGAAAGTGGAAAATGGTACCCAGGAAATGGTGCTGTTGTTGGGGTTGCAGCAGTTAGAGATACTGCCAGAGTAAATGCCATGTTCAATCTGCCACAAGTTAAAATGTTGTTTCCTCGAAACATGAAACTCCTTTGGGGAATTAAACCACCAGATTATGTAGAAAAAGCCCAAGTAATTGAACTCTATGCAATAAAAGTTTCACGTCGCGATGGTCAACCACCTCTCGATGGAGAAGTTCTTACTGATGCTCGTTATGATTATGACCAAACTGGACGTGTAGAAATCAGAATGTCGATGAATAGTCAAGGAGCTTTAGTATGGAAAAATTTAACACGTGATAATGTTGATAAAGCCATTGCAATAGTACTCGATGGATACGTTTATTCTGCACCAAATGTGCAACAAGAAATTTCTGGTGGTAATTCGCAAATTTCTGGAAATTTTACTATCAAAGAAGGAGAAGATCTTGCTAACGTATTGAAATCTGGTAAATTACCTGTTCCTGCAAGAATTATCGAAGAAGCAGTTGTTGGGCCATCTCTTGGTAAAGAGGCAATCAATGCTGGAATGATTTCATTTATTGGAGCTTTTATTTTAGTATTGCTTTATATGTGGTTTTTCTATAACAGCGCTGGTCTTATTGCAGATGTTTCTTTGATTGCAAATATATTTTTCCTTTTTGGAGTGCTTGCCTCCTTACAAGCTGTATTAACTTTGCCCGGAATAGCTGGTATAGTGCTTACTCTTGGAATGGCTGTAGATGCCAACGTAATTATTTACGAGCGTATCAGAGAAGAAATGAGAGCTGGAAAAGGAATAAAGCTCGCCATAAGTGATGGTTATAAAAACGCCTATTCAGCTATTATCGACGGAAACGTTACTACAATTCTTACTGGTATTGTACTTTATATTTTTGGTTCAGGGCCTGTTCAAGGTTTCGCTACTACTTTAGTAATTGGAATCATAACTTCATTATTCTCTGCCATATTTATCTCCAGATTAATATTTGGATGGTATTTAGATAGAAATAGAAATATCAGCTTCGAAACCAAAATCACCAAGAGATTTATGCAAAATATTCAATTTAATCCTATCGGCTGGAGAAAGAAAGCTTACATTTTTTCTGGTACAATCATTATTATTGGATTAGGATTTTTATTTACAAAAGGGCTAACTCAAGGTGTTGATTTTGCTGGTGGTCGTACTTATGTTGTTCGTTTCGATTCTGAAGTGAACACAACAGAAGTTGCTAAAGAGCTTTCAAAACAACTTATCTCGGCTAATGGAACCTCAATGACACCAGAGGTTACTACTTTTGGACCTACATCTCAAGTAAAAATTACTACTCGATATCTTATTAATGAAAAAAGTAAAGAAATAGACTCTATTGTTGATTCTAAAATCTATTTGGGTACTAAAGGATTTTACAAAACTCCTATCAAAGAAGAAGAGTTTTTCTCTTCTGAAGATAATAAAGATAGAGGAAAATTAAGTTCCGAAAAGGTAGATCCAACAATTAGCGATGACTTAATTTGGGAATCATATTTAGCAATTTTCTTTGCATTTCTCGCAATATTTATTTATATAGCATTAAGATTCCGCAAATGGCAGTATGGATTAGGAGGCTTGGTGGCATTAGTTCATGATTCATTATTAGTTGTTTCTATGTATGCCATTTTCTCTGGAATATTCCCATTTGATATGGAAGTTGACCAAGCATTTATTGCAGCAATTTTGACGATAATTGGTTACTCTATCAATGATACCGTAATTATTTTAGATAGAATCCGTGAGTATGTTGGACTTTATCCAAAACGAACTCTATTTGATAATATGAACAATGCAATTTCGCATACATTAAGAAGAACCATAAATACTTCTGGAACTACATTAATTGTGTTATTAGCAATCTTCATTTTTGGAGGAGAAGTTATCAGAGGATTTACATTTGCATTATTGGTTGGTATTACAGTTGGAACTTATTCCTCGGTATTCGTTGCAAGTCCAATTGCTTATGAAACTTTGAAGAAGAAAGACGAAGCAAGGCTTGCTGCTGAGAAGAAAAAATAAAAAAGCAATAAATAATATTGAAAAATCGCAAAACAATGTGTTTTGCGATTTTTTTTATTTTAGAAGTTTCGCATTTTCAGCATTCCTTTCTTCTAAAATTTTATCGAACTGTGGCGACATAAAAAGGAAAACCATACAAATGTATAAAATAATACCTGTAGGCATTTGCCCAAGCACCGCATTACCATAAGCAGCTCCCATAATTCCTAAAATTCCACTTGCCATGGCTCGCATTTGCCCAAGTAAAACAGGATTTCTTAGTTTAAACATTATCAAGTACGACGCTCGACCAATGATGATAAAAAGAATAGTTAAATGCAAATACAAACCAATAATTCCTTGTTCAGCCCAAATAACCACATACCAACTATCAGTAGCCACATTCGACAGGAAAGCATTTGGTGAGAATCTCTGACCCCAAGCTCCAGAAGATCCGATGCCACCTCCAAAAGGGCGGGATGCAAGATAAGTGCTAAGCTTTTTCTGGTTATTTAACCGAACTTGTAGAGAAGCGTCATTTGGGTCAAAGGCTGAACGAAGTCTCCTGATATCAGCGTTTGTATTGCCTACCATAGTAAATTTCAAGATTACAAAAATTAAAATGCCTAAAATAGAACCTACCGCAAGAATCTTAATATTTTTAGTTAAAACAAGATAAAGAAAGAAACCTGCTATAGGAACAGCTATTGCACCTCTTGTTCCAGAAATTAACATTCCATATAATCCAAGCAAAGCAGCAACAATAAATAAGATTCTTTTAATTCTATCTTTTTTAGAATGAAGAGAAAGTGCTAAAATAGTGAACACAACACCGGCTTGTCCCTGAGCAGCACCAAACTGACCGGCATCGGAGTAAAAAGAAAAAATTCTCAACTTACCAAAAAGAATATGAGTTATTGCACCACCATCATCTAACCACTTTTGCTCAAAAGGGTCCACACCAAAAATTTTTTGTCCTATTCCTTTCATAGTTCCTATGATTGAGAAAACAGCCCAAATAACAAGAAACCTGCTTATATCTTCTGGTTTACGCCACAGTAAAAAAACTAATGGCACAGTTAAAACCATATAAAGAGAAACACCTCTCATAGCATAAAACCATGCTGCACGACTTACTGCTTCAGGATTAACTAACTGCAAAATTGCATATCCAAACCATATCATAGAAAGATAAGTAAGCAAACTTTTTGCTTTTGACCAATCAACGCCTTGATAGAAGTTCTTAAAAATTAAGGCTAAATAGGTGAGAAATAATAATCCATCAACGGCGAGTCCAATTGGTATTCCGCTAATGTATCTGCCAAGACCAAGAACGAAAAATTCGACTACAAAAACGGACATCAATCCATAACGTGGATTATTAAAAACAAGATTTAGATATATTGCTAATATCGGTAGCATCACCAAAACCATTCCCGACATCATACCACCTTTTGCAATCATTTTCGCTGAAATGAAAACAGCAAAAAGCAGCACTACAAAGCCTAAAGGTTTGCGCAAAATAGATGAGCCTTTTTCTTCATCAAATATTTTCATTATCTACCTATACTATCTTTTACTTTGATATATAACTGTTTATAAAATTTTATACCTTGAATCCAAAGTTGAGAATAATTCATTTTTTCGTATTTATTAAGAAAGTAAAAGCCCATGAATAATCCTACAACCGTATTCAATATGGTTGACAAGGCTACGCCATAAAGCGATTGAAACCAATAAATTGCTATCATATCGCCTATGATATTTGTACTGGCCATAAAAATGACTTTCCATAAGTTTTTATCAGGTTTACCTATGCTATCAAGCGCCACGCCTGTGATTCTATCCAATGGTAAAATAAGGCCATAAATGACAAATATTCTAAAAATTGAAGTCATTAATTCTAACGAATCTTTATAACCATCACCACCGAGAATTAAAACTATTGGCTGTGCAAAAATATATAATACTATCATGAAAGGGATGAACATGAGCTCAATAGCCCCTCCGTAACTATAAAATATTTCTGTCCACAATGATCTATTCTTTTCGATATTTGCTTTTGAAAGTTTTGGAAAAGCAGTGGCCATAAATGAGCGTAAAGGAATTTCTATTACTTCGGTAAGTTTAAGAGGGATAGCATATTTAGCCACACCCACTGAACCAAATATTGAAGCAATACCAATCAAAAAAGTATCTGCCGATCGCAAAAGACTGCTTCCAATCATTGTGCCCGCGGCATATTTGCCATAATCAATTATCTCTTTATTATTTCTCTGGGTAGCATATTTCAAAAAATTTGTGCCGTCCCATTTTTTTATCAGGCTTAGCATAGAAGAAAAGACATTTGAAGCAATATTTGCCCAAATTATTACCACAATTCCGTAATGAAAAAAGTAAGCGTTGGCTATTAGAAAAAACACAAAACTTACAATATTTACCATTCTAAGAAGCAAAATTCTTCCAAAGGCCTGCCACGACTGCAAAACTGAAAGTGCATTATTCCAAAACAAATTAGATATTGCAAGTATTGGATAATAGTAAAAGAAGTATTGAAAGCTACTTCTGTCAATTTCATCATGCCAAAGAAACAATGTTAAATAGATTAAAATGCTTATAATAATAATAAGAATAATTCCTATTAAAACATTAGAACCTAATATCTTAAGGCGCTCCTCTCCTTTTGCTCCTGAAAGAAATCGTATAATAGAATTGCGCGTGAGGCCAAATCTAAAAAGGTCGATAAAACTTCCCATGGTAACATAAATAATATAGGAACCAAATTCTTCTTGTGGCAAAGCTCTCGTTAAAAGAATAAAGCTCAGAAATCCAAAAACTGCATAAGTTAAATTGCCAATTAATGAAAGAGTATTTCTTTCATACACTATGGCAAAAATCATTTTCTTTATTTTCATTATTTGAAAGTGTATTTGGAGCGAAGTTGCAAAGTAAGAAGTTTTTTTACAATCCTCCTGATTCTGCTTCTTTGTTTTGGAATCTCACCGAGAACAAGGTCAATTGTATCTAAATCAACACCATTGAGAACCACAATTGGTAGCTTTTTATTGGCTGATTTTACAATATTCAATGCATTTGTATCTGCCTTTGTCCAATTTCTATTGGAACGAACTACCAGAAGATTCAAATCGCTATCGGACATCAGTTTCACTGGATATTGGTAATAAATTATAGATGGAAATTCAACAAAGATGAAATCATAATCACTTGATTTTATATCATTTCCCAACAATTCATCAATAGTCTTTACTTCTGGAAAATTGCTATTTTTTACATATTCAAAGTAAGTATGCTGGGGATTATCTACAGTTTCGTCAAAATCTTTGTTGGTAAAGGATTTATAGTTTAACTGCAAAACCTTCAATCCAAAACTTCCAAGCATATTAGCCAAATTAGTTGTCAAGACAGTCTTCCCCTCAACATTTTGAGTACTAAAAACAGTAACAATTTTAGTTTTATGATCAACATTTTCAAGGTTATAATTGATGCTTTGCGTTATCAATTCAACCATCCTATTTTTAACAAAATCGAAATTTATTCGCTTTGAATAATTGCCCAGTTTCGGGAAAATTCCAGCCAATTCGAGCTCGGTAAGTTTCTTAAGTCTATCAGGATTTTTAATTGTAGTATCGAGGTATTCGAGAATAATTATTAAAGCAAGAGTAAAAATGAATCCAATGATACCAGCGGCAGCAACCAAAATCTTTCTTTTTGATGGCTGAGCTGTAATGGGAAAAAATGGAGCATCAACAATTTCTGAAGATGATGACATCTCAATATTTTGCTGTTTTAGTTTGGCCAAACCCAAACTATTAAGAAGCGAAAGATATGCTTGTTCGGCCACATTAATCTCTCTTTCAATGCGTTTCATAGTAGCGCCTAAAGGAGCAAATCTTTTGTACGTTTGCTCAAATTCCATTTTTCTTTCGTTAAGAATACTTAGCTGAGCTTTGCTTTCTTCAAGTTTCACAATATTTTCGAGCCATGAAGTTAAAACTTGACGAATTGGAAGGCCTTCCTTAGTTTCAGAAATAGAGCTGAGTTTTTTTATCTCCAATTGCAAATCAGTCTTTAATTCTCTGATGTCATTGGCCACTTTCACCAGTTTTTTGTCATTTTTTCCATCCTCATTGGTGGTTTTCAAATAAGTATCTTTTGATGTTAAGTCAGATAACTGATTACGTAACTTTATGATATTTTTGCTTTTAAGACTTATCAAAGCTTTTTGACCAAGTTTCGATTCAAGTTCATTTACAGCTGCTTCAGCAGAAACCAAATCCATACGAATATTCTGAATTTTAACTCCCAACTCCTCCTTTTGAGCAGCAATATATTTACTTTGCTCATAATAATTAATGATGTCGTTTTGCTGATTAAATTGGAGCAATCTATCCTCAGCTTCTTTTAGTGTTTGCGCTGCAATAACCACTTGATCTTCAAAATATTTAACTACACTGGAGCTTTGTCCTTGGTTCATATCGCGATATTTTGCCATAAAAACTTTAGTCAAAATAACGAGTGTTTGTTTTGTAATGCCAGGGTCATCATTTGAATATTCAACTTTTATAAGGTCTGAATTATCTATTCTGATAGCTTTAATTTTTGAAATCGATTTCACGCTATAATGCTGGTCTTCAAGATTTAAAAGCTTATATATGAAGTTAGTATCGCTAAGATTTTTATATTTCACCATATTTAATTTGGTGGTTTCTAAATCATTGGGTACTATCAAATTCTTTATGGCTTTTGGCGTTCTTTTAACTAAATCTCTATAATGCGAAGCCGTTATCAGCTCATCATTTTTGCCATTAGACATGAGGTTTTGAGCGAATAACTCAATACCAACTTCTTCCATAGTTTCGCGTGAAGTAACTATGTTGATAAAGTTATCGAAAACAATTTTTACCCCAAAGAAATCTACATTCCGTGGCTCTTGAGAAACTAATGACATTCCTGAAGCAATACCAGTGTAAATTGTTGTAGATGAAGAATATATCTTTGCTTCATTTCTTGTAAAATACCAAACTAACATAGCTAATAAGATTGGAACTCCCAGCAAAATATAAATGTTTTTCTGTATAAGTTTTATAAATTGTTTTATATCCATTTTAGTTAAAATTTAATTCCACAAATTGATTCTAAAATCAAATAATTTGCATGAAAATCAGATTCATTTTTCAGAAAAGTAAACATTGACTTATAATACATTTCGCGCACGTTAGCCAAAGAATAAATTTCCAATTCGCCATCGGTAAATTTATCCTCACTCATAACCAATTGAGTAAAATTCGAATAAACATTTTTGCTTGCAACTATCATCATATCATAAGAAAGTTTCGTTTGATAATATTGATTGATAATCATTTCTTTCAATCTCAATTTCATATCTTCTTTAAAATCAATATCTTTTTCAGCTTCTAAAGTTCTGATTTTATTGTAATTAGGTTTATTAAATAAATCATAAATCGGTGCGCCGCTCAGTGTAATGCCTACCGACCATCGAAAAGAATTGCCAGTATTTATAGTACTTCCTACAAAACTTTGGTCTTGTACAGAAACGAGATTATCATAAACTCCATAATTTGTTGTAGCAAAAATATTTATGTATTTCAGCCACTCATGGTTAATAGATTTTTTGTAAAGTTCGCGAATAAGGATTTGTTTATCTTGGCTCTTGAGCAATGCTGAGTTGACATAAGCTGAATCAATTAAAGCGTTAAGAGGCAAAATTCTATCCAAGGCTGTTGAATCTATTTTCAGACTATCAGTGAAGTTTGAATAGAATGTGGAGTCGGCAAATATTCCGTTTTGGCAAAATAATTTAAATGGCAAAAGCATCACTATAATACTGATGCTTAATAATATTGGTTTAAAAAATCCGTATAAAAATATTTTTTTCATGACTAAACGTTTTGATTTTTCAGAAAGACAAAGAAGGTTCTGAAAAGCAGAATTAGATCTTTACCGAAAGAATTTTCGCAGGCATATTGTTTGTCGAGTTCAAATCTTTCTTCTTCCGACATTTTACCTGTTCTACCTCGAAGTTCCACTTGCCACAAACCAGTAAGTCCAGCGGAGCAATGAAAACGCATTCCAAGTTCCAATCTTTTTCCTTTTTCGCTTTTAGTCAGCGCATTGGCTTCACTAACTGGTAATGGTCTATTGCCCACAAAACTCATATCACCTTTTAGAATATTTACAAATTGTGGCAACTCATCTATACTTGTGTTCCTAATAAATTTACCAACTTTTGTAATCCTGGGGTCATTTTCAATTTTCATAAATGCTACCTCAGCTTGTCTTCTCATTTTAATGATTCTTTCGCAAACAGTCTTTCCGCTGTCGTCCAAATAAGTTGGAGAACAATATTCACCATCTGGAAGTTTTTCGCATAAAGAGCATTTATCTTCAACAGTAATTCCTTTATATTGATTGAGATGCGCAACTTCTTTAATACGTTGATCTGCATTAGGATACATTGAACGGAACTTATAAAAATCAAAAGTCTTAAAGTTTTTCCCTACTCGTTTTGATGCATAAAAAACCTTGCCTCGAGATTCGGCATAAATTGCCATCGCAGTAAGAATAAATATTGGCGACAACACAAGCAAAGCAAATGATGCCATAACCACATCAAAGGTTCTTTTTAGAAATGGAGTTTTATAAACCTCTAATTTTTCACCTTTTACTTTGTCGAGATTGTAAATATATTCATCTTTATATTTTTTAAGATATGCAATTCTATTGTAGAGTCTATCCGCACTCAATGGGCTACAATAATAGTCATCGATACCAATATTATAGGAATTCAACCTCAATGGTTGTCGGAAATTTCGACTCACTAAAATAAAAGGAGTTTTTGTCTGTAAATATTTTTTATGCTTCAGCTCTTCAAAAAATGCAATACCATTAACACCTCTCATAAACATATTGCATAAGATTGCATCGAAATGTAAATTTCTATTGCTCTCCAACCAATTTAATGTTGCAATTCCATTGGCTTTCTGCGAAATATCAAATCTTTCGTCAAGAGATAATGGCTCTACAAATGAATTATTCTCGCCAATAAATAAAATTTTAATCTTATTATTTTCCATAATTTTTTTTATTATGAACTTTGTTAATAAATTAATTACCAAATCTTTCGAGGAACATATCCCTTGATTTCAAACGGCGAGATATCCTAGCTTTTAGCTCTTTTGGGTTAAATGGTTTTAACAAATAATCATCGGCTCCGGTTTCAAAACATCTCACTTTATCCTTGGAATCTTCTTTTCCGGAAAGCATTATTAGAGGTATATCATCAAAAAATCCACTTGCTCTAACTTGCGTAATAAACTCGAAACCATCCATTTGAGGCATTTCTATATCACAAATTATTAAGTCAGGCAAGTTCCCCGATTGTAAATCATTCAATGCGTCCAAACCGTTGTCCCAAGAGATAATATCATAATCAGATTTGAAAGTGCTTTCCAAAATAAATCTGATGCTTTTTTCATCGTCAATAGCCATTAATTTCTTCTTCATGAGAGTAATATTTGTTTAAAAAAAATTTGCTTTACTAAATAAAGCTTATAGCAGCTTGGCAAATATATGGTTGGCAATAGATAAATATCAAGAATAAATCTTCACATTTTTATTAAATTGTATTTTATGGATTTAAAAAAGTAAAATATATAATCTATTTACTTGATATAGAAATATTTAATAAACAGTTATCATACATATAAATATTAACAGAAATTCTAAATTTTATGATGACTCCGATGCAAAAACATTTATTTGTCAAATTAATTGAATTATAGAGTTAATTAGAAATATGTTGCTTGTTATTTCTCAAATTTTGCCACCAAAAACCAATAATAATCATGAAATTGGAATATTAGTGAAATATCACAATATGTTGGTATTTATATTAATCAAAATAAACAATATTCTTGCAAAAGAAATAAATCGAACTCAAATATTAGAAATATTGAAACTTAGTGATTTAAAAGAAGGCGAAAAAGGAATTATTACCAAGGTAAGAGGGCGTGGGGCATTTCGTCGTAGGATTATGGAAATGGGGTTTGTGGTTGGAAAAGAAGTGTTAGTTATCAAATTTGCACCCTTGATGGATCCAGTTGAATATTCAATTATGGGTTACCAAATTTCTTTACGGCACGAGGAAACAGAATTGATAGAAGTTTTCCAAAGTGACGAAAAAACAACTATGAGCGACAATTATTTTGGCACTTTTCAAGAAAGGAGCCATTATAATAAAGGAACTGACGCAATAGAAAAAATTATAAAAGTTGCTTTTGTGGGCAATCCAAATTGCGGAAAAACTACAATTTTTAACCAAGTAACAGGTCTTCACGAAAAAGTTGGAAATTATGGCGGAGTAACAGTAGATTCAAAAAACGCAAGCTATAAATATAAAGGCATAAAATTCGAGCTAACAGATTTACCAGGAACGTATTCGCTCACGGCATTTACTCCCGAAGAATTATTTGTTAGAAAACATGTAATAAATGAGATGCCCGATGTTGTTGTAAATATTATAGATGGCTCAAATCTTGAACGAAATTTATATCTTACAACCCAGTTAATCGACATGGATATCAAAGTAGTTGGAGCAATAAATATGTTCGACGAAATGGAAAACCATGGCGATTTTTTAAATTCACCTGCTCTTTCGAGCCTGCTGGGAATACCATTTATTGAAACCATCGGCAAAAAAAATATCGGCATCAACAAACTTTTTGATAAAATTATTGAAGTTTTTGAAGATAAAGACCCAATCGTTAGGCATATTCACATCAACTATGGAAAATATCTCGAAGAATCTATTAAAGATATTCAAAAATATTTAAAAATTGAGGGCAACCATCTAATAACCAACAAAATATCATCACGCTTTCTTGCTATAAAATTACTTGAAGAAGACAGCCACGCCATAGAAATAATCGAAAAATGCGGCAATAAACTCGATATTCTTGAATCGACAAATAATGGAATTCAGAAAATCGAAAATTATTATAACGACAAAGTTGAATCAGCAATTACAGATGCAAAATATGGTTTTATCGATGGAGCATTAAAAGAAACATACAAAAAAAACATCAAGCCCGATAAAAGGCTTATGACAAAAGTAATAGATGACATTATTACCAATAGACTTTATAGTTTCCCGATTTTTATTTTCTTTATGTGGGTAATGTTTCAAGCAACATTTTTTGTTGGAGCATATCCACAAGAATGGTTAACGTGGCTTGTAGATAAATTTGGCGCAGGAATAAGTCAACTACTTCCAGATGGAATGATTAAAGCTCTAATTGTGAATGGAATAATTGGCGGTGTTGGTGGAGTACTGGTCTTTCTTCCAAACATTTTGATACTCTTTTTTTTCATTTCCATTATGGAAGACACAGGTTATATGGCAAGAGTAGCTTTTATTGTGGATAAAATTATGCATAGAGTTGGGCTTCACGGTCGTTCATTTATTCCTCTTTTGATGGGCTTTGGCTGCAATGTGCCAGCAATAATGGCCACAAGAACCATAGAAGGCAGAAACGACAGGCTGATAACAATTTTGATAACTCCATTTATGTCATGCTCGGCAAGGTTGCCAGTTTATGTATTAATAATCAGCGCATTTTTTCCTAAATATCCTGGATCCACCCTATTTTTAGTTTACACCATTGGTATTTTGATGGCTGGAGCGATGGCTTTAGTTTTTCGTAAAACTCTTTTAAAAGCAAAGGAACTTCCATTCGTTATGGAGTTGCCTCCATATCGCCTTCCCACTGGCAAAACCATTGTTAAGCACATGTGGTTTAAAGCAGAACTATATCTAAAGAAAATGGGTGGCTTTATTATGATTGCCTCAATATTAATTTGGGCATTAAATTATTTTCCAACGAAGATAAGTTTTTCTAAAAATTACGACGAACTTCAAAATAAAGTTGAGTTAAAATATCAAGCTTTATCGAATCAAAACAATGCTATAAATATTAATCATGATAGCATTAATATTCTAAAAAACAATGAATTGAAACATATTAAAATATTGAAAGAATCAGAAAGAAGCGAAAAATCTTTTATTGGGCAAATAGGCCATTTTATTGAACCTACAATAAAGCCACTTGGGTTTGATTGGAGAATGGGAATAAGCATTATCACAGGCATGGCAGCAAAGGAAATAGTTATTTCTACAATGGGAGTTCTTTACCAATCGGATGTGGCAGATGAAGGTAGTTCTAATTTAAAAACTAAACTGCAGAACGCAAAGTTCACTCAAGGTCCTCACAAGGGCGAAAATGTTTATAATAAGGCATCTGCTTTTGCATTTATTATTTTTATTCTCTTCTATTTCCCATGTGTAGCGGTAATTGCAGCAGTAAAAAGAGAAGCAGGTGGATGGAAATGGGCACTTTTTGTAGCAGTTTACACTACAACTTTGGCATGGATCTTTGCCTTTGCAGCATTCCAAATTGGCAGTCTTTTTCTTTGATTTTTGATAATAAGCTAAAATTTCTTTTAACAAAAATCATAGATTCCAATCATCAAAATATTCTGACTAACATTTATTGAAAATATTTATATATTTTTCACAATCCAGTGCAAGTTAATTTATACATATTTGTCTCAGGTAAAGTTCAAAATTTATACATTAATTTATTTTTACAATCTATTCAATATCTGATTTTTACAATTTTATTAAGTTTATGTTTTTATGAAAAAATATCTAACCATTATTTTATTTATCTATTCCACAACTATTATCAACGCTCAAAGGCCAGCCAATATGGGGGGCGAAATACCAAAAGGAAGCATTAGTGGAAATATCATCGACAAAAATACAAGCCAAAGAGTGCTTTATGCAAGCGTAGCTCTCTATAGCATGCGCGATTCAAGCCTTGTTTCTGGTATTATGTCGGGCGAAAATGGCGCATTTACCTTAGAGGATCTTAACCCTGGCAAATATTATCTTTTAATTAAATTTATTGGCTACGAACGCTATACTATAAAGAATATAATGCTTCGGCCACCAAATATGAATCTAAATTTAAACCAAATATTTCTTGTACCATCATATTCCAACCTGCAAGGTGTTGAAATCACTGCAGAAAAAACTTTTGTAGAATATAAAATCGATAGAAAAGTTGTAAATGTTGGTCAAGATTTGAATTCATCCGGAGGTACTGCGATAGAAGCACTTGAGAATGTTCCATCGGTAATTGTTGATATTGATGGCAACGTGGCATTACGTGGCAGCGGAAGTTTTACAGTGCTTGTCAATGGACGCCCTACTCCACTCAAAGGCAGCGATGCCTTGCAGCAAATACCAGTAAGTGCAATTAAAAATATAGAGATAATTACCAATCCTTCAGCTAAATACGATCCAGATGGCATGACCGGAATAATAAATGTAGTGCTTAAAGAAAATATAAAACAAGGACTCTCTGGCATAATTGATTTCTCCGTAGCATCATTTAATCAATATAATTTCAATACAAATTTGTCATATAATATTGGCAAATTCAATTTTTTTATAGGCGGTAGATTTGATATAGGCAATAATCCAGTATTTGGAGAAGGTCAGCTTTCAACAACATTTGGTGGTGTAACCTCTTATAGACATACTCAAATGAACAGAGGCAGGTCAAGAGATGGTTATATTCTAAAAGGAGGTTTAGAATACAAAATAGATGATAATGACTTGTTTAGCATCGAAGGTTCGTACAATGAATCTAACTCTTTGAATATTTCTTCAGGCAAAATTCATGAATACACATTACCTCAAACTGTTGATGTTTACACCATAAGCGAAAATCCGGGGTTCAACAGTAGGAAATATTATAAATTCACACTAAATTGGGAGCATAAACTCGATAAATTGGGAAGCAAAATTCAATCATTTGCTTATTATTCCAACGGTTCAGATTTAGGAAAAGATTCAAGCAACGAATATCTTTCGGATTATGATATGATTAATAAATCCAAAAGGATATCTGGCAACACATCCGAAGAAACCGAAGAAGCCCCGGATTATAGATTTAATGTGGATTTGACAAAATATCTGAAAAATAAAAATAGAATTGAAGCTGGATTACAAGCTCGTTTAAGACCCGAATATCATGTTATTAAATTCTCTGAATATGATTCAAATGACATTCTAATAACAAACCCACTTTATTGTAATGATATGCATTTTACAAGAGATATTTATTCTGCTTATTTCACTTATTCTGGAGAATACAAAACTTTTGGATACCAGTTTGGGCTAAGAGGTGAATATACTTATAGAAATGTATTTGATAAAGCTAAGGATTATAGCTTCAAAATCAATAGATTAGATTATTTTCCTACAGTACATTTTTCTAAGAAATTTAAAAACGATCACCAAATATTATTAAGCTATAGCCGCAGAATAGAAAGACCTGACGGCCATGAACTTGAGCCTGGAATTAGATATATGAATAGCAAAATGATACGTGTTGGAAACCCAGAACTTTTGCCAGAATATATGGATAACATCGAACTTTCTTACCAAAAATCTATCAAACAATCATCATTTTCGTTGGAGGGATATTATCATACCACAAAAAATGTAATCAGCCGTTATCAGTCTGTTGATACCACTGGATTGGTTAGCATGACATTTGGAAATCTCGATCGCGACCATTCAGCAGGCGTTGAATTGATGTTAAATGTTAGAATGTTAAAATGGCTAAATTTCAATATTAGCGGCAATTATTACTATTATCTTCTCATTGGCAGAAACGCCATACTTGGAGACGTGAATACAAGCTCCGATAATTTCGATATGCGTGGCAACTTGAATATGGATATTGCTACGAATACAAAATTTCAAATCAATGGTTTTTATAATGGGCCTTCGGTTACAGCACAGGGAAAAAGAGCTGCATCTTTTATAACCTCAGCCTCTATTCGTCAAGATTTCTTTAATAAAAAGCTTTCGCTAACCTTTTCGGCAAGAGATATTTTCAATACAATGAAATTTGACTATAATTCAATTGGTGAAAATTTTATAAATCATAATAAATTTTATCGTAAATCTCCTGTTCTAACTTTACATGTATCATATAAAATAAACAACTACAAAGAAAAGCGCAGTATGAATGAGAGCAATGGTTTTGGTGGTGGTGATGTTGATATGTAATTAAGAAGATAAAATTTTTCAGAGAAAATTATTGCTCAACAATTTTATTTAATTAGGCGAAAAATAATATTATTATTTTATTGTTTCTTTATCAAAATGTTTTATACTTTTGATTTACAATAATATCAATATAAAAATAAAGAAGCATGAAATCATTCGTATTACTTTTTTCGACGATAATGTTTTCTATTTCTCTTTTAGGTCAAGAAAAATATGAAAAAATATTCAGTTTTAATGAATATCAAAAAGACTGGGCAAAAGTTTACAAAGACGGAAATTATGGATTTATAGATGTCAATGGAAAAGAAATTGTTAGCCCAATATATGAAGAAATATTTCCTTTCGGAATGTACAAAACAGATTGGGCAAAAGTTTACAAAGACGGAAATTATGGATTTATAGATGTCAATGGAAAAGAAATTGTTAGCCCAATATATGAAGAAATATTTCCTTTCGGAATGTACAAAACAGATTGGGCAAAAGTTTACAAAGACGGAAATTAT
>MNXP01000049.1 GCA_001872625.1 Bacteroidetes bacterium CG2_30_33_31
GATAAATGTCGGTTGGGACGGAATCTATCAAGGCGAAAAAGCTGAACAAGGTGTTTATACTTATTATGTAAGATTTACAACCTCCGATGGTCAACTCTACGAAAAACGTGGCTCTGTTACTTTGATAAGGTAACTATCTGAATTACAATAATTACAAAGGGCTGTTCTAAAATTAGACAGCCCTTTTTGTTTTTCCAAACATGCAAAAAATAAAACAGATTTTTAAGAAAATTAATATTTCTAAAATATTCAAACATCCTTTCAAAGTATTCAATTATATATTCTAATAAAAATTGAACTTATATAAATACTTGCTAATAATTTTCTCCGATTTTTTTAATCACATTAATAAATATGAAAAACAATAAATAACAATAAAGAAATAATATAGTATTTTTGTAGTCTTAAATTTTAATAATTATGATAGATTCTATATTAATTGGTATGGTTGGCGGTTCAGAAATAATTATCATACTTGCTGTGGTTTTGTTGCTTTTTGGTGGCAAAAAAATTCCTGAATTGATGCGTGGTTTAGGCAAAGGTGTAAAAGAATTTAAAGATGCCACCAATGGTCTGCAGGACGAATTAAAAGAAGTAAAGGATGAGATGAAAAAGATTGATCCTACAAATGACTTAAGAAAATAATATGGCTCAAAACATTGATGCTCAAGATGATAACATGACTTTTTGGGATCATCTTGAGGTTTTGCGTTATACTTTGATGAGGTCGGTAGCTGCTGTTGTTGTATTTTCAGTAATTGCTTTTTTTTTCAAGGAATTTATTTATGGAACTATAATATTAGGACCCAAAAGTGCTGATTTTATTTCCAACAGATTATTTTGTCAATTAGGCCATTTTCTAAATACTGATTCCTTGTGTATAAATAGAGTTGACTTTCCAATAGTTAATTTTGAGCTTGGTGGGCAGTTTAGAAGTCACATGCTTATTACCTTTGTTTCGGGAATTATTATTTCGATGCCATATATATTGACAGAAATTTGGCTTTTCATTCGACCAGCACTTTCTGTTAAAGAAAGAAAAGGAATAAGTGGTTTTGTTATTATCACAAGCTTTCTTTTTTTAATTGGTCTGTCATTTGGCTACTTCATCATAGTGCCTCTTGCATTAGATTTTCTTTATACTTATACTCTTACTCCTGACATTGTAAACACAATAAGATTAGATTCATATATCAGCACTGTTGTTATGATATCTATATCTACAGGAATTGTTTTTGAACTTCCAGTACTTATATATTTTCTGGCTCGAATGGGTATTGTAACAGCTGTATTTCTAAAAACTTATAGAAAACATGCAATAGTGATATTAATTATTTTGTCTGCTATAATTACTCCTCCTGACATATTCAGTCAAATTCTTGTTGCTACTCCGCTTCTTGGACTTTATGAAATAAGTATAATAATTGCTAAAAGAGTTGAAAAACAGCGTATTAAAGAATTATAGTTAACTGTTTAAATAGATTAAAATCAATTTATTTTTTAAAATATACCCTAAAAATACCTTAAATAGGTGTTTTTTTTAAGAAAATGCTTGTTTAATTTTGTGAAAAAATATTACATAACTCTCATAGAGTGATCCATAGCCCAGAAGTTCTTGCTTCTGGGTTTTTTTTAAAGTGTTTTGCAAATCAATTTAGACTTCTCCTCCACCCATGCGCCCATAATAGGTGAAATTCAATTTAGAGTATTTTCTCGTCTTTGGATTAAAGGTAATTTCTGCTGTGCCTACTTCAGATACATACTGCAAGCTTGCCTTATATTGATGGGTTCCTTTTCTTAACCACGATGGAAGCTTTGAATCGTCATTAATTTTAAATTTATTTTTCAATTCTTCAATATGTTCTTGTAATTTCTCTTCTGGAGTTTTTTCTTTAAGAATATTTCTAATTTTAGAACCAATTATTTCATTTATGCTAAAATCTGATAATGATTTAGATATAGCTTGACCAATAAAATCCATTTTTGCAATTTGTTCAATTCTTGCTGAGAACTTGATAGATTCTGACTTAGTTAGCAGAGTATTTATTAGTTTTGCATGATGTAGAATACTTATCAATACTATATCGCGAATATCTGGCAATTCGTTACTAAATATCAAATCTCTTAATCGAAGTCTTACTTCTTTTACTTCTTTATCATTCTGCAAAGGATATTTTCTGGAGGCAAAAAACCAAAGAGTTTTTTTGTTTTCAAGTTTTAAAACCTTTTTGCCAATAAGTGTCGAAATTATTTCATCTCTATAAAATTGACCATGTAATGAAATATGTGAAATCCATTCTGATATTTCTTTTTTCGAGTTATTGCTTTTCATTTCATCAATTGCATCATCAAGAATTATGTCGCCAGTAAAATCCATTTTATCTGGTATAACAGAATTCATATCAGTATCGATAATATGTCGCATAGCAAGCTCCATGAGTATAGAGGATGCTATGATTATGTCAAACCTTTGATTTCTAAAGTTTTGATGTTGATTACCGTTTTCATCTATAGTTAAAAGATAAATTTCCTCGGCAATATTTAAAAAAAACTGATTCTCGTTCATAGTTTTAAAATAAATTATTTAATAATTTTATTCGATGCTGCTTCAAGATTTTTTGTAATAATAAACAAAGTATTAAATCCAGAAATTTCAAAAACTTCTTGAATTTTCGGCTGAATACTGCATAAAATAATTTGGCCTCCAAGGGCTTTTAACCTTTTCAAAGCCATTAAAAATACTCTTAATCCAGAGCTGGAGATATAATCCATAAGAGATAAATCGGCAATAATTGATTTTGCACCTTCATCTATTTTTTGGTTTATTGCTTCAGAAGCTTGCTCATAATTACCTGTATCGAGCCTGCCAACAATGTTTAAAACCAATGCCTTATCCGTTTTTTCAAAATTTAAATCCATAATTATTTATTTATTAGTTTTTCTAATGTTTCAGTATTATAATCAAATTAAATATTTCAATTTTTTCTAATTTATTCATGTCTATAGATATATTATTAGATGATTCTTATTATCATAATATTGATATTCAAGAGATTTACTCAGCTTTTCTATTAATAATATTCCCAGGCCTCCAATTTTATTCTCTTCTTTATAATCATTTTGTGAGTCTGAAATATAAATTAATGGATTAAAAAAAATTCCTTCATCGATTATTTCCAATATTAATAATTTGTCTTTTATTTCAATATGAATTTCGATATCTGAAATTGAATTTTTCTCCAATCCATAAAAAATAATATTTGATATTACTTCTTCAAGAATTAAATTTAAATTAAAAATTAAGTTATTATCTAACTCAAAATCATTAACAATTTCTTGAGAAATATCTTTTAACCTACCAATTTCGTTAATATTATTTTTTATTAATACTGACTTTTTCATGAAAAAAATATGTTAGAACTCTCCTGGCAATTTTTCTAAATCCTAAATTCAAAGCTTACTGAATTATATAAATTAAGAATTGGTATAAAAAAACTACGTAAATTTATGGAATATTTATGGCGAAGTAAAGCGGAATTTGCAAATGTGTATAAAATATTTATTAATATGCCTTAAATGTATTGATTATGAATATATTAAGTGTAAATAAAATTCGTGAGGCAGATGAATTTACTATTGAAAACGAGCCAATAAAAAGTATCGATTTAATGGAAAGAGCTGGAATAAACTGTTTCAATTACATTAAAAATATAATTGATAAAAGCAAAAATGTTTCAGTTTTTGTTGGACCTGGAAATAATGGAGGCGATGGACTTGTGATTGCTCGTTTGCTTGCTAATTTTGATTTTATTGTAAGTGTTTATATTATTGAGATAAGCAAAAATTATTCCTCCGACTTTACCATTAATATCGAAAAAGCAAAATCCGTAAGAAGTTTAGAAATTAAAACCATCAAGCAGTATTCTGATTTCCCAAATCTTAATAATCAGGATGTTATTATTGATGCAATATTTGGTTCAGGATTAAATAGACCAGCAGATAATCTTGTTGGAAGCATCATTTCAGCCATTAACAAAACAAATTCCATAGTGATTTCTATCGACATTCCATCAGGATTATTTGCCGACAAAACGCAAACAAGTAACGATATGATTATTAAAGCAGATGTTTGCTTGAGTCTTCAGTTTCCAAAACTTTCTATGATGATGCCAGAGAATGATGTTTATGTAGGAGAACTTCATATTATACCTATCGGATTAAGCAAAACTTTTATTGATGGCGTTGTGCCTGAGGCTATATTGCTGGAATCGAGTATAATAACACACTTGATTAAAAAAAGAACAAAATTCTCACATAAAGGAAATTATGGCCATGCCTTGCTTATTGCTGGAAGCAAAAATAAAACTGGAGCTTCAATTTTATCTTCCAAAGCTTGTATGCGGTCGGGTGTCGGTTTATTGACAACTCATTTGCCTTCGAAAGCTGTTTTGCCTCTTCAAACATCTGTTCCTGAAGCAATGTTAAGCATTGATTTTTCTGAAGATATTTTTACAGAGATTCCAAATTTATCATGTTTTAGCAGTATTGCAGTAGGTCCCGGAATTGGTACAGATAAGTTGACAGTCAATGCGTTAAAACTCTTAATACAAGAATTTCCGAAGCCCATAATTTTTGATGCCGACGCTATAAATATAATTTCAGAGAACAAAACTTGGTTAAGTTTCATTGCTCCTAATTCCATTTTTACTCCTCATCTAAAGGAGTTTGAAAGGTTAGCTGGCAAGTCGTCTAATCACTTTGAAAGAATTGAGAAGCAAAAGGAATTGAGCAAAAAATATAAAGTATATATAATCTTAAAAGGCGCGCATTCGACAGTAAGCTGTCCTGATGGATCGCTTTTTTTTAATAATACAGGAAATCCTGGAATGGCTACCGCTGGAAGTGGAGATGTACTTAGCGGTATATTACTTGGACTTTTGGCTCAGGGTTATTCATCGAGAGAAACAGCCCTTCTTGGAGTTTATGTTCATGGTTTAGCTGCTGATTTAGCTCTTAGAAATCAAAGTCATGAGTCTCTAATAGCTTCTGATATAATTAGTTATCTCGGAAAAGCATTTAAAAAACTAAGCCATGTATAAAATTTATCAAATTTATTTTCTTATATTTCAATTTATTTTGCAATCTAATACAGAAAAAATATCTATGTTTGAAAAATGAATGATAAACATATTAAGAGACCAACGCTAATTTTAGCTCTTATTCCAATAATAGTTTTAATAATTTTACTTTTCACTAATATAAGAATCTGGCAAGATAATTCTATCAGCGGACCAAATCAAATGGCTTTAATATTTGCCACTTTTGTTGCTGGCATCATCGGTATTGTTTTGAATGTGAAATTCAAAAGGATGAGCAAATTTATGATTAAAAATATTAGCGATTCCATGTCATCAATTCTAATTCTTCTAATGATAGGTGCACTTTCAGGTACTTGGATGCTCAGCGGTGTAGTTCCCACCTTGATATATTACGGCATGGGTATTCTAAACCCTAAAATTTTTCTTGTTGCAACATTAATAATTGCCTCCGTAGTAAGTTTGGCTACTGGCAGCTCTTGGTCAACAGTTGCCACAGTTGGTGTAGCTCTTTTGGGTATTGGCACTGCACAAGGTTTTTCCCCAGGATTGGTTGCCGGCGCATTAATTTCTGGAGCTTATTTTGGAGACAAAATTTCGCCTCTTTCTGATACCACTAATCTTGCTCCTGCAATGGCTGGTACTGATATTTTTACACATATTCGTTATATGCTTATTACAACTACACCTACATACATTATCACCTTATTAATATTTTTACTAATCGGTTTTTTCCATGTAAGTTCAGATAATGCTTCAGAAGTACTTGCACTACAATCATCGTTAAAAAATACATTTAATATTTCGCCTTGGTTGCTTTTGATTCCAGTAATTCTAATATTACTGATAGTTAAAAAAAACCCACCACTTCCTGCATTATTTTTCGGTGCTTTAATGGGTGGAATCGCGGCTATAATTTTTCAGCCCGACTTGATTAGAACTATTGACAATCATGTTCATACATTTTTTGGAGCAGCATATCGCATTATTATCCAAAGTTTTTTTGGCGCTACAAGTTTCGATACTGGAAATGCCAATTTGTCAAGATTAATTTCAACTTCTGGAATGAAAGGAATGATGGATACTATTTGGTTAATTATTACTGCGATGGCTTTTAGTGGCATGATGGAATCAGTTGGGCTTTTAATACGAATTGCAGAATCGATGGTGAAGCTCGCCAAAAATACAGGATCACTCGTAGCATCAGTAATTTTTTCATCAATATTTATGAATATCACTGCCTCTGAACAGTATATTTCCATTGTGGTACCAGGTAGAATGTATAATAAAATTTTTAGACGTAAAGGACTTAGACCTGAACTTCTCAGCCGTTCACTAGAGGATGGAGGAACTGTAACTTCTGTGCTTGTGCCATGGAACACTTGTGGTGCAATTAATTCAACGGTTTTACATGTTCCAACTTTATCATATCTGCCTTATACATTTTTCAATTTAATAAGTCCACTTATGTCAATTTTTGTGGCATCAATCAACTATAAAATTCATAGATATACTAAGGAAGAAATGATAGTCATCAATGAAAAAGATGGAAATTTATGGAAGAAAGTTTGATGATTTTAGCAAAAACTAATCAATAAATCAATAATTTAATAGATTTTAAAAGATGAAAAATATAGATAAATCAGCACTTATACTTATAGACATTCAAAAAGGATTTGATGATATTAATTTTTGGGGTGGGCATAGAAACAATTTGGAAGCTGAAAATACTGCCTCCAAAATTCTTGAATTTTGGAGGGAAAACCATTTGCCGATTTTTCATGTTAAACATTGCTCTACAAACAAAAATTCATTGCTCGCTGAAGGAAATGTTGGCAATGAATTTAAGGATATTGTCAAACCTTTAAAAGGTGAAACTGTAATTAAAAAAAATGTGAATAGTGCTTTTATTGGAACCGACTTACAACAACAGTTAGATGCTGCAGGCATTAAAAAAGTAATAATTGTTGGACTTACTACCGACCATTGCATTTCTACAACGGCAAGAATGGCTGGAAATTATGGCTACAAAACCTTCGTTGTGTCAGATGCCACGGCTACCTTTGATAAAATTGGTGCAGATGGACAAAAGTTCTCTGCCGAAATAATTCATCACACTGCATTGGCAAGTTTACACAATGAATTTGCCACTATATTGACTGCTGAGGAATTGAAAAAAAGCATTAATCTTTAAACTTTTTTTGCAAATTAATTTTATACATCATGCCAGAAAATTCATCCTTAGCAAAAAAAACTTCAAAAAAGCATCAACCAAGTGGTATGAAAATTCTTTATGAGGATAAAGAAATTATTGTTGTGGACAAATCGCATGGTTTGCTGACCATCGGAAGTGAGAGCGAGCGCGAGAAAACGGCCTACTTTTTTCTTAATAACTATGTAAAAAAAGGTAATTCAAAATCAAAAAATAGAATTTTTATAGTTCATCGCCTTGATAGAGATACCTCTGGAGTTTTGGTATTTGCAAAAAGTGAAATATCGAAGATATACCTTCAGGAAGAATGGAAAAATTTTAGCAAAATATATTATGCAATTGTAAGTGGTAAACTCAAAGAAAAAAATGGTGTTCTTACATCTTATTTGCTTGAGAATAAAGCACATATTATGTATTCAACTAATAATTTTACAGAAGGAAAATTGGCGCAAACGGCATACAAAGTTATCAAAGAATCAAGCAATTGCAGTCTTTTAGAAATCAATCTTTTGACAGGAAGAAAGAATCAAATTCGTGTACATTTCTCAGAACTTGGTAACCCTGTGCTTGGTGATAAAATTTATGGCAAATTGAATAATGGTATCAAAAGACTTGCTCTTCATGCTGCTTCACTTACGATTGTACATCCTTTCACCAAGAAGAAAATGACATTCAATACGGAACTGCCTTTGTATTTTCAAACTTTAATTAAGTTTAAAATTGATTAAGTTTGAAGATAACATTTTAGATTCTGTATGTAGATAATGAGTCTTATTATGGAAAGTTTTTATAAAATTAAAAGCACTTAATTAACTGAAAATTAATTAAGTGCTTATTTATTGAGTGACTCCGAAGGGATTCGAACCCATATCGTCAGAACCGGAATCTAAAATTCTATCCATTGAACTACGGAGCCGACTAAATCTGTGCAAAACTAATAAATTATCAAGAAGCATTTCATTTCTAAAAGCAAAACAATTTATTTACCAGAATTCTTGTAAGCCTTTATCAATTCATTCGACTTATACTTTGAATTTAAGTTTTTTTATGCTTGAACAAATGATTATAGTTTTATTTTCGCGGTCAAATATATAGATATGTAATTAAGTTATGAAAATTAATAACAGAATTATTGAATTGAATTTTTTAAATTTTGAAATTCAAATACAAAAAGGCATTGTTCTGGTAGATTTTTGGGCAGAATGGTGTCAACCTTGTAAAATTCAAGATTCTATTATTAATGATTTGCTAAATGATTTGCCTAAAAACCTAATACTTGCAAAACTTAATATTGACGACAACAGATTTTTAGCTCAGCAATATTCGGTTAGAAACATTCCAACAATGATACTTTTTAAAGATGGAATAGAGGTGGAAAGGCTATATGGAATTCAAGCAAAGGAAACATTAATTTCAATTTTTGATAAACATTTAAAATAATTTATAATGAAAAATTTAAAGTACGCAGCAATTTTTTTAGTGCTTGTTTCCACAGTGCTTATAAGTGCTATCAAGGCTTCTAATGGAAAAAGTGGTAATCCAAATGTGATAAATGTATCAGATTCAAATTTTGACAAGACGATAAAAAGTGGTGTCGTAATAGTTGATTTCTGGGCCACATGGTGTGGACCATGTCGCCGTCAAGGACCAATTCTTGAGCAAGTTGCAAGTGAGATGGATGGTAAAATTCTTGTTGCAAAACTTGATGTTGACGGCAATAAAGTTACCAGCAGTAGATTCTCCGTTCAAAGTATTCCAACCATGTTGATATTTAAAGACGGCAAAATGGTTCAAAGAATTGTTGGATTAACTTCAAAAGAAGACTTGGTAAAATATCTAAACACTGCCTTAAAGAATTAATATGTCGATAGAAGATAATCAATTAAAATGGGATAAAAAATATTATAAAATATTTAGTCTCAAATCTATAATTGGTACTTTAGTCGGTCTAATTGCTGGATTAATTTATTTTTATAAAATAGGTTGTAGCTCTGGAAGTTGTGCAATAACATCAAATATTTGGCTAACACTTTTGTGGGGCGGATTGATGGGATATTTGCTTGGTGGTATGCTCGAAAAAGAAAAGAAGAAGTCGGAGAAGTAAATCTATATTTATCTAAAAATCTATACTAAGGCCTTTTCATAAGTCAATTTTGAAATATATTTTGAATTGCCAAAATGACTTAAGAATTACTTATTTCACAAGATGTTTCAACAAAAATTAGTTGAAAATTAGAAAAAATAATGTTGGCAGCTATTTGCCAAAGCAATATTTTTGCACAAATTTGGTGAATTATGACAGCTCAATATGATGAAGATAGTATAAAATCCTTGGAATGGAACGACCATATTCGTCTGCGTCCAGGCATGTACATAGGAAAATTAGGCGATGGAGCTTCACCAGATGATGGTATTTATGTTCTAATTAAAGAGGTAATCGACAATTCCATCGATGAATTTGTCATGGGTTATGGAAAAAGAATAGATATAAGCATCAGTGGTAAAGAAGTTACTATAAGAGATTATGGCCGTGGTATTCCCCTCGGGAAACTCGTTGAGTGCGTATCTAAGATTAATACAGGGGCAAAGTACGATTCAAAAGTTTTTAAAAAATCAGTAGGATTAAATGGCGTTGGAACTAAAGCTGTAAATGCTTTATCATCAAGGTTTTATGCGCAATCATTTAGAGAAGGAGTTTCAAAAATTGTAAATTATGAATGTGGGCGACTTTTGACAGAAATGGAAGCCCCAACTCCTGAAGAAAAAAATGGAACCCTTATGAAGTTTGTTCCTGATGAAAGCCTTTTTATAAATTATAAATATCGTACAGAATATGTTGAAAGGCTACTTTGGAATTACGCATTTCTTAATCGTGGACTGCCTTTATATTATAACAATCTAAAAATTATTTCAAAAGATGGATTGCTCGATTTACTTGAACAGAAAATCGACAATGGAATTCATTATCCAATAGTTCATATTGAAGAAGGAGATTTTGAGTTTGCATTTACACATGCTACCAATCAATATGGCGAAGAGTATTATTCATTTGTAAATGGTCAGCATACAACTCAGGGAGGCACTCATCAAGTAGCCTTCAGGGAAGCGATAGTTAAAACGATAAGAGAATTTTTTAAAAAAGATTATGATCCGAGCGATATCCGACAGTCGATTGTGGCAGCATTATCAATAAAAATTCAGGAACCTGTTTTTGAATCACAGACAAAAACCAAATTGGGTTCTCAATATATAGAGCCTGATGGCCAAACAGTTAGAAATTACATTATAGACATTGTTAAAAGAAATTTAGATAATTTTTTACATAAAAATTCGGCAGTTGCTGATGCCATTCATCGTAAAATTCTTCAGTCGGAAAAGGAAAGAAAGGAAATGGATGGCATTAAAAAAATTGCGCGAGAGAGTGCAAAAAAAGCCAGTTTGCATAATAAAAAATTACGAGATTGCCGTATTCATTACGACAGCAATAATGAGGAAAGGCTCGAATCTACACTGTTTATCACCGAAGGAGATTCTGCCAGCGGCTCAATCACAAAATCGCGCAATGTAAATACTCAGGCAGTTTTTAGCTTGAAAGGTAAACCATTGAATTGCTATGGTTTGGGTAAAAAAACTGCTTATGAAAATGAGGAATTCAACCTCCTTCAAACAGCACTCAATATTGAGGAAGATTTAGAAAATTTGCGCTATAATAATATTGTTATTGCTACTGATGCTGATGTTGACGGTATGCATATTCGCCTTCTATTATTGACTTTCTTTCTGCAATATTACCCCGAATTAGTAAAATCAGGCCATATTTTTATTCTTCAAACTCCACTTTTTAGAGTGAGAAATAAAAAGACAACAATTTACTGTTATTCTGATTCTGAAAGAATTAATGCAATTGAATCACTTAAACCAAGTCCTGAAATTACCAGATTTAAAGGTCTTGGCGAAATTTCTCCAGATGAATTTAAACATTTTATCGGGAAAAGTATTAGATTAGAGCCAGTAATTCTTGATAAAGATTCTAAAATTCAAGAAATCTTGGCTTTCTACATGGGCAAAAATACACCTGATAGACAGAAATTTATTATCGACAATTTGAAAGTTGAAAAGGATACCGAGGAGAAACTTATAAAAGTAGTTTACTAATTCTTATAATTTATTTTTAAATCTGCTAATCATTAATAAGAAAATAATGAAAACAAAATATAATTTTGATGCTGTAATTTTTGATCTTGATGGGGTAATAACTCAAACTGCCTTGGTTCATTCCACGGCATGGAAAGAAATGTTCGACCACTATTTGCAAGAAAGAGAAAAAGAATTTGATGAACCATTTTTGGAATTTACGCATGAAAATGATTATTTGAAATATGTCGATGGCAAGCCTCGTTATGAAGGAGTTAAGTCATTTTTGGAATCGCGAAATATTCATCTTCCTTTTGGGAATCCTATGGATGATGTGAAAGAGAATACTTATTGTGGCATTGGTAATCGTAAGAATATTGTGTTTAATGATATCTTAAAACGCGATGGCGTTCAGGTTTTTCCTTCCACAATTAAACTTATAAAAGAGCTTATCGAAAATGGAATTCATGTTGGTGTTGCCTCATCTTCAAAAAATTGTAAAGCGGTTTTAGAAGCTGCAAATTTGCAAGATTTAATAGAAACAAGAGTTGATGGAGAAGTGTCGGCACAACTTAATCTTAAAGGTAAACCTGAAGCAGATATTTTTACTAAAGCTGCTGATAATCTTGGTGTATCTTATGATAGAGCAGTGGTAGTAGAAGATGCTTTAAGTGGCGTTGCGGCAGGAAAAAAAGGAAACTTTGGTTTGGTGCTTGGCCTCTCTCGCGAAGATAATGCCGCATCGCTTTATGCTCATGGTGCCGATATTGTAGTAAAAGATATTGAAGAAATTGGACTTGTGGGCATTGCAAAATGGTTTGATAAAGATCTCGAAATTGATAATTGGTCTTTGACATATAAAGATTATTTGCCAGAAAAAGAGAGATCTCGCGAGGCATTACTCTCTGTCGGCAATGGTTATTTTGGCACAAGAGGAGCTATGGAGGAAGTTGGCGCTAATAGCATTAATTATCCTGGAACTTATATGTCTGGTGTATTTAACAAACTCACTTCTAAAGTTTCTGGCAGAGATATTGAAAATGAAGATTTTGTAAATGTAAGCAACTGGCTGCCAATTACATTTAAGATTGGCAATGGTGTTTGGTTTGATATAAATAAAGCAAAAATTATTAATATTGAACGCAAGATTGATTTCAAAACAGGAATTTTATTTAAACAATTTATCCTTCAGGATGACAGAGGAAGAGAAACTCAGATTTTTACGCGCCGCTTTGCTTCAATGCAAAACCCTAATATTGCCGGAATTCACTATTGCATTAAGCCTTTGAATTACAGCGGTTTAATAAGTTATAAATCAACTCTTGAAGGAAATCATATTAACGCTGGTGTTGCTCGCTATGCCGATTTAAACCAAAAACATCTTGAAAATTCTAATGAATATTGCGAATCAAATTTTCAAAATTTAATAGTTAAAACTACAGAATCAAATATTTATATTCATCAAACTGCCAGAATGGAGATTATGTTCAATGGTGAAATTGATTCAGATAACCAATTTGAACACGCTTATAATGAAGGAATTGTGGAATCCGTAATTTCTCGTGAACTAAAGCAAGGAGATTATTTTGGATTGATGAAAACGGTTTTTATCGAGAAATCTGAAACAGAAAAAAGCTTTGAACAATGTCTTGAAAAATTCTCAGAAATAGATACTTTTGAAGTAGAATTAGATAAATCATGCAAAAAATGGGAAGGAATTTGGAATGAAATTGATATATGTATTGAGGGCGACAGACTATCTCAGAAATTAATTCGATTACATTTATATCATTTGATGTCAGGCACTTCTGTAAATAATATTTCTATTGATTTTGGAATTCCCGCTCGCGGACTTACTGGTGAAGCTTATCGAGGACATATTTTTTGGGATGAACTTTACATACTGCCTTTTTATTTTATTCACTTTCCAGAAGTTGCAAAATCAATTTTGATGTATCGATTTCGTCGCTTAAAACAAGCTCGAAATTATGCTAAGGAATTTGGATATAGAGGTGCAATGTTTCCTTGGCAAAGTGGGAGCAAAGGAATAGAAGAAACACAAAAATTTCATTTTAACCCAATCTCTGGCGACTGGGGCGACGACCATAGCTCTCTCCAAAGGCATGTTTCTTTGGCTATCGCTTATAACATTATTCAATATAATCATTTCACTGAAGATGAAAATTTTATGAGTCATTATGGTCTTGAAATGCTTATAGAGATTTGTAGATTTTGGGAAAGCAAGTGCCAGTTTGATGATGCCATTAAAAGATATTCTATTGACAAAGTCATGGGTCCAGATGAGTTTCACGAATCATATCCAAATGCTAAAGAAGGAGGATTGAAAGACAATGCATACACAAATGTGATGACGGTTTGGACTCTTGAAAAAACTATTGAAATAATAAGAAAACAGAAGCCAAACGAATTGAAAGAAATTTTTAACAAAATCAATTTCTCAGATAAAGAGATTGAAAATTGGAAAGAAATTTCAAAAAAAATGAATGTGGTAATTTCAAAGGATGGTATTATCTCTCAATATGATGGATATTTCGATTTGAAAGATTTAGATTGGGATTATTATCGTCAAAAGTATGGAAATATTCACCGAATGGACAGAGTTTTAAAGGCCGAAGGGGAAACTCCAGACGCTTATAAAGTTGCGAAACAAGCCGATACTTTAATGTTGTTTTACAATCTTAGCAACGAAAATGTAACTTCAATTTTTTCTCAGTTAGGTTATAATCTGCCAGAAGATTACATCAGTAAAAATCTCGAATATTATTTGAAAAGAACTTCCCATGGTTCTACACTAAGCAGAGTAGTTCACTCATATCTTGCAACCCAATTGGGAAGAAATGACTTAAGCTGGTCGATGTTCTCAGACGCAATAACTTCCGATTATAATGATATTCAAGGAGGTACAACAGCCGAGGGTGTGCATACAGGAGTTATGGCTGGAACAATTTGGATTGCTATTTCAGCTTTTGCAGGCATCGAATTTAATAAAGATAATATTTCTATTAATCCAAATTTGCCTGATAAATGGAGAAGTATTAAATTCAATTTAAAATTTAAAAACGATTATTATAAAATTGAACTTACTTCCAATAGGCTCGAAATAACATCTAAATCGGAAAGTTTCATTTATCTCCGTGGTGATAAAATAATCTTGAAAAAGGGCGTAAAAATGGTGTTTTCTTTGAAGTCTTAAATTTAATTAAATGAGGTAGCAGCAAGCGATATTTTAATAAATTTGCATGCTAATTAATTTAATTAGATTATCAAAATTTTCTATTATGTCTGATGATAAATTTATTGGTGAAGGACTAACCTATGACGATGTACTTTTAGTTCCAGCTTACTCGGAAACCCTACCAAGAGAGGTAGATTTGACTACAAATTTTACCAGAAATATCAAACTAAATATCCCTATTGTTTCAGCTGCAATGGATACTGTAACTGATTCAAAATTAGCCATTGCAATTGCTCAAGAGGGTGGGATAGGAGTGATACATAAAAATATGACCATTCAGCAGCAAGCTAATGAAGTCGTTATTGTAAAAAGAGCAGAGAATGGAATGATTTTAAACCCAGTTACTATCAGCGCAGACAAGACAGTAGCTGATGCTCTTCATATTATGAACGAATTTCATATTGGTGGCATACCAGTGGTTGAAAAAGATAACAAACTTATTGGAATCGTATCAAACCGTGATTTAAGATTTGAAAAAGACATGTCTAAGCTAATTGCTAAAGTAATGACGAGTCAAAACCTTATCACAATTACAGAATTTGAAGATTTTGAAAAAGCTGCAGATATTCTTAATCAATATAAAATTGAGAAATTGCCCGTTGTTGACCCAAATTACCATTTAGTGGGATTGATAACATATAAAGATATCATTAAAATTAAAGCAAGACCAAATGCAAGCAAGGATGAAAAGGGTCATCTTAGAGTTGCCGCAGCAGTGGGGGTAAGTCGCGATACCCACGAAAGGGTTGATGCATTAGTAAATGCTGGAGTTGATGCTATTATAATTGATACTGCCCACGGGCACTCAATTGGAGTAATTAAAATGGCAAAAGAAGTAAAATTACACTACCCAAATATAGAATTAGTTGTTGGCAATATTGCCACTGCCGAAGCTGCTAAAGCATTGATTAAAGCTGGCGCTGACGCTGTTAAAGTAGGCATAGGACCAGGTTCTATTTGCACAACTCGAATTGTTGCTGGAGTTGGTATTCCACAGCTGACTGCAGTTTATAATGTTGCGAAAGCTCTTAAAGACACTGGTATTCCATTAATTGCTGATGGGGGAATCAGATATAGCGGCGATATTGTAAAAGCAATAGTTGCTGGTGCAAGTACAGTTATGCTTGGATCTTTGTTCGCTGGTGTTGATGAATCTCCAGGCGAAACCATAATCTTTGAAGGACGAAAATATAAAACATATCGTGGAATGGGCTCAGTAGAGGCTATGCAACATGGCTCAAAAGATCGCTATTTTCAAGATATGGAAGATGATATTCGTAAATTGGTTCCAGAAGGAATTGTTGGACGAGTTCCTTATAAAGGCACATTATCCGAAGTAATTCATCAAATGGTTGGAGGACTTCGTGCCGGCATGGGATATTGTGGCGCGGTGAATATTGAGAAACTTATGCAAGCAAAATTTATTAAGATTTCATCGGCAGGAATGACAGAAAGCCATCCTCATGATATTACAATCACCAGCGAGGCTCCTAATTATTCAAGATAGAAAATATTAATTATATAATAACGTTAAAATTTTTTCGACAAAGCAAAAACTATTCTATGAAAAACATTTTTTTTAAAGTATTGGCAGTTTTATTTTTAGTATTTAATGCTTCACAATACTTACAAGCTCAAAATGCAGATAACCGTACACTTTTAACTATTAATAATAAAGATGTTACTGTTTCTGAGTTTTTATATGTTTATAACAAAAATAACAATCAAGGCAAGGAATTAGATAAAAAATCTTTAGAAGATTACCTCGATTTGTATATTAATTTCAGGCTTAAAGTTACTGAGGCCGAAGCTCTTGGAATGGATACTCTTTCATCATTTATCAATGAGTTAAAAGGTTATAGAAGTCAACTTGCAAGCCCTTATCTTACTGATAAGGAAGTGAACGAAAGCCTTTTGAAGGAAAGCTACGACAGATTGCAAACAGATATTAGAGCCAGCCATATAATGAAGTTTTTGCCAGAAGATGTTGATGAAGATGACAGTGCTGCAAAAGCAGCCTACAGTGAACTTTTGGATATAAGAAAGAAAGCACTAAAAGGAGCAGATTTTGCTAATTTAGCAAGGCAGTTTTCTGATGATCCTTCGGCAAGAGACCAACAAGCAAATGATAGATTTCCAGCTCGTAAAGGTAATGGAGGCGATTTAGGATATTTTACAGCCTTCTATATGGTTTATCCTTTTGAATCTGCTGCTTACAATACTGCCGTTGGGGATATTTCAATGCCCATTAGAACACGCTATGGCTATCATATTATAAAAGTAGTTGATAAAATACCAGCTTTAGGCACTATTCATGCCGCTCATATAGTAGTAAATGTGAAAGAAAATGAAAAACTCTCCGATGAAAATGCTAAAGCAAAAATTGAAGAAATTAGAGAAGAAATCATTGATGGAAAGGCAACTTTTGAAGAAGCAGCATCAAAATATTCCGACGACAAAGGAACTTCAGATAAAGGTGGTGAGCTCAATTGGTTTGAAGTAAGCAAAATGGTTCCAGATTTCATTAAATCTATTGCAGAGTTGAAAAATCCTGGTGATATTTCAACATCTACTAAAACTGAATATGGCTGGCACATCATTAAACTTATTGAATTGAAGAAAGTTCCACCTTATGATGAATATGTTTCCGAATTGAAAAATAAAATTGCAAGAGACACTCGTTCAAATAAAAGTCGAGAAGTTGCCATCGAAAAATTCAAAACTCAATATAAATTTAAAGAATATTCAAAATCGTTGGATAAATTTTATACAGTTGTGGATTCTAGCATTTATGATCATTCTTGGACGGATAAGAAGGCTGCCAAACTAAAAAAAGTATTGTTTGAATTAGATGGTAAAAAATATAGCCAAAAAGACTTTGCAAAATACGTTGAGCAAAACCAAAGACTCGCTAATGGTGGAACTCTCAAATTCATAGTCCATAAACTTTACAATCAATGGGTTGACGATGCTGTAATTTCTTACAAAGATTCGAAATTGGAAAATGAAAATTTCGATTTTAAAATGCTTGTAAACGAATATCATGATGGAATTTTGCTATTTAATATAAGCGATGAGCTCGTTTGGGGTAAAGCAATTAAAGATACTTTGGGTCTCGAAAAATTTTATAACGATAACAAAGATAAATATTTATGGTCTGAACGTACAGAAGCTGAGATATTTAGATGCAAAAATGATTCTGTTGCAAAGATACTTCGGAATTATCTGAACAAAAATATTGAACTTGATTCCATTGTAAAAATGATGAATAAAAATTCGCAACTCAATTTGGGTTATGACAAAGGAAAATTTGAAAAAGGTGACAATAAAATTGTTGATAAAGTTGATAAAGTTGTTGGGATTTCAAAAAATATTGTTGCTGAAAACAGCACTTATATTGTTAGAATTAGCAGCATTATTCCGCCAGTAAATAAAGAAATTTCTGAAGCAAGAGGATTGATAACAGCCGACTTTCAAAACTTTTTGCAAGACAAATGGATTAGAGAATTGAAAGATAAATACCAAGTAAAAATCAACTCAGAAGTTTTAAATTCTATTGAAATACAATAATTTACAAATATTAGTGCTATTGCTTTTCGTCTTGTTGATTTCCTGCAACAAGAAGAAATCTGGTGAAGTGAAATTAGCTTCAGCTTATGAATTTACACTTTATCAAAGTGATTTGGAAAGCGTTATGCCAAAGAAAATTTCTAAAAGTGATAGCATTATTTTTGTTCAAAATTATATAAATCATTGGCTTCAGGAAAGAACTCTTATACATTTCTCCAAATCAAATATTGATGATGATGAATTGCATTTGGATAAACAAATTGAAGACTATAAGAATTCTTTGTTGATTTACAGTTACCAAAAGAAATTTATTGAACAAAAACTTGATACTTTAATTTATGATAAAGAAATTGAAGATTATTATAATGCTCATAATCAAGATTTTCAATTGAAAGACAATATAGTTAAAGTTGCTTTTTTGAAAATGGATAAAAGATCAAAAAACTTGAAAGAAGCCCGAAAACTGTTAAAAGAATTTAATGAAAGCAATAAAAATAAAATTTCTGACCTCGCCGAGCGTTATGCCGACAATTATTTTTTAGATAACAATGCATGGATTTTATTTGACGATTTATTGAAAGAGATACCAATTCAAACTTATAACCAAGAAGAGTTTTTAAGAAATAATACTTTCGTGGAACTAACAGATTCGCTTTATACAACATTCGTGAAGATAAGTGGATTCAAAACGAAAGAAAGTGTTTCTCCATTAAGTTTTGAATATGAGCGCATTAGAATGATAATTTTAAGCAAACGTAAACAAGAATTATTGAAGAAATTGGAAGCAGATATTTTTAAAGAGGCTCAAGAAAGCGGTTCTACACATATATATTAACAAATTTACTTATGAATATAAAAAAGACTTTAGTGTTATTTACAGTCATTTATGGCAGCATTTTTTGCCAATCTGTATTGGCTCAAGACGGAAAAAAGACTGTAATAGATAAGGTAGTGGCTATTGTTGGCGAGAACTCAATTTTATATTCTGATATTGAAAATCAATACTTGCAATATATTATGCAAGGCAATATTGAAAATAGCCAAGAGGTTAGATGTCAAATTTTTGAAGAGATATTGTTCGGAAAATTATTGCTTAATCAGGCTCAACTTGATAGCATCGAAATTTCTGACGATCAAGTAGAATCCGAAATGGATAGAAGGCTTCAATACTTCATAAGCCAGATTGGTTCTAAGGAAAAACTCGAAGAATATTATAATAAAAGTGTCATTGATATCAAAAATGATTTACGCTCAATTATAAGAGAACAAATTCTTACTCAGCAAGTTAAAGGAAATATCGTTCAAAAAATAACTATTACACCTTCCGAAGTGAAAGAATATTTTAATAAGCTTCCTAAGGATAGTATTCCTATTATTGAATCGGAAATACGTTACGAAGTTATATCAATAAATCCATTGGTAAATGCCGAAGAGAAGGCCTACGCAAAAAGCAAAATAGAAGGAATAAGAGAGAGAATTGTAAAAGGAGAAGATTTTTCTACCCTTGCCCATATTTACTCCGAAGACCCTGGAAGTGCTGCAAAAGGTGGTGAACTGGGAGATTTTTCGCGGGGAGTGATGTATCCAGAATTCGAAGCAGCAGCTTTCGCTTTGCAGCCTGGAGAGATTTCACCAATAATTGAAACGGATGCAGGCTTTCATGTTTTGATGCTTATAAAACGTAAAGGTGAATTTATAAATGTTCGTCATATACTTATTCAAACTAAAGTTTCGCCGCTTACAATACAAAATACTCAACAACGTGCCGATAGCGTATTTCAATTGATTCAGGCTGGGAATATGACTTTTGAAGACGCTGCTAAGAGATATTCCGATGATGATTATAAGGTAAATGGTGGACTGGCCATAAACCAAAACACTGGCAATAGCATTTTTTCCCCTGCCGAAATTGATAAAGATATGTTCTTTCAACTTGATAGAATGACACCAAATCAAGTCTCAAAACCTTTTGTAATTAGGGAAGACCAGAACAAAACATCATTTAAAATTGTAAAGTTGATAAGCCGAACATCACCTCATAAAGCCTCATTATCAACTGACTATGACGTAATTCAAAAAGCTGCACTTCAAAATAAAAAGGCCGAAGCTGTAGAAAAATGGATTAATGAAAGAGCAAAAGATACTTACATTCTGATAATTGATGAGAATTTTAAGAAGTGTAATTTTATGTACAAATGGATGTAATTAGAATTTTATGACTTATAAAGATGAGATTACTGCCTTCGCGGCTTTTACAGATAAAACCAATGAAATTAAAAATGAAATATCAAAAATTATCGTTGGTCAAAATGATGTTATAAGAGATTTATTAATTTCAATTTTTAGTAATGGTCATAGCCTTCTGATTGGCGTTCCTGGCTTAGCAAAAACTTTGATGGTCAATACTTTGGCTAAAGTATTAGGATTAGAATTTAATAGAATTCAATTCACGCCAGACCTTATGCCATCTGACATTATTGGCATGGAAATATTAGATGAAAACAGAAAATTTAGATTTATGAAAGGACCTGTTTTTGCAAATATTATCTTGGCAGATGAAATCAACAGAACTCCACCTAAAACTCAATCGGCATTGTTGGAAGCTATGCAAGAAAAATCGGTTACTGTAGCTGGAAATAGCTATATTTTAGATGAACCTTTTTTTGTATTAGCTACCCAAAATCCAATAGAGCAGGAGGGAACTTACCCTTTGCCAGAGGCTCAGCTCGACAGATTTATGTTCAATATATTATTGGATTATCCATCATTTTTGGAAGAAATGAATGTTGTTAGAGGCACTACCACCGGAAAGATAAATGTTGTGAAAAATGTTATTTCAAAAGAAGAAATATTATTTTTTCAAAAGTTGCTTCTTCAAATGCCTGTAGCAGATAATGTATATGAATATGCTGTGAGATTGGTTTCTATGACTCGTCCAGAAACTGCCATGGCTCATGATTGGGCAAATAAATATTTATCGTGGGGTGCTGGACCACGCGCATCACAATATTTGATTATTGGTGCAAAAGTTCATGCTGCTATAAATGGTAAATATTCTCCTGATATTGAAGATATTGACGCAATAGCCAATGCAGTATTAAGACATAGAATTGTAAAAAATTATAAGGCTGAGGCTGAAAGAATTTCTATAGAAGAAATTATTGGTAAGTTTCTGGAGAAGTAAAATTGCTAATAATTAATTACCAATTATATTAACTTCTGGCTCTAAAAAGATATCATATATATCTTTTATACTTATTATTATTTCATTGGCAATATGCATGATATCTTCTCCTGAAGCTTCCCCATTTTTGTTAATTATAACCAATGCTTGATCTTTGTGCACAGCGGCAGAGCCCATTTCTTTGCCTTTCCAACCGGCATTTTCTATCAACCAGCCAGCAGCTATTTTATAGCAATTTTCATTAAGCTTATAACTCATCATCTGTGGGAAAATATTTTTAAGATGAAAATATTTTTCCTCATTTACTAAAGGATTTTTAAAAAAACTACCAGCATTGCCAATTATTTTTGGGTCGGGGAGTTTTGAAGCTCTAATTTCACTTATACACTGAGAAAGTTCGAGTTGATTTGGCTTTGCAATTCCCTTGGATTTCAGTTTTTCTGTTATACTCCCATAATCCAATTTTAGCTTACCATGTTTTTTTAGCTTGAATACGACTTCATAAATAATGAACTTATCTCGTAAGTCAGTCTTGAAAATCGAACTTCTATAGCTAAACTTACAATCGCTATTTGAAAAAGTTTTAAAACTGCCATTTTCTATATCTAAAGCAATAACTTCTTCTATATACTCTTGAACTTCAACACCATAAGCTCCTATATTTTGTATTGGCGTTGAACCAACTTGGCCAGGAATATCAATCAGATTTTCGAGCCCAAACAAACTCTTCGAAAGACTAAAATTAATAAGATTATTCCAATCTTCTCCCGCCTTAACCGAAACCAACACATCAGCATTATTATCAATTGAACTTATTCCTTTATTGCTAATTTTGATGACTGTTCCTTGAAAATTTGAGATAAATAGTGTGTTATTGCCACCGCCAAGAATGTATATTGGCTTAATGATATTTCTCCAATTTGCCTGTAAATCAATGAAATCAGCTTCATTGTTTAGCTCAATAAAATTTTCAGCAACCACTTTTATCTTAAAAGAATTTAATTGGCTCAGATCTTTGTTTGAAATAATTTCCATTGATATTTAAAAAATACAATTTAAAAAATTTTATATTAAAAAGGAACTATTTCCTTTTTGGTATAATTTTAAGATTGCACAAATTTATAACAAAACCTCATACAAGAAAGAATTTTACTTATGACTTTCGCTACTTGATTAAGCAACTTTTATAATAAATCAATTATAAAATATTTTTGAATTAGCTCTGCTTACATTATAATCTTTTACTACTTTTACAATCATTTTGTATGAGTTTTTAATGCAAAATAATTTTTAACAATCTAATTTTTGGAGAATATTAAATTCGTTTTTTTTAGATTAAACGCTTATAAAATTATTATTAGAATTAACTTTTCTAAGACAATGTTTTAATTTTTTTTATTTAAGTACCAAGTGAAGAACATCTTATATTATTAACATAAAAATTTATTTTAACTCATGAAAAACCAAGAAGGCATTAAAAATCCATTTAATATTGTAGTTATTGTAGCTGCATTAGGTTATTTTGTAGATATTTACGATTTGATTTTGTTTGGAATTGTAAGAGTACCAAGTTTGAAAGGAATTGGTATTTCCGATGATATGTTATTAAGTCAAGGTATTTATTTGCTTAATATGCAGATGATAGGAATGCTAATTGGAGGAATAATTTGGGGAATAATGGGTGATAAAAAAGGTAGATTACCAGTTTTATTTTTTACAATATCTCTATATTCACTTGCCAATATTCTCAATGGATTTGTTCAGAATATAGATCAATATGCATTTTTAAGATTCTTTGCCGGATTAGGTCTTGCTGGTGAACTTGGTATTGGAATTACATTAGTATCGGAAGTTATGAGCACTGAAAAACGTGGATATGGAACTGCTTTGGTTTCAGGAATAGGTATTTTTGGTGCAGTATTAGGTTTTATTGTTGCTGATGTGTTCGATTGGCGCGTAGCATACTGGCTCGGAGGCGCATTAGGCATACTTTTGCTTTTCCTACGTGCCACCGTGCTCGAATCTGGCATGTTTGAAAAAACAAAAGCAAAATATTCAAATATAAAAAGAGGAAATTTTATAAGTCTTTTTACCAATAGAGATAGATTTTTGAAATATCTCTACAGCATTATTATTGGAATTCCTATTTGGTTTATTGTGAGCATTTTAGTAATTCAATCTCCAGAATTGGGTAAACTTTTAAATGTTCAAGGTGTTGTTAACGGTGGTGCTGCTGTTTCTTATCACTATATTGGTATTGCCACTGGAAGTTTGCTTATTGGATTTTTTAGCGAATGGATAAAATCTCGAAGAAAAGTGGTTTATTTTTCTCTCTTTTTCTTGATTATAATTATTTCTATATTGTTATTTTCTAATGGATTATCCTTAGGAATATTTTATGCAATCATGGGAATTTTAGGACTTGGTGCAGGTTATTGGGCTGTATTTATTACCATGGCTTCTGAGCAATTTGGCACTAATATCAGAGCTACCGTTACCACCACGGTGCCCAATTTTGTTCGCGGTGCCACAGTTCCAATTACTTCCTCAGTTCTATTTCTCTCGCATAAATACGGTTTGGTTAATGCCGGAATTATTGTGGGAACAGTCTGTTTTATTTTAGCCATCATTGCCTTATCACTAATTAAGGAGACTTATAATAAAGATTTAGATTATGTAGAATAGTAATTATCTATTTTCTACTAAAATCTTCACATTCTTCAAAACCTATCAAACAGTGATTTTAAAGACATTTGATGAATTGGTGCTTCTAAATTTTGTAATTTCGCAGCATAATATTTAATTATGACCAAAGAAGAAATTGTAAATAGTTGGTTACCAAGATATACTGGCACTACTTTAGAACAGTTTGGAAGATATATTTTGCTGACAAATTTTTCTAATTACGTTGAAATATTTTCACAAATTACAGGTGCTGAGATAAAAGGAGAGGATAAAGCGATGCCCAACGCCACGAGTGGATCAATCACCATGATTAATTTTGGCATGGGAAGCCCTAACGCTGCTACAATTATGGATTTGCTTTCGGCCATTAACCCAGAAGCAGTAGTTTTTCTAGGCAAATGTGGAGGTCTGAAATCCAAGAATAATTTAGGAGATTTCATCCTTCCAATAGCCGCAATCAGAGGTGAAGGAACTTCAATTGATTATTTTCCTCCAGAAGTTCCCGCTTTACCAGCATTTGCCTTACAAAAAACTATTAGCGCCTCTATTAGAGATCATAAACTCGATTATTGGACTGGCACAATTTATACAACCAATAGAAGAGTTTGGGAACACGATGAAGATTTTAAAAACTACTTAATTAAAACTCGCGCCATGGGTGTTGATATGGAAACAGCTACTATCTTCATGGTTGGATTTTATAATCAAATACCTACTGGCGCATTGCTTTTAGTTTCTGATCAGCCAATGATTTCTGAAGGTATAAAAACTGCTAAAAGTGATAAATTTGTTACAGAAAAATTTGTGCATGAACACATTTCTATTGGAATAGATTCCTTACTGAAACTTGAAAAAGGAAGTTTGACAGTCAAACATTTAAGATTCGATTAATGGCTGCCCAAACCTACCATGAAATAATTAAGGACATAGAAAGAAAGATGTTTCATAGCATCTATTTGCTTCATGGCGAAGAAGACTATTTTATAGACGAAATTTGCAATGCAATTGAAGCTAATGTATTGGAAGATAGTGAAAAAGATTTTAATCAAACAGTAGTTTATGGTAGAGATATTGACGTAATTTCTCTTATTTCAATGGCCAAAAGATATCCAATGATGTCCAATCACCAGGTTATTTTAGTGAAAGAAGCACAGAACCTAAAAAATATTGAAAGCCTCGAATCTTATGCTGCTAACCCACAGAAATCAACTATTCTTGTAATTTGCCACAAACACTCAAAAATCGATGGAAGGAAAAAATTTGCCCAGACTTTAAAAGCTAAGAAACATTTTATATTCGAGGCAAAACCTTTATACGACAATCAAATTCCAGAATGGATCGAAAATTATATTAGAACTCATGGTTATGAAATTGGACCAGAGAGTTCAATGCTTTTGTCTGAAAATCTTGGAAGTGATTTATCCAGAATCACCAACGAAATAAAAAAACTTTTTATATCTATTCCCAAAGGTAGTAAAATCTCTCAAGAGAATATCGAAGAAAATATTGGTATCAGCAAAGATTATAATGTTTTTGAATTGCAAAGAGCTCTTGGCAAAAAAAATGTGATGAAAGCCAATCAAATAATATTTCATTTTGCTAATGATCCACGCAAATTTCCAATTGTTATGGTTGTTCCTATGCTCTATAATTATTTCATTAATCTTATGACAATTCATGCTGTAGCTGACAAATCTCAAAGAAATATTGCTGCAGCTTTAACCATAAATCCATTTTTCGTAAAGGAATATATAAGTGCTTACAGAAATTATAGTTATAATAAACTCTTTAAAATAATTGGCTACTTAAGGGAATATGACATGATATCAAAAGGATGGAAAAATTCTGGCATTGAAGATGGAGAAATATACAAAGAGCTAATTTTTAAAATTTTACATTAATAATGAAAATCGCAAAAAAATTTTCATTTTTATTCAATAATAAAAATGAAAAAATACTGTATTACTTGAATTTTCAGAATATATTAATACATTTGTGAAGTAAATTTTAGACTTGATAATGTAATTAAGTCATTATAAATCAATAATATGAAAAGAGATTATCAAATATTTGACCTTATTGAAGATGAGCATCAAAGACAGAAAAATGGTATTGAACTTATTGCTTCAGAAAATTTCGTTAGCCCTCAAGTCTTGGAAGCTATGGGCTCTGTACTCACCAACAAATATGCTGAAGGTTATCCTGGAAAAAGATATTATGGTGGTTGTCAAATAGTTGACCAGACTGAACAATTGGCAATAGATAGAGCAAAAGCGCTTTTTGGAGCCGAATATGTTAATGTTCAACCCCATTCAGGTGCACAGGCAAATGCAGCCGTATTTTTCGCTTGTCTAAAATTGGGCGATACATTTATGGGTTTGGATTTGGCTCACGGTGGACATTTATCTCATGGCTCTCCTGTTAATTTATCTGGTATAAATTATAACGCAATTCATTATCATGTAAATGAAAATACGGGTTTGATAGATTATGAGGAAATGGAAAAACTGGCTAAAGAATATAAACCAAAAATGATTGTTGCCGGTGCTTCTGCATATTCACGAGATTGGGATTTTAAACTTATGCGACAAATTGCCGATAGTGTTGGCGCTTTGTTAATGGCAGATATTGCTCATCCTGCAGGACTTATTGCCAAAGGACTTATGAATGATCCTTTGCCATACTGTCAAATAGTTACCACCACCACTCACAAAACTTTGCGAGGTCCTCGTGGTGGAATGATTATGATGGGAAAAGATTTTGAAAATCCTTGGGGACAAACGACTCCATCAGGCGAAATAAAAATGATGTCACAAATAATTAATTTCTCTGTTTTCCCAGGTCAACAAGGTGGTCCGCTTGAACATATAATTGCTGCTAAAGCTGTAGCTTTTGGCGAAGCACTTACTGACGATTTTATGCTTTATGCTATTCAAGTTAAAAAAAATGCAAAAGTTATGGCAGAAGCATTTATGGCAAAGGGCTATAAAGTGATATCTGGAGGAACAGATAATCATTCTATGCTTATAGATTTGCGTAGCAAAGTTCCAGAAATTACTGGTAAAATGGTTGAAAACACTTTGGTAAAAGCCGACATAACTATTAATAAAAATATGGTTCCTTTCGACAGCCGTTCTCCATTTCAAACATCTGGATTGAGAGTTGGAACGCCAGCAATTACTACTCGTGGACTTAAAGAAAAGCACATGTTAATTATTGTAGATATGATTGATAGAGTTATCATGAACATTGATAATGAAGATGTTATAAATGTAGTTAAGAAAGAAGTTAATGAACTGATGGCAGATTTTCCAATGTTTGCTTATTAGAAAAAAACTAGATATACGAAATAAAACTAGATATACGAAATAAAAAAAGAGACTTAGAATTTATTATAAGTCTCTTTTTTTGCTTTTGGAAATAACTTTAATTTTTAAAAAAAACCAAATTATAAGGATGCAATTTTTTTTGTCTGTTTCTCGCTTTCAAGATATTTATCCCAGCGTGTGGTCATAAAAACAGAAAGATAAATTATCTTTGAATTCATATTTTTATATGGCTCTACAAGAGTTCCGCTCTTAGAATAAGAATATCCATTATTCATAAAATCTATAAGACTATAAGTGATTTTAAAACTGTAAGCTTGTGGAGATGCCATGCCAATAAAAATTGAAGGGACGAATGAATTTACTTTATTAGAAAACCACTCAGATGATTTCCTTTTTCCAGAACTCATAAATTCCTTCTCTTTATAATGAAATAACCAATCATATTGACAGCCAGCAAAAAAGTAATAACCATTCTCAAGTTTGCCCAATTTTATTGACAGAGGAATGCCTAAGGCATAAGCTCGTCTTTTCCATTTAACATCTTCATTAGTATTAATATCAGAACTTTTTTCTTTGGTAATAATTCCAATATTTTTCAAAGAAATTCCAAAAAAAATTCCAAAATTCTTATTAAAATCTACATTAATAATGGATGCAAAATGTGGCCAAATGGTGAACCGAGGTGCGGCATCTATTTTTTTTGTATCCCCAATATTCGGAAAATTGTTGTAAGTTGAATTAGAAAAACTTAATATAATTTCACCATTTGAAGAGCCATAAATTTTTTGGGCATTAATTTTTGAATATGAAATGGATACAATTATTACAATGATTATAAGTGATAATTTCATGATTTACAAAGTTGACATTTATGATAAATAAAAAACAAAAGTAGGTAAAATAAATAATAAAAAAACCGGACAGGCGTCCGGTTAATTTCAAATACTTATGAAAAAGGGGCTCAATCCTTTTTGTTTTACTAAAATCCGAATGCAAGACATTAAGCATGTATATTTAGTTGCATAAGGAATAAAAAAAACAGAAAATTTACATTTTTACAAATCTAAAAAAATTGAAAAAGGGTAATTTAGTTAAATAGATTTATTAAAAAAGAGTAAAAATATTTTTAATTTCATCAGAAGAAATAGGCTTTAAAATTACTTTATCAAATATTGAATATTCTGGTTTGGCAAGGTCTTCAAAGCCAAATCCAGCTGAGAGTGCAATTATTAAAGATTTTTTTATAATGTTTTTTTGTTCGAAATCTATAATTAGATTGCTTGCTTCAATTCCATCCATAATAGGCATGCGGATATCCATAAAAATCAGTTGGTAAGGATTATTTATATACATTTCAACAGCTTCCTTGCCGTTGGTTGCAATATCGCTTTGGTATCCTAAATTTTTCAATATCAGCGATAAAACTTGGGCATTGAGTTCATAATCTTCAACAATCAAAATCCTCATAATTCAATTAATAATTTTCACAAAGATAATCATTATTCTATGAAAAAATTATGTATAAATCAGTTATCCTTAGCTCGATTTAAGAACAAATCTTTAGGCATCAATGACATTTAATTATATTTGCGGATTTTAAATTAAATTTATGAAGTACTATTTATTTGTAATTTTCATTTTTTCATTTTATTTAGGTCAATCTCAATATTATGTTACTGGTCAGGAGAGAGCTGAAATTAGTTGGAATCAGCTAAAGACTAAAAATTTTAGAATTGTCTATCCTAATTACGCCGATAGTTTAGCTCAAAATCTTGCAAAGAATTTGAATTGGGCATACTTAAATTCTACTGAAGATATACATCATAAACCAAAAAAATTTGATATTCTTTTACATACTGAGTCTGCAACTTCAAATGGAATGGTTGCTTGGGCTCCTAAAAGAATGGAAATTTACTCAACATTTCCACAGGATATCTACGCTCAGAATTGGCTGGAACAGCTTGCAATCCATGAATTTAGGCATATTGTACAGCTTGATAAATTGAATCAAGGGTTTACGAAAGCATTATCTTTTGCAACAGGTCAACAAGCTGTTGGAGCTGTTTTGGGATTGTATATTCCGACATGGTTACTCGAGGGTGATGCTATTTGGGCAGAAACCGTATATAGTTCCAGTGGGCGAGGTCGTGAAAATATTTTCATTGAACCATTGAAATCTCAAATTCTGAATAAAGGCATTTATTCTTATGATAAAGCCAGTCTTGGTTCTTACCGCGATTTTGTTCCAAATGAATATGAACTTGGTTATAATCTGGTGGCTCAAATAAAATCTGAATTTGGCGACGATATCTTTTCAAAAGTCATTGATAATGTGGCTCGTAAACCATTTACGATAGTCCCTTTTTCAAGAGGTATGAAGAAAAATACTGGTTTTACAAAAGTAAAACTTTATAAACATAGCATGCAAAAACTCGACAGTTTATGGAGAATTAATGCTAACTATTACCCAGAAAATAAACAAAATGAAATTGTGAACCCTGTTGTTGAAAGCTTTACTAATTATAAATTTCCTCATTTTATAAACGATTCGATTCTATTTGTTGTAAAATCTGGGATCGATGATATTCCACGATTTGTTGAAATTAATGTTAAAACTCATGCCGAAAAAATAAAATTAACTCCAGGCTTTTCAAACTTCTATCATGTTGGTTTCACTAAAAATCTGATAATTTGGTCGCAACTTGATTATGATGCGAGATGGACACATAGAAAATATTGGAATATTTATTCTTATGATTTGCACACTTATAAATTAAAACAACTTACCAAAAACAAAATATGTTTTGCACCAGAAATAAGTTCAGACGAAAGCAAAATTGTTTTCGTAGAAACAGATGCAGAAAATAATTTTTATATCAAAATAATTGAAACTCTGACTGGCATTGAAATTAATAGTTTTAAGTTAAATGAATACCCGATAACACCTGTATGGAGTGAGGATGAGAAAGAAATTTATTTTGTTAGATTATACAATAAAATTGGACAATCTATAGCTTCGCTTAATATCGAAAGTGGCGAAATAATAGATATAATAGCTCCAGATTTTTTTACAAAAAGTTCTGTAAATGTTTCAGGTGATTTTCTGTATTTCCAATGTGCTTATGATGGAGTGAATAATGCATATACTAAAAATCTGAAAAATGGTAAGATTTATCAGATTTCAAATTTTGCTACGAGTATATCAGATATGAGTCTAAATATTGATGGAAGTTTGTTGTATTCTTATTATACTTCAAATGGTTATAGGATTGCAAGTCTTGATAGTCAGTTATTTACTTGGACTCCATTGGAAAAGATTGTAAATCGCTTTCCAGAAATTTTTAAAATCAATAATTCTAAGAATTATCCAAATATTCAAAAAGATAGTCTGCATTTTCAAAATATAGAGCCGAAAAAATATTCAAAAATCGGACATTTATTTAATATTCATTCATGGTTTCCAGCTCAATTTGATGTTGGAAATTTTCAACTTAATCCAGCAATTAAATTGTTGTCGCAGAATTTGCTCGGTACCGCAGTTACTTCGGCGGGTTATACTTATTATAGAAACTCCAGTGGCGAGAAATATTTTTTAGACTTTTCTTACAAAGGTTTTTATCCAGTAATCGGTGGCGGAATTGAATATTTGAAAACTCCAATAATTGATTCATTGGGACAGAGATTAGCTGATGTGAACAAAGATTTAACAGCTTATCTTTATATATCTCAGCCGATTAATTTTTCCAAAGGAAAATATTTTAGGTTTTTTGAGCCAAGCATAACTTCAAATATTATATTATCTACACGTAATCTTGGAGTTTATTATTTTCCACTAAATTTCAGAATATATGCGCATCATATTATACATTCGAGCTATCGCGATTTACGTCCAAAATGGGGGCAAAGCATTGATATCAATTATCTTACATCAACAGAAGGAGCTAAATTTTCTAATATTTCGCACAATGGAAATCAATTTTCAATTACATCTATATTTTACTTTCCTGGTATCGTAAATCATCATTCGCTAAGAATTTATCTTGCCGCACAACAACATTCAAAATTCATGATTGGTTATTCAGATAGAATATCTTTTCCACGGGGATATATTGGTATTAATGCTTTAAATTTTTATTCAACAAAGATAGATTACGCATTTCCAATTATTTACCCAGATTTGAGTCTGTCGTCAGTTGCCTACATTAAAAGAATTAAAGCTAACATTTTTTCCGATTACGGCATTGGATATGGAAACACAAACAAGCCAAACTATTTTTCTTTTGGTGCAGACTTAACTGCAGATATTCATTTTCTGAGATTTATTGCTCCTGCTGAAATTGGTATTAGAACTTTGTATATGCCTGATATTAAAAGTCTTAAATTCGAATTACTCTTTGGAGTTGACTTCAATTCATTATAAAATTTCAAAAATATTTTTCTTATTTATTACAAAACTCTTAAGAATTAAAAATAGAAAAATCATATAACTCAGAATTAATTTTAATAATTGATAAAGAAAATTCTATTATTTTTGCTCTCTGGAAATTAATAAGCAAAATTAATATAAACAAATTTAATATTTAAAATTATGACAATTGAATTAACAGACGCCAATTTTAATGAGTTGGTAAAAAACTCAAAACTTCCTGTTTTAGTTGACCTTTGGGCAGAGTGGTGTGGCCCTTGCCGTATGGTGAAACCTGTGGTAGAGCAACTTTCTGATGAATATGAAGGTAAAATTGTTGTTGGAGCAGTGGACGTTGATTCTAATCCAAATGTAACTGTTGAGTTTGGGGTTAGAAACATTCCAACTCTTTTGTTCTTTAAAGACGGCGTTTTAGTTGATAAACAAGTTGGAGCTGTGCCTAAAGCTGTACTTGCAGAAAAATTAGATTCATTATTGTAATTTTTATCAGCTAAATAAAATTTTCTATATTTATACCGTCTTTTATAGGCGGTTTTTTTTCTTATGAGCAATAAATTACATAGAAATTATATAAGAGCATATTCGAAGCTTGAACTTCTTGCAAAGCAAATAGTTGAAGGTTTTATTACGGGGCTACACAAAAGTCCTCTCCATGGTTTTTCGGTAGAATTTGCTGAGCATCGGCAATATAATAATGGTGAATCAACACGGCATATCGATTGGAAACTCTATGCCAGAACCGAGAAATTATTTTTAAAGCGCTACGAAGAAGAGACAAATTTAAGATGCCAAATACTTATAGATAATTCAGCTTCTATGTATTTTCCTTTTAACAAGGAAGCGTCTTTTGAAAATCCAAATAAAATTACTTACGCAGTTTATGCTGCCGCTGCTATAATAGAAATGTTAAAGAAACAGCGCGATGCAGTTGGACTAAGTTTATTTACAGATAAAATAAATCTGCATTTCCCAGCCAAGAGCAGTCCACAGCATATACAGCTGTTGATGAGCCATTTAGAGCAAGTTTTGATTGATGTTAAACCTACTATAAATCAATTTACTAATGCTTCTAAAGTAATACATGAAATAGCAAATATAATTCATAAACGCTCACTTGTTATAATATTTTCTGATATGCTTGATGCTGGATCAAAGGATGAAGTTTATAAATCTCTTCAGCATTTAAAACATAATAAACATGAGGTAATTTTGTTTCATATAGTGGATGCTGCAAAAGAGCTAGAACTCGAATTTAAAAATCGACCATATAAATTTGTTGATTCCGAATCAGGCGAAATTCTAAAGATAAATCCTAAGGAAATTAAAGATTTCTATGTTGCCAAAATGATGGAATTTAAAGATGATTTGAAGTTAAAATGTTTTCAGTATAATATTGATTTTGTGGAAGTTGATATCAATAAAGGATTCCATGAAGTATTGCTTCCATATTTTTTAAAACGAGAAAAATTATATTAAGCTATGAAGCTTTCAATAATAATTGTAAATTACAATGTTGCTTATTTTTTGGAGCAATGCTTAACTTCGATATTTAGTTCAGAATTAAATTTTGAATTTGATGTTTTTGTAGTTGACAATAATTCTGTTGATAGCTCGATTAAGATGATTTCTGAAAAGTTTCCGCAAATAAAGCTTATTGCTAACAAAACGAATAATGGTTTTTCAGTAGCTAACAACCAAGCAATTAAGCAGAGTAATTCTGAATACATTCTACTTTTAAATCCAGATACAATCATAGAAATTGACACATTGCAATTGTCGGTAGATTTTATGGAAACGCATGAAAATTGTGGTGGTTTAGGGGTAAAAATGATTGATGGTAAAGGTAAATTTCTACCCGAATCTAAACGTGGATTGCCAACCCCTTCAGCGGCATTCTCTAAAATTTTTGGTCTATCATGGCTATTTCCAAAAAGCAAAAGATTTTCAGCATATTATTTAGGCCATTTAGATTCTGATGAAACCAATGAAATTGAAATTCTCTCAGGAGCATTTATGATGTTGAGAAAAAAAACCTTAGATATAATAGGTCTTTTAGATGAAGATTTCTTTATGTATGGCGAAGATATTGATTTGTCGTACAGAATTTTAAAATCTGGATATAAGAATTACTACTTTCCTAAAACCAGAATAATTCACTTCAAAGGTGAGAGCACAAAAAAAGATAGTATTAATTATGTTTTTATTTTTTATAAAGCCATGATAATATTTGCCAGAAAGCATTTTAGCAGCAAAAATGCAAAAATATTTTCTTTCTTAATAAATTTAGCAATTGTGGTGAAGGCATCAATTTCAATTGTCAAAAATTTTGCAAAAAGTTTAATTTCCTCTATTTTGGACTTCGGTTTTATATATTTGGGATTGTGGTTTTTTGCAAAATATTGGGGCACTCATTTCGCAGCACAAACAGTAAGTTATCCTCAAATGTTTTTATATGTAATAATCCCATTATTTATACTAATAAACTTAACTTCAGTGTATTATAATGGAGGATATGAAAAACCTGTCAATGCTTTTAAGATTATAAGAGGAAATATTTTAGGTGCTTTATTCATTTTTGTAATTTATGCTTTGTTGCCAGAATCATACAGGTTTTCGCGGGCTTTAATTTTATTTGGTGTTGTTTTTATTCCAATTATAATGATATTGTGGAGATTAATAGCTAATTTTTCAGGTATTAATTCTTACAAATTTGGAAAGCATTTGAAAAAGAGAATTGCAATTATTGGTTCAACCAAAGAGTCTGAAAGAGTTATTGAGGTTTTAGACAAAACTAACTTAAATATTGAAGAATCTCTCCATATTGATATTCAAACAGATACTTTAGATAGAATTGATGATATTATAAAATTCAACAAGTTAAATGAAGTTATATTTTGTGCTAAAGACTTTTCTTCCGCTGAAATTATAGATATGATGACAATACTTCAGCACTTAAATATAGATTATAAAATTGCTCCACCTGAATCGATGTTCATTATTGGCAGCAATTCTATAAACACAGCTGGAGATATATATTTTCAGGAATTGAATACTATCAATAAAGCTGAAAACAAGAGATTTAAACGTCTTTTTGATTTCCTCACTTCAATATTTTTAATTGTTATTTTTCCTGTAACTTTTTTCATTTTTAAATTTCCAATTAGATATTTAAAAAATTTGATACTGGTATTGATTAGTATTAAATCAATAGTAGGATTTGATAGACTTAATTCTGAAGATAAATTTCACTTACCGAATCTAAAATCTGGTATTTTACATCCTTCTGATGGAATTTCAGATAAGGAGATTTCTTACAAAAATCTTATGAGATTGAACATGGTATATTCCAGAGAGTACAAAGTTTCTAATGATTTTATCATTCTTAGCCGCGGGTTTAAAAATTTGGATAGAGATTAGATTTTTGAATTACATTTGCTCAAATATATTAAAGCAATGAAAAATTTAGTAATTGGATTTGGACTGTTTATCACCATTATTTTTACATCAATATCATGCACTAAACCGCAGATTGATAAGGATAAAGAAATTATTTTAAAATATATTAGCGACAATAATCTTTCCGCTACCGAAATTGGTACTTCGGGTTTATATTATGTAATTTCAAAACCAGGTGGAAGTCAACATCCAACTGCATATTCTACAGTTACAGTTAATTACACTGGTTATTTAATAAATGGAACTGTTTTTGGGAAAGAAGATACTACCATGCTGAGTCTTCCACAAACAATTTACGGTTGGCAAATGGGAGTTCCATTGATAGGAGAGGGCGGAAGTATAAAACTTCTTATTCCATCTCAATATGGTTATGGAACAACAAAAATGGGAGATATTCCTAAAAATTCTGTGCTGATTTTCGATATAGATTTAATTCTATTCAATTAAATAAAAAAAATCTCAGAAGTTAATTCTGAGATTTCTTATTTTTTTCACTAAATATTTTCTATTGAACAATCAGTTTCTCAGATTTTAAAATTTTTATAGAATCGAAAATCGAATAAAAATATATGCCTTTGGCTAAGTTTAATTCTTCAATAATGCTTAGCTCATCCCTCAATTGTGATTGATGCATTAATCTTCCATAAATATCATAAATCCTTATTTCTAAATCATTTCTACCACTTGTTTTGATTGTAATTCTGCCATTTGTGGGGTTAGGATTTACAATAATTAGCTTATTCTCAATCTCACTCATTCCCACATTTGTAATAGAAATACATGAGGAATATGCAAAACAATTTCCTCGCGTCAATTTTAACATATAATTCCCATTTTGAGTAGGAGTAAATGAATTTGAATTAGCACCAATAATTGCCTGATTATTTGAGCAATCAATCCATTGATAATTTGAAATTGAATCATAAGTAACCAATGAATTGCCTATAAGTAGAATTGTAGTGTCAATGGAAATATTAATAACTTTAATTTTTATTATACTGTCGCAACCATTTATATTTGAGAGTGTATCTGAGTAATTACCAGATGAATAAATATATTTTCCAAAGATAATTATTGTGTCGCCTTGGCATAAATTTGTATCGGCCAAAATAGTTGTGCTTGGTAAATTGACAATTAATTTTTGCCGAATTATGCTATCACATCCAATTGAATTTTGGAGGCTATCATAATAAAATCCTGCAATTTTTTTAAAACCATCAAAAATATATGTACTATCATTTTGGCATATCTCTATGTCGGCAAGCAATGTCATTGGCAAATTGCAAATTGAGCTAAGTGTTATTGACGAAATTCCTTTTAACTGATGTTGACTAAGACTTGTGCCGTAACCATAAGCCCAGATTAGGGGAATATTTACACTACTTGCTGTGAAAGTATAGTCATTTGAATTTGAAGTATTCATCGCTCGTTGGAAAGTAAAAGTTTTGATTCCAGAACTTGTTGAGTTATTAATATTATTTAGATTTTGCTGATTTTGTAAAGTTGGGGCTGAATGATTTACTTGGTTATATTCTGCAGGATTTCCTCCATTAACGTTGGCTAAAATTGTGTAAGCTCCCGTTGCCATTGATGTGGCTGCAAATCCAAAACCAAACCATTTAGTAGAATTGCCCGACATCATAAAGTTGACTGTTGAATTATTGCTGTTAACAGTAATAGTAAGATTCATCTGATTAGCACCACTTGCTACGTTAACAGTGCCGTAATAGATTTGAGCATCACTTTTATTTTTTAATAAAAATAATGAAGAAAAAATTAATAGAAAGATGTATAAATTTTTCATTTGTTGTATATTTTTAATTAGAGATGCTAAATTATAGTAAAAAAATAATAATCTAAAGTAATATAAAACAGTTAATTAATCTTATAATAAATATTTTTATAAAAGACCTAAGCTTATCAAAAATATTTTTTTTTCATGTTGAGTGAGTAATAATTAGGCATTATTTTGCACACAAATATTTTCTATTATGGATGAAGTTTTTTCTTTTGGTCTTTATGCTTTTACGGGATTTTTGGCAATGATAAATCCAATGGGTGTAACGCCAGTATTTCTAACATTAACGGCTGATTTAACGCAAAAGCAAAAGCAAAAGACAGCCATAACAGCAGTTTTTACGGCTTTTGTTGTTTTAACAATTTTTGCTTTTGGTGGTCAGTTATTATTTAAATTTTTTGGAATCTCAGTGGATTCATTCAGGGTTGCTGGAGGAATAATATTTTTTATAATGGGCTTTGATATGCTGAATGCTAAAGTTAGTCGATTGAAATATAAGAGCAAAGATATTGATGAACAGATGAATGATGTAGCCGTTACACCACTTGGAATTCCTATGATTGCTGGTCCTGGCTCAATTACCAATGCAATAGTTTTGATGAATGATGCTCACTCAACGGGTCAAAAAATAGTTTTGCCAATTGCAATAATTTTGGTTCTTACATTTACTTTAATTTCTATGATTGCCGGAACCAAGATTATGAAATTTCTTGGCAAAACAGGTAATAGAGTAATGCTTAAGCTAATGGGATTAATAATGATGGTTATTGCAGTGGAATTTTTCTTTGCTGGGTTAAAACCCATTTTAAGAAATATTTTATTGAAATAATTTTAAATTTATTGAATTATGCAAGTTTAAAATTCATTATTTTATTGCTATCCATTGCTTTAGAAATATATTCAGAGAAGCCTGATTTTTTTAATTCATTAAGATACACCATATTATGAGTATCACTTCCCAGAAATTTTATTAATTTTTTATCAATAAGCTTCTGCGCAACTACTCTTGATGGCTTAGAATACCAACCCGTTAATGAATTTATATTTAGTTGAAGATAAATGCCTCTATCATATAAATCTTGATATTTATCCATATTATCATGCCAATAGGTGTAGCGTTCAGGATGTGCAAGAATGACTTTATAATTATTTATCTGAAGTTCAAATAATATTGAATTCAAGTTCAGTGGCTCTGAAAAATAAGAAAGTTCAACGAGCAAAAAATTATCACCCATAGTCATTAGCTTACCAGATTCCATTTTTTTCAAAAAGCCATCATCAATCAAATACTCTGCTGCTACATCAATTTCCATTTCAACATGCTGATCTTTAAGAGTTTTACGGATTATTTTAAGTCCTTCATTAATTATTTCAGGAGTATTTTTATATCTATCAGCCATTATATGAGGAGTAGTAATGAGTTTTTTATAACCCATTTCTTTTAAATTTTTTATCAATTCCAAAGATTCTTCAATGGATTTGCTTCCATCGTCAATGGAAGGAATTAAATGAGAATGCATATCAACACCAATGGATGAAAAATCGAAAGACGTCTCGCTTTTTGCAGAACCAAAAATATTTTTGAGTAAATTCATGATGCAAATTTAGATATTAAAACATTTAAACCATCTTTATAATTATCATATTATAAATTTTTTATCTTCGCAATTCAAATATTTTTAGAATGATTGAGCAAACAATTAACATTTTTATTGTAGATGATCATCTAATGTTTATAGATGGATTAAAGGCAATATTAAAATTATCACCAGAAATTGTCGTGGTTGGTGATGCAACAAGTGGGGAAGAGGCATTGCAAAAGATTGAAAATTTGGATATTGATGTACTTCTTACGGATATTTCGATGCCAAAAATGAAAGGAGATGAACTTTGTAGATTGGTAAAGGCAAAAAATAGCATGATTCAGATTCTTGCACTTACTATGCATAATAATATCGAAATTATTGATACCATGATAAAAGCTGGAGTTTCTGGATATATTCTTAAAAATACTGGAAGGAAAGAGCTCTTAGAAGCAATACATGCCATTCACGAAGGGAGAAATTTTTATTCCACTGAAGTTCAGGAATCTATGCTTAAAAAATATATAAAAAATGGATATCAGACCATTGGGGATCCTTCTCTTAATATTGAAACCTCAGTTTATTTTACTCGTCGTGAAAAGCAGATTATGAAATTGATTATTGAAGGAAATAGCAATGCTGAAATAGCGCAAATTTTGCTTCTAAGCATTCATACCATAACTTCGCATCGAAAGAATATTTATTCGAAAACGTCTGTTAATAATACGGCTCAACTAATTGAATTTGTGCGTTCTAATGCAATTTATTTATAAAGTTAATTTAAATAATTAAATTTCAAATATTTTTTTGAATATGGTATTTTATGCTAATTGTAAAATTAATTTAGGATTAAAAATAACTGCTAAGCGGGCTGATGGTTTTCACAACATTGAAACGATTATTTATCCTATTAATTTTTCAGATATCATTGAAATTGTGCCAAGCAATAAATTCTCCATTACTTTTAGTGGACTAAAAATATCTGGAAATGTTTCAGAAAATTTATGTGTTAAAGCATTTCAATTATTGAAATATTTATATGATATTCCAAATGTAAAAATTCATTTGCATAAAATAATTCCAATGGGAGCAGGACTTGGCGGAGGTTCTTCCGACGCCTCTTTCGTTTTGAAATCCTTGAACTCTACTTTTAAATTGAATTTAGACAATAATCTTTTAAAAAATTTATCTTCTAAATTAGGCTCAGATTGTCCTTTTTTTATCGACAATATCCCAACTCTTGCAAGTGGTGTAGGCACAAGCTTAAAAGAAATTTCATTAGATTTACGTGGATATTTTGTTGCTCTTTTATTGCCAAAGATTCATATATCTACTGCTGAAGCTTATTCAGCTATTTCAAAATATTCAGAATCTTATAATTTTGATTTTATTAATGTTAATAAAATCAATTTATGGAAGGAAGATTTAATAAATGATTTTGAGCTTGGTATATTTTCAAAATATCCTGAACTTGAGAAATTAAAATATAGACTTTATGATTCTGGAGCAATTTATGCCTCAATGTCTGGAAGTGGTTCTGCAATATTTGGAATTTTCAAATCCCTTCCCGAGCTAAACTTTTATGATGTTGAATATAAAATAATTGCACTTTAACCTATTCCATCATAATAATTTCATCTTGCAATTTCTTAGGTAGTTTGTTGAATATCAATGAATAACTATGGTCTATAAGCTCTTTCATTAGTTTTGCTGGCGCTTCTTTGAAATATATAGTATTCCAATGGGTTTTGTTCATGTGCCAACCTGGAATGATAAAACTATAATGCTCTCTTAGCTCAATACTTCTTTCCGGAGTGCATTTTAAATTAAGTGTTTCACCGTCATCGAGACTTAGCAAGCCAAACATTTTACCGCCAATTTTAAATACTAAAGTGCTTTCATCAAAAGGAAAATCTTCAATTGCAGCCTTTTTAGTACAGCAATAGTTTCTAATTTCTTCAATATTCATAAGTTTTATTTTAGTCTTTCGAGAATTTTATCTGCGACTCTAAAACTGTTAGCATAAATTGTCCAAGTATAAGGTACACTGCCACCTGTAGGCATAAAAGAGCCATCGCTAATATATAAGTTTTCAACTTCATGAGCTCTGCAATTTTTATTCAAGACTGATGTTTTTGCATCGTTTCCAAATCTACAACCGCCTGCTTGCAAATTTGCTGGGGGAGAACTACTTGTTTCCGAACTTATATTTTTTGCGCCCATAATCTTCAATACTTCTTCAGCTTTTTTTGCAAGAAAAGCCCCCACTTTTAAATCATGTTTATGGTTTTGAAATCTTATTTTTGCCACAGGAACTCCCCATTTATCTATTACTTTTGGGTCAAGACTCACAAAACAATTATCGTTTGGAAGCCAATCATTGAATACCTCGAAAGTCAACTTTCGTGTTTCAGTAAAATAAGAAAAAAGCTTTTTCTTGAACTCGCTTCCGTAAAGTAATTGTCCTTCTTCATCCCATTTTTGCTTTATAGCTTTTCTTATCGGATTTGAATGTTCCCAAAGAAAATCTATCGAGCCACCCTTAGCTTTACCATTAAAAGAGTTATCATCAATCTCATACCAATTTTGAATTGCTCTATTTACAAACAAACCAGGTATCATAATATTTTTAAAATCTTCTTCAGAGAAATCAGATTTAAAGAAATAACCCGAGCCTAAAGCACCAGCAGAAAACAATAAATTTTTTCCAACATTACCACTGTTGTTGGCAAGACCATTAGGAAATTCCTTGTTTTTGCTGAGCAAAAGGAGCCGTGATGTTTCTATCGCTTGGGCTGCAATAACAAATATTTTAGCATCGATACTAAATATATTTTTTTCAAAGTCATGATAGTAAGCTTTGATGACTTTTCCTTTTCCATTAGTTTCTAAATGATAAGCTTTTGCCATTGGAATTATTGTACAATTTTTTGTCTCTAAAGCTTTGTTCAAAAGTGTTACCCTCGAACTAGCTTTTGCATCTGAGCTACAACCATAACTACCACAATATCCCGAGTAATAGCAAGCATTTCTTTGTTCTTTAGGTAATGATAAAATTCCGCGAGGTATTGGAACTGATAAGTAACCAAGAGTTTCTGTAGCCTTATCAATCCAATGAGAAACAATATTTTCCGATAAGGGTGGGTAGGGAAAATCTTCTGTAGAACGTGGTTCTAAAGTAGAATGCTTAATAACTTTACCTGAAATGCCAACTACAGATTCTACCTTGCTATAATAAGGTTCCAATTCCTCATAAGTAATTGGCCAATCAGCAATATTTGCCCCTTGAATTTCGCCATATTGCGACAATAATTTGAAGTCATTAGGTTTAAGCCGATGAAAAAATGCACTCATAAAGTTCGAAGACCCGCCAACACAGCTGCCATTCCAAAAATTCATTCCACCATGAATATTCGATTTGCTTACAAAATTTCCATTCTTATCTTTCCATTCAATTACTTGAGGTTCATCATGTAAAGAAGGAATATAAGAATCTCTTCGAGTGGCAACAATTTCATCTTTAGTAAATTGTGAAGTTTTTATCCAGGGTCCTTTTTCTAGAATCACCACGGAGAAACCGGCTTTTGTAAGTTCAAATGCAATTGGTCCAGCACCAGCACCACTGCCAATAATACAAATATCAAAACTGTTGTTTTTCATTATTCTGCCCCCACAGTTTTAAGAAAGTTTCCATAAGCAAGATCTTTTGTTGGGTTCGGACTTCCAGCTGTATGTTGCAACCAAAGCCAACCAATTTTGTCAGGATTCCCTCCATAAATTGGGTCTGAAAGTAAGGCTTCAATGACGAATGTAAGCATCACAGAAAGCCATGTTTCACCCCAATCGAGATTAGATATTTTTGCTATCAAAAGTTTACTTTTATGAGAATCTAATTTTAAAAAATCCATAGAAAATTCTTTATTTGAGGCCTCATTAACCCATGTTATACCATTGATAATGAAATTTTTATCTTCGATATCCATATTTTTATCTGAAAGTACCCAAGCAAGATAAGTATCAGCATTAATTTTTTTTGCATCAGGTCCAATACCATCATTTGGGAGAAGTATTTGTTGTACTTTTAAGGCGATTTCTATCTCTTCATCGCTTAAAGTCAAATATTTTTCATCTTCATTATTTGATGAATTAAGACATGATGTTGCAAAGGGAATTTGAGAAATTAGCCCTAAAAAAGCAATGTTTTTAATAAATACTCGCCTTGAAAGTTGCCACTTATCAATCTCTTGTAAACTTTTTGGTATATATTTATTACTGGTTATCAAATTGTTAAGATTGAAGATTTCATTTATTAAAAGTATGTAAATTTCCTTTTGAATTATTTTTTTTTTGATGTATCATATTTTTTTGATTATAATTTTAATGAAAAATAATTTCAAATAATATTTCACAATAAATTATTGATATAATGATATTTACATATAATGTTAATTATGATGGTAAATAAGCAGTGCAATTAATAATGCTTTTTGTTAGTATGGCTAATTAAAATTAAATCTATCTTTGCAACAGCAAATATAACTTAGGGTAGTTAATTATTTCTTTTTATTTTAATAGAACTTAAAAACCAGTGTAATTTTTATTTTTTTATAATATAAATCTTTCACAGTTTAATATATTTTAGATAGATTAGGAAAGTTTTTTCTATAAAATATAATTTCAAATTAGCTAAATGTTTGCAAAGATTATTGAACAATAATACAAATTTAATTATATGGCTTACAATCTTTTAAAAGGTAAAAGAGGAATTATTTTCGGCGCGTTAGATCATCTAAGCATTGCATGGAAAACAGCAGAAAGAGCACATGAAGAAGGTGCAATATTTACATTGTCAAATACTCCACTGGCAATGCGATTTGGAGAAATTAACGAGCTTGCTGAAAAGACTGGCTCCCAAATTGTGCCAGCAGATGCATCAAGTGTGGAGGATCTTGAAGAAGTATTTAGAAAGTCTCAAGAGATTCTTGGAGGTAAAATTGATTTTGTTCTTCATTCCATTGGCATGTCGATGAATGTTAGAAAGGGGCTGCTTTACGATAATTTGAATTATGAATATTTTATGAAAGATATTGATATTTCGGCTCTTTCATTTCATAAAATGTTGCAAGTTGCTCGTAAAATGGATGCAATTTCTGAAGGAGGTTCTGTCATTGCACTTTCTTACGTGGCTGCCCAGCGCACATTTTTTAGATACAACGACATGGCTGACGTAAAAGCTATCTTAGAGTCAATTGCTCGTAGTTTTGGCTATATTTATGGCAGAGATAAAGGTATAAGAATCAATACAATATCTCAATCTCCAACAATTACCACTGCCGGTAAAGGTATTAAAGGAATGGATTCACTTTTCGATTTTACAGATAGAATGTCGCCATTAGGTAACGCGAATGCCGAGGAATGTGCTGGTTATTGCGTAGTCATGTTTTCCGACCTTACAAAAAAGGTAACCATGCAAAATCTATATCACGACGGAGGATTTTCATCTATGGGTATGAGTTTCAAAGCTATGCAAGTTTACAATAAGAGTTTAGATCAGGCTCTGGCAGATGGCGATTTCTCGTACGATGATTAGCGAAAAAAATATTACCTATTACATATAATTTATTGGCGAAATCTTGAGAGGTTTTAAATAATTTTGAAATCTCTTTAATTTTTCATGCTCAAATCTCTAATTTATGATATCGGTTTTATCAAAAAGTTTCTAATAGAGATTTGAATAAATTTCTAATAGAAAACCAAATTACTACAATATTTATAATTTTTACAAGTGAATTTTTAATAGATAATATTTGTATTTTTGTCTATACTGTATTTTTGTCTATAAAATTTATTTGAATAATTTTTTTGTTACTAATTTTATTTGATTTATGAGTATTAACTTTATATATTTGAAATTAGTAACTTATCAATTTTGAAACAGTTTTGAATAAATAAAGTATTAAATGATAATAATAATTTAGTAATTTAACTTTGAGGATCACAATCAAACATATTTTATTAATAATCATGTTATCAGGCATTTATTCTGCCTTTAGTCAAGATTTACATCTAAAAAATGAAGCTGATTTAATAAAAAAAGCTGATAATTTATTCAAAAAGGAAGAATATGTTCAAGCATTTTCCATGTATCAAACACTACTTTCAAACCACAAAGATGATGCTGAATATAATTTTAGATATGCTGTTTGTCTTATGTTTTCTGATAGGAGCGACAAAACCAAACCAATATTTTACCTCGAAAAAGCTGCAAACTCACCTGATATCGACAGTAGATTATATTATTTTCTTGGTAGGGCATACCAAATGAATTACCAATTTACCGATGCAATTGAGTCGTATAACAAATATAAAGAGAAATCGCGCTCGGCTATTGTAGAGAAATATAATATTAATAGAAGGATTGAAGAGTGTGATAATGGGATTCTTCTACTTGAAAAAGTTAGAGGAATTTATGTAATTAGTAATGTCGAAGTGAAGGAAACATCCTTTTATCGCTCTTATAATCTTGAAAATGCTAGTGGGAAAATAATAGTTCTGCCAGAAGAATTAAGAACAAAATATGACCAAAAAAATGACGCTCCAACAACTGCTTTTTATGTTTCAAAAGTTGGATTGATATATTTTACAAGTTATGGTGAAAAAAATGTAAGCGGTTTGGATATTTATCGAGCACATCAAAATCCTGATGGGACATGGGCTAAAGCTGAAAAAATTAGCGATGAAATCAATACTCCTTTCGACGATGCATATCCTTATGTTTCGCCAGATGGTTCCAGCTTATATTTTTCTTCCAAAGGTCATAATTCTATGGGCGAATATGATATTTTTAAATCTGTATTTAGCTTGGCTTCCTTTTCTTGGACAAAACCAGTGAATCTAAGTTTTCCAGTAAATACACCTTTTGATGAAATTATGTTCGTTCCTGATACCAACAATATCTACGCTTATTTTTCAAGTAATCGTAACAGCATTAAGGGTTTAATAGACGTTTACAGAATTGGGCTCAACAGAAGGCCTGAAGAAGTTATTAATTTAGCTGGTATTTATAAAGGTCAAGGAGACCTAAAAATTGGAATTGAACAGGTAAAAGAAATGGCAAATCTTCAGGCAAATATTCAATGGGATGCCTATAATAATAAGCCTGTTAAACACAATGACTTTATCGCTGTCAGTGGCAATGACTCTAATCAAATACAACCTCTCAGAGTAAATGATGAAAGAAATGAAATTACTTTGTCGAAAAGTGAGGCTGTAGATTCTGTTTTTAATATTTATAAAAAGTTAAAACTTAAGGAAGCTGAACTGAATGAACATAAATCATATATCAGCAAAACTGGCTCAGAAAATTTGGAAGCTTCGGTTGCAGCTATTGCTGATGGATATGAACCTAATTCAGTGAAGGTAAGACAATTAATAAAGAATTCTGAATTATGTAATGAAATTTCTAAATCATTAGATATTCAAATAAGCCGAACAATTACTGCTTACAACGCTGTTATTAATATGACTGGCCCTCTGCAAAAATATGCGATAAGCGAGCAATATGATTCAATTTATTCAATTTTAAATAAGAGTCAAAAAATCTTTGATATTATTGAAAATCAGCCAAATGTAACGGGAGAAATCCTCGCAGTGGAACAAAATAAAGTTTCAAAAATTCGAGAACAAGCTTCTGAATATTTTAATCAAACAAAGAAAATTGATACCGAAATTGATAATCTTGAAAAGGAAAAAAATGAATATGCAGAGGCAGCAAGGACTTATACAGACGCAATCACTAAACAAGATTATATGGACATGGCAAAAGCTATGGATGGTCCAATTTCAAAAAAGAAAGCAGAAAAAGATAAAGTTTCTTCTCAATGGAAATTAACAAGAAATTTGGCAGATAGCATAGGTGATAATCTTGCATTAAGTAGCTCAATTATTGATAACTATACAGCCAATAATGATTTGATTAAAAACGAGAATCAAGAAAATATTGCGAAGTTTATTCACGATAAAAAGCTTGAAAATCAAAATGCTTACGGAGTAATTGCAGATAAAAATCAGGTTGCAGCCAATGAATTACCAAAAAATAATGAAAATATTAAAATAGTTCAAGAGCAAAAGAAGAAGCAAGAAGCTGATTCACTGGCAAATATTGCTTTGGAAAATCAGGGAAAAGAGAAAGTTCAAATTAATTTAGTTCAAGAGCAAAAGAAGAAGCAAGAAGCTGATTCACTGGCAAATATTGCTTTGCAAAATCAGGAAAAAGAGAAAGTTCAAATTAATTTAGTTCAAGAGCAAAAGAAGAAGCAAGAAGCTGATTCGCTGGCAAATATTGCTTTGGAAAATCAGGGAAAAGAGAAAGTTCAAATTAATTTAGTTCAAGAGCAAAGGAAGAATCAAGAATCTGATTCGCTGGCAAATATTACTTTGGAAAATCAGGAAAAAGAGAAGGTTCAAATTAATTTAGTTCAAGAGCAAAAGAAGAAGCAAGAATCTGATTCGCTGGCAAATATTGCTTTGGAAAATCAGGAAAAAGAGAAAGTTCAAATTAATTTAGTTCAAGAGCAAAAGAAGAATCAAGAAGCTGATTCATTGGCAAATATTGCTTTGGAAAATCAGGAAAAAGAGAAAGTTCAAATTGCTTTAGTTCAAGAGCAAAAGAAGAAGCAAGAATCTGATTCGCTGGCAAATATTACTTTGGAAAATCAGGAAAAAGAGAAGGTCCAAATTGCATTAGTTCAAGAGCAAAGGAAGAAGCAAGAATCTGATTCACTGGCAAATATCGTAGTAAATTCTCAAGTGAAAGTAAATAGACAAGATTCAATAAATGAAATAATTGCTGAGCTTGAAAATCAAAATGTTAATAAAGAAAAAGATACGAACTCAATTAATAAGGCAATTAGTCTTTTAAATGATACTTCCGAACAAATGATTCTCACTGCAAACCAAAATAGAATATTGGCAGCGAGTTTAATTGAGAGCTCAAAAAGCAAATCAAATTTTCTTTTAGGAATAGCTTCTGAAAAAGTAGATTTATCATCTTCACTAATAATTAAAATTGATGATTTGGAGAAAAGGAGAGCAACAGAATCCGACAGTCTCAAGAAAATTTTAATAGTTAATCAACTAAACAAGAATAAGTTAGAACTTTTTAATTTGGAAACTGAAGCAGAGACAGCCTATAAAATTTCAAAATCTATTGATGCAAAAGCTAAAGACGCAGCAATTACATTAGATGAAATTAATGCTGCATCTGACTCTTTAGAATTATTAGTTCAAAATGGTCAAATTGAAAGTGCAAATGAACTTTCGGATAAAATTGAAAATGATTTGTCGTATTTAAATCAGCAACTTTCCATTGATGCTAATGAACAGGACGAAAAATTAAATTTGAAAAGTCAACTTGATGATATTGTTTCTGACGTAAAAAATTCTAAAAATCAACTTGCTGAATTAAACTTAAATTATAAAAAAATAGACATTTCTAAGCAGTCGAAGGATTCAATTTCAAGCTTAATAATTGATAAACAAAAACAGATTACTGACCTTAATAAAGACTATGAATTTACCTATAAAAAGATAAATAATTTAGAAGCATCTGAGAGAATTATTCAACAGCTTAACAACGCTGATACTTCAATAATTGATTCTTATGAACCATCATTTATAGTTTTAAATAACATCAGTCAAAATATTGTTAATAAGAGAGATAGTGTTATTTTTTCTGAAGCAATTATTTCAACAATAATAGATGAGAAGAAAGAAAATAATGAAGTTTTTATAGCAAAAATAGAGACTGATACTGTAGCTAATTTTCCAATGATAAAATACACAACAGATGAACAAAATCAGGCTGCTGAAAGTTATTTGAATCCTGTTGTGTTGAAAATTAATTCCACTCAAAGTAAGGTAAAATCGACAAACCAAAGCATAATTACATCATCAAATTTAGCAAGTGATTACTTTATAAAGGCGGATAGTTTGAGACAAGAATCTGTAAACCTGTTGAATCAGCTGAAGAATTCTGAAAATTTGGAGCAATCAAAATTGTTGGCTGCAAAAATTGTTGAGAATCAAAAGGAAATTACCAATCTCCAACGAAATGCCAGTTCAGCAAATATACTTGCAAATGAATATCAAAAGGCAAAAATTGATGATGAAAAGCAATTGAACAATCTTACAATAACATATAATGAGGTTGCTTCGAGCATTGAAAATAATGATTTTAATGCAGCAAAGGATAAATCAAATTTGAATATAAGCGAAAATCAAAATTCAATAAATTCTTCTGAGCAATTGGCAATAAGTTTATGCAACGTTCTCGATAAGCGAAATGAGGTTTTAGATTCTAAAATTTCTAAATCAACTACCAATATCAACGATTTAATAAACAAACAGAAAGAAATTAAATCGCAAATTGAAGTTGTGGAAGATAATTCTTATTTGTCTGAAAATGAGCAAAAAAAAGCTAAATTAGAAATCAAAAAAGCAAAATTACAAAGTCAATTAGATGAAATAAATTTAGAAGTTGCGAAAATTAATACTGTCAGTGAGCCAATGAAAGCTCAAATTGAAACAAACAATAATTTAAAATCTAATTTATTGACTATTGCCAAAGAGATTGATAAGCAGAAAAGCCAAAATTTGCAAGAAAATTCTCAAGTTTTATTAACAAATTCAAATATTGAACAAACAGTTGACACAAGTATTTTTGCTTCAAATTCAGAAAGCAATAATTTATTGATTGCTCAAGTTGAACAAGTTTTTACTGAAAAGGATTCCTCAAATTCAATATATCTTTATAGTAATAGTATTGATTTAGTGTATTTTAACAACACTGATATTTTCGCAGTAAAAAAATATTTGATTAATAATAAGCTGAATTTAATAAAGAAAAAGATTGAAGTATTAAGAATTTTGCGATCTAACTCCAGCAATATTGACGAGCGAATGGATATTGGGAATGAAATTTCTAAGCTTGAAAGCATGACTGATGATTTAACTGATAAATTGGCTGAATACGAATTAAGTATCAATAATGGCATTTCTCATGGAGATAAAATTTCTTATAACGATAAGTCCATGACAAGTAATCAAGTAGCTCAAAGACTTAATTCACAGGCAGAAAAATTATTATTATCATCCGACTCATTAACCTCACTTTCAGAAATGCAGAAAAGATCTGTGAAAAATGGCATGAAGACAAAAGCCAAAGTTTTGATGATAAAAGCAAACAAATTAACTACTGATGCTGCTGAGATTGTGGCAATTGCGAATAATAATACTTACATTGAAAACACAATTGAATTAGCATCAATAAATAAATCAGATTCAAACGATATCAGAATAAAACAAGCAAATGAAATGATTGCTGAAAGTCAAAGAAAAGTTGAACAATCAATTCAAAATCGTGATGCTGCAAAGAATCCGAAATTGAGTACTGCAGAAAAATATAGCATACAACAAGAGGCAGCAAGTTTGGAACAAATAGCAATAAATGAACAAAAACAGGCATTAGAAATCTATAAAAATAAATCTGTACAGGATTCTTTATTTATTGTATCTCAGCGCAATGCAGAAGAAATTCCAAATGATTTGCAAGTTGCAAAAGTTGAAAAGCCAAATACAGAAATTGTTACAAACCAGGTTGATAGTCTTGAGCAGAAAATCATAGAAAATCCTGAGGCAAATAATAATGAAATTGCTACAAACCAGGTTGATAGTCTTGAGCAGAAAATCATAGAAAATCCTGTGGCAAATAATAATGAAATTGTAAATCAAAGAAAAACCTATAATGTTGAAGCTATCGCCAAAGCAAATCCTATAGAATTAGCAAATATCAGCGTCGAATATCTTTCCCCTGAGGTTCGACAAGAAGTCGAAATGAGAAGATCTGAAATTGTTGGCATTTACCTTGAGAATGTAAACAATAATAATACAGCTTTTTACAATGAAAAAAATCCAATTGTAACTAACAAACCTTTACCTGAAGGATTGATTTATAAGGTTCAGATTGCAGCTTTCAAACGCGAAGTTAATCCTATAAATCTAAAAGGAATTAAGCCAATAAATATCGAGAAAATTCAAAATTCGGCTTGGTTGCGATATATGGCTGGTTTATTTACAAGTTATGATGATGCATTAAGTGCTCGAAATCAGATTCGTGGTTTAGGGTTTAAAGATGCTTTTATAGTTCCTTATTTTAACGGCGAGAGAATTTCCATTGTAGAATCAAGGCTCCTAATTCAAAGAGGTGAAGCTTTCACTGATAAAGCTATTGTTGCCGTGGCTGAAAAGATTCAAAAAAATGTATATATCGCTACAAATGTACAACTTGCAAAAACTGAAAACCTTAGCATTTCAAATTCTAACTTGACTGATTTCGCTGTTCCTGAGCTTTATTACACGGTTCAAATTGGTGTTTACGCAACACCAAGGACAAAAGAAATGCTCTTCAATATTTCAGATATTTTCTTCGATAGAACAAAAAAAGCTTATTACCGATATTTTAGTGGAAAATACATTGACTATCAGGAGGCGATATCAAATAGAAACTTGATAAGAAATGCTGGTGTACCCGATGCATTTATCTTAGCATTTCATAAAGGAGAAAGAATTTCAGTTGCCGAAGCTCGAAATATTGTTGTTGAGCAAAAGCCAGAGTTAATACCAGAGCCAAAGCCTGAAATTAAGGCAAATGAATTAGAGATATTGGGAAACAAGCAAATAATAATTTATAAAGTTCAATTAGGAGCTTATAGAAATAATATTCCTATAGAAGTGGTGAATTCGCTTTTGCAAACATCAGTAAAAGGAATAGAAACTGAATTACAAGCTGATGGCATAACTATTTATTTGACAGGCAATTTCAGTAATTATCAAGATGCAAGAGCACTCAGAGATGAGATTGTGAATAATGGTATTCCTGAAGCTTTTGTAGCAGCTTTTGCCGATGGAAAAAAGATAAGCATTGAAGAAGCTTTAAATATAAATGAGAATAAATAGCATCTTTAATTAAATTTTTTTACCGCAATAAAAAAATATAATACATTTGCCTTCGATTTCAATCAGGGGTGCCCTCTCGAATTTTCGAGTTATAATCGGGCTGAGACCATACTCTAATTACCTGAACCAGATAATGCTGGCGGAGGGAGAAGGGAGCGAAATTACACGTTCATTATAGCTCCTATGAGTAAACTTAATAATCGCAATTATTGTACTCCTCAATAATTGTATAAGTTTAATCTAAATTTTTTTAAATCATGTTTTACAAATTTATTTCAATCGTTGGTATATTATTAATACCAATTTTAGCACAATCACAATTTACTATAAGTGGTAAAATTGTTGATATTCAGACAAATGAAAATCTTCCTGAGGCTCATATCTCATTAGGGAATATGACGACATTAAGCAAAAATGATGGAACATTCATCTTGAAAAACATTAAAAAAGGTGAATACGAAATTAAAGTTAGCTATGTTGGATATGCCCAATTCAGTCAAGTTTTATGGGTTTCAGAAAACAGAACTTTAGAAGTAAAAATGCAAATTTCAACAATTATGGAAGATGCAATTACTATAACTGCTTATAGAGCTCATGAAAATTCAGGTACTAGTTTTACAAATATCAGTAAAATGGAAATTATAAAATCCGACTTGGGAAAGGATTTACCATATTTGATTGATATGACTCCATCAGTTGTAAGTTCATCTGATGCTGGTGCAGGCATAGGTTATACCGATTTGAAAATTCGTGGCAGCGACATGACGCGAATCAATGTAACTATAAATGGAATTCCACTCAACGACCCTGAAGGACAAGGTGTATGGTTTGTTGATTTGCCTGACTTTGCTTCTTCACTTAACAGCATTCAAATTCAGCGTGGTGTGGGTACATCGGTGAATGGACCTTCATCATTCGGAGCTTCTATAGATTTGCAGACCAATGGATTATCACAACAGCCAACATCTGAAGTGAATCTTTCTTACGGCTCATTTAATACACAGCGTTATCGGATTTCAACTTCTACTGGTCTTATTAATGATAAGTTTTCTTTTGATGTAAGACTTTCAAAACTTAACTCCGATGGTTATATCGACAGGGCTTTTTCTAATATGAGTTCTTATTATATTTCTGGAGCTTACTATGGTAAAAATAGTATTTTAAGGTTAAATATCTTTTCAGGAAAAGAAAAAACTTATCAAGCCTGGAATGGAGTTCCAAAAGATTCACTACTTACAAATAGAACGATGAATTCTTATACATATTCCAATGAAACGGATAATTACAACCAAACTCAATATCAGCTGCATTATTCAAAAATGCTAAATAAAAGATGGGTAATTAATACGGCACTACATTATACAAAAGGTAGTGGCTATTATGAAAATTTTGAAAACTCTAAGAAATTTTCAAAATATGGACTTTTTAATTATATCATTGGAAATGATACTATAACAAAATCAAATCTGATACAACAAAAATGGCTTGACAATGATTTTTATGGTTTTGTAGCCAATGCAAATTATGATGGTAAAAAACTAAAATTTGTAATCGGTGAAGCTGTAAACAATTTTGAAGGCAATCATTTTGGCAATATTATATGGTCGCAATATGCTCTTATGGGCAAGGATTATGAATGGTATAGAAATTACGGTAGAAAATTGGATATAAATATTTATTCAAAAGCAAGTTATTCATTAACTGATAAATTTAATGCTTATGTAGATGTACAATATCGAAAAATTAATTACTCTATCAATGGGATTCATGATGATTTGCATGATCTGACATCAGTGCATAACTTCAATTTTATTAATCCTAAAGCAGGATTGGTGTATAAATTGAACGCAATAAATGAAGTTTATGCCTCAGCAGCATTAGCAAATAAAGAACCTTCCAGAAATAATTATCGCGATGCTGATATTGATTATTCACCTAAAGCAGAGCATCTTACCGATTATGAATTTGGATATGCATTCAATGGAAGTAATAAATTATTTCGTCTAAACTTCTATTTGATGCAATATAAAGATCAGCTTGTAGCCACGGGAAAGGTGAATAATGTTGGCGAAGCAATTATGGTAAATGTTGATAAATCATTCAGAAGAGGAATAGAATTTATTGCAAGCTGGCAACAATCGAAATTTTTCGACTGGAATTTTAATACCACTTTAAGCCAGAACAAAATTGCAAAATTCACAAGCTTTGTGGATAATTGGGATACCTGGGGACAAGAATCTATAATACTTAAAAATACTGATATTTCATTTTCACCAAGCATCATAGTGAAAAATTCTTTTGATTTTCATGTAGCTAAAGCTTTGAATATCTCATTTTTATCAAAATATATCGGCCGACAGTTTATTGATAACACCTCAAACATAAACCGCAGTTTAAACCCATATTTTGTATCAGATTTGATTTTTAATTACTCAATTAAGTTTGAATCCTTCAAAGAAATTGTGTTAAATTTTAGTCTTAATAATGTTTTCAACGAAATGTATGAAAGCAACGCATGGGTTTATCGTTACATTTCTGGCAATCAAGAATATGAAATGAATGGTTATTTTCCACAAGCAGGAATAAATTTTTTGGCTGGAATTTCTCTCAAATTTTAAGAAATTAATGATGAAATATTGCCATCAAGAAAATTGAATTATTCAATTATCTTGATGGCATTTATTTAAACTTATTTTTGGATAAACATTTATAATCATCTGTCTTTTAATCCAATAAAAATATTTATTTTTTGTGCTTTAATGAATTCTTTTTTAGAATTCCAAATATAGATTTTTACCCAATTATGATTCATTTTCATCTCAATAAATTTATGAAAAAGAGCCTCATTTTTAATGTTTTTACTGGAAATATATTTTAGTGGAAGAGATTGCCACAGCTTTGAATTTCCATTCACATCTTGAATATCTACTACAAGGTGGCAAGCCGAGGTGTCGGCGCTTGACTCAAAATTATAACGGCAATAAATTTCCAATGTTTTCTTAGAAAATTTTGGCAATTTTATTTTGCTTGGGCAATAATATTCATCATTTGAGTATATATTTTCATTGATATTCAATGAATTATTATTAATGAAGTTTATTGAATCGTTTTTTATAGAATGGCGATTAAATAAATATATAGAGCTAATGTCAGCAAAATGTTTCTCATAAATTATATCTGGAAACTTTGATTCAATTATCGACAAAGTCATTGATGAAGAATTATTTTGAAGGTCAGAAAAAGAAATATAATCAGCTGTAGTTGTGTCAAGTATGCTTTTTAATTTCCACAAATCGGCATTAGATTTATAGGAACTTCCAGAGAAATTAATTTCCTTTCCGAAACTTTTTTCATAAAATTTGAAATATTCCAAAGTATTTACATTCGCAAGATTCAAAATTTTTTGATTTTTAAATTTGTTCTGCCAATCATTTAAAATTTCTGTAATTGCTTTAAATTCAGCAAAATGCTGTTTTTGATAATATTTTTCAAACAAGAAAGTATCTGCTGATATCGTTGTAAAAAGCAATATAAAGACAACAGAATTTGATGTGCTGAAATTTTTAGGAATGAATGAAAAAATAAAAGCCAGAAAAAATGGCATCGAAAAAATTAGAACACTATTTTGCAAGACAGGATTGATAAATTTAGAGTACAAAAATCCTATCAAAAATGGCAATAAAAACCATGTTAGCAAAACAAATTGTAGAGAAGAAAATCGAAATTTAATTTTAAAATTTAGGATATAAATTGCAGAAATAATGGCAATAAGAAAAGCGAAAAGGTAAATGGAATTATTGAAAATGTAGATAATGTGATGCCAAATCCAAAGATTATCGGGGGCTCCCAACCATTGACCAACGCCACCGAGACTCAGCTGGTGCATTGTGATTTGGAGATGTGGAATAAAAAGAATTATGCTGCCAATACCACTTGCCAAATAGTATTTTATAATTGATTTATTAAGATAAAATAAACCAGTTATGCCGATTATTACAACTGTGAGACTTGCAAAATAATGTGTATAAAGGCTTAAAGCCCAACTTACTGAAAGCAAAAATGCTAAAAGAATTTTCTTTGATTTAGAATTGTGATTTACAAAAATCAGTTCTGCCCAAAAATAGGTAGCCATAAGCACAAAAGTTAATCCTATGCCATAAGGTCTTGCAATTTGAGAATAGAGTATTGGAAATTCGAGAAATGCAATGGCTGCAGCAAGGAAAAGGGCAGGAGAGTAACCAAATAATCTCTTCATAAAAAGAAATGCAAATAATGGAGCAAAACAACTTATTAAAACAAACGGAAAACGTATTGAACTGACTGTTAGTCCAAAATATTTTGTCCAAAAATAGAGTAATATTTCTGCTCCAGCAGGATGACCATCAGGTCTTATACCATTATCAATCACTTCAGATAAGCTATTGAAATTTAATCTGATCACTGCACTAAGCTCATCATTAGAAAGTGAAAACTCATTATAATTGTAAAAGCGAAAAAAAATGGCAAAAACCATTATTATTAATAGCCAAATATTTTCTATATGAAAATAGTTTTTCAAATTATTTAGCTGATAAAAGTCGCTGACGAACAGCTTCATACAATAAGATTGAGGCAGCCGATGCCACATTTAGTGACTCAATTTCGCCAAGAATAGGAATGGCAACTCTCTCATCTGAAAGCGCCAAATATTCATTGGAAACTCCGTTGCCTTCCGAACCCATTATTATTGCAGTAGGTTTTGTGAAGTCGGTAGAATAATAAAGTGTATCAGTTTTTTCGGTGGCTGCAACTATTTGCAAACCGCTGTTTTTAAGATATTTAATTGAATCTTTAAGGTTCTTTTCGCGGCAAAGAGGAATTTTTAATAGTGCTCCAGCGGAAGTTTTAACTGCATCGGCATTTAGCTGAGCCGAATTTTGTAGTGGAAAAACAATAGCATCTGCACTCGCGCATTCAGCAGTACGTGAGATGGCTCCCAAATTTCTAACATCAGTTACCTTATCAAGAATAATTATTAAAGGATTTTTTCCAGATTCAAATATGCTTGTAATTACTTCATCGAGTGGCATATAACTAATCAATGAAGCAAACCCAATGACTCCTTGATGATTCTTGCGCGTGATTCTGTCCAATTTCTGAACAGGCACATACTGAAAATGAATTTCATTTTGCCGAATTAACTGAAAAAGTTCTTTGAAAAGGTCGTTGCTTAAGCCTTTTTGCAAAAGTATTTTATCAAATTCTTTCCCTGATTTTATTGATTCTATTATTGGGTGTAAGCCATAAATAAAGTCATTTTCGCTTGGTGTTTTTTTGTATTCCATTGTATTTTAATAATTTATCGCCTCCACACTTCCATTGCCGAACTCCAGCTATTATAATATGTGGTTGACCTATCAAGTCTAAAATCGTTTTCGGTAAATGGATTATCCACTTCAACAAAATTAAAACTAATTGTTTGCATTTTGGATGCTGTTCCATAAAACCAAGTTTCCAAACCAGTATTTTTATAAACTCTTTCAGGTGGTCCCATCACAATATAAAGCATTCCTCTATCAGTCATCCAGCCTTCGCGGTCGGCAGAAAAAAGTACATTTGCTTGCTGAACTCTATTATAATAAATTGAAATCATCGATCTGGCCCGCGCAGAACTCGAACTTATTTGAAGCCAAAAGTCGTCGACGGATTTCTTCTTATTTTCACTTGAAAAAAGTTTTTTAAATTCACTGTTAGTAGTTATATATCGCAGAGGCATAAGCATTTGCATTGGGGTACTTACAAAAGGATAAGCTGTTGTATGTACATAAATTGTAAAGCCATCTTGTTTGCTCGAATCTTTATAAAAATGATAAAAGCCTTGTCTATTAAACTCTATTATTTCAGATTTTCCATTAGTAAGATTAATTGTGAAAGAGCTGTCGGGTTTGAGTTTTATAATGTCTTTTTGTGGATTGTTACTCGTGGGTGGATTGGCTGCTTCAAAAAAACCTTCAAAAAAAACTCCATATAATATTTTAGTTTTCAGCTGATTATAAACAATTTTGTACTTAGTTTGGCGACTAACATAATTATTCATTAATGGTAAACCATCCATCGCCATTAAATAAAAATTATGTCTATTGAGATAGTCTGACTTTTTAATTTCTATAATTTTAACAACTTCTTTTTTAGAGTTCAAATCCTTTAACATTAATCGAAGAATATAATTTTTGCCATATTTTGCTGGAATATCAAAATATCCCAAACTACTATTATTTTTATTATAATTATCTGAATCGTAAAATGTTATAGAAGCACTATCGATTATTTCTTTGCCAGAGTAATCATTCATTAACTCATAATTGAGCAAATATTTTGTTGTGAAAACGCTGGAATCTACATTAGGAATATATTTAAAATCATTAAAATTAAATTGGTAATAAATACTTGTAGTCGTATCATTTACATGAAAAACTTTGTACTGTGGGCTCAAGGGATTATCAAGCGAATATTGCTCCGCAAGATTTTCTTTTTCCAAATGTTTCTTATCGGAAGAGCTCAATGTTGTCATTAAAAAACAAATAAATGCCAACGAAATATAATTTCTATAATTCTTCATATTCTGATTCTTCATTATTTTCTGCAATTTCGAGTGAGGATTGGAAACTTGTATCCAATTTTTTCTTTGGCTTTACGCCCAATTTTCTGAGTTTTTCAACGCGTGAAACAAGATTACCTTTGCCAGTGGAAAGCTTGTTTTTAGCATTTTCGAAGTTTTCATTAATTTTATTCATGCTTTTTGATATTATGTCTAAATCTTCATAAAAACCGACAAATTTATCGTAGAGAGCAGCCGCAGAATCAGCGATAAGCTGTGAATTTTTATTCTGATCATCGTGCTTCCAAAGTTCGCTAATCATTTTCAAAGCAGCAATGAGATTAGTAGGGCTCATTAGTACAACCCTCTTTTCAAAAGCATTATTCCAAAGGCTTGCATCCGACTGAATAGCAAGAATATATGCAGGTTCTATTGGCATAAACATCATCACGAAATCGGGACTCCCTGGAAAATTATCTTGATAATTTTTAGAACTCAATTCTTTAATTCTATCCTTAACAGCGGATAGATGAGCTTCAAGAAAACGCTTTTTATCGATCATATTTTCGGCAGATGAATAAGATTCGTAAGCTCTCAGACTAACCTTTGAATCTATTATTATAAATCTTTCGTCAGGATATTTGACCACAAAATCAGGTCGCAAAGCATTGCCATCTTCATCTCTAACAGTTTCTTGTTTTACATATTCGCGTCCCAGACTTAACCCAGACTCACTCAAAATATTATCCAGAATCATTTCCCCCCAATCGCCTTGTGTTTTGCTCTCTCCTTTAAGGGCGATTGTGAGATTGTTAGCATCATCAGATAGCTTTATATTCATCTCATTAAGGTGTTTTATTTCTTCTTTTAAATTAAATCTTTCTTTGCTTTCATTCTCATAAGATTCGCGCACCTGTTTGCTAAAATTATTTATCTTTTCCTTCAAAGGTTCAATAAGCTCAGAAATATCTTTTTTGCCAATTTCGGAGAATTTTTTGCTTTTTTCCTCGAGAATTTCTTGAGCCATATTTTTAAATTCATTCTTAAAATTCTCTTCTATTTTAAGAAATTTTTCTTCTTGATTTTTTATTACAGCATTCCTTTCTTCAAGAAGCATTCTTAGACTTTTATTTTCCCCTCCAAGTTCACTGACAGTTTTTATTGATGTGTTTTCGTTAAGATTTTTTTCTTTATTTACATCAACTAAAAGTTTGTCTTTTTCCAATAATCTATCATCTAAATCTTTAATTTTCTGTTCAAAACTATTTTCCTTTTCTAATATCCTTTGCTGCAAATATTCATTTTTTTTTGTCAAGTCAGATGATTCTAATACTCTAATATTCAGATGTTCAGAAATGTTTTTTAGTTGTGCTTCCACCACTATTTTCTCTGATATTGCTGCTTTTGTTTTAGTGTTGAATATAAAAAATGCCACTAAGAAACCTAAGATTAGTGATGCTAAAATGTATATTATTTCCATAATTTATTTGTTAAGGTTTACCACCCAAATATCTGACCTTCCTTTGCCTTTTGAAGTTGTAATGCCACATAGGAGAAATCCGCCGTCTTTGGTTGCCAATATTTTTTCAAACTTATCAGTTTTCAAATCCCCAAGTGTCATTTCCCAAATGGGAATACCTTGTTCAGTGATGGCCATAATCCAACCATCAAAATCACCTTCGCCTTTTGAAGCTGTGTAACCAGCGACATAATAGATATTTCCACTTTTTATCACCGAGGTAAATTTATCGTCTTTTTTACCGCCGAAATTTTTACTATAATAGGAATCGAACTCAGAGTTTAATCGTAAAATCCATCCGTCAAAAATGCCATTGCTATTGCTCATGCTGGCACCAACAATAAAAAATCCATTTTCGGAAGTAAACGAAAAAGAATTTCCATATTCGTATTCATTGCCTCCGAAGAATTTATTGCCTTTAATCATGCCTCTATCTTCAAGAACCCTTATTAAATATGCATCTCCAGAACCATTTCCGAAACTCGTGGTAGTGCCTAAAACATAGTATGTGCTATCGATTATACTTTGCTTTACATCTGCTATAAAATCAGCATTTTTACCTCCAATATTTCTTTTCCAAAGCAAAGCACCATGCTCTTTGCCTTGAGAATCTTGGTCTATTTTTATCATCCAAAAATCCATATTTCCTGCTCCAACAGATTTAGTATTTCCAGAAAGCATTAACTTGCCATCTATGCCAAGAGTTATTTTTGATGCGATATCATCTTGCTTACCGCCATAAGCTTTTGACCATTTTTCCTTACCATTTTCATCAGCTAATATTAGCCAAAAGTCGGATTTTCCAGCACCAATACTTTGAGTATAACCTGTAAAAGCTATATCGCCATTGGGCATTTCTACAACATCCATTATTTCATCATCTTGAGCGCCACCATAAACTTCGTCCCATATTAACTCGCCAGAAGTATTGATTTTTACTGCCCAGCCATCTTTTTTACCAGAGCCTTTTGAGTCGGTAAAACCTACTATTAGATAATTGCCATCATTTAAAATAATTGCAGAATTTGCAACATCATTTCCTGTGCTCCCATAAGTTTCATCCCATTTACTTTGCAATTGAGCACTTAGACTTGTGCTTAAGATCGAAAGAATAAATATTGTTAAGTATCTCATTTTAAACATTTTTTAAAAAAATATATTATTATTATTCTAAATTTGTCAGAACTGTAAAGATATATAAATTGTTAATTGATAAAGTTTTAAATTGAATATTGTAAATCTTTTTCTTGGAAAAATATTTTTAAGAACTTTCATTTTCAAATAATATGCGCTTCAATTTTATATTTCAAAATCACATTAACCCATATTTTCAAATCAAAAATAAGTAGAATAAAATTATTGAAAATCTTACAAATTCAATATGGGCAATATTTTAAATGCCGTTATTATTCATTAGCGGTTTAACAAAAGTTTCAACACATTTTCGAGTGATTGTTTTTTCACAAAGTATTGAAAGTCTTTCTATTACATTGCGCAATTCTCTAATATTTCCAGTCCAAGGCATTTCCTTAAGTGCATCTATGGCATCTTGATTAAGAACTAATTTGGATTTCCCATTGTCTGTGGCAAAGCTTTGCAAAAAATATTGCGACAGCAATTCAATATCTTCTGGCCTGTCGCTAAGTGATGGCACATTAATTAAAATTACGCTCAGTCGGTGATATAAATCTTCGCGGAAATTTCCACGCTCAATTTCATCTTTTAGATTTTTATTAGTGGCGGCAATTACTCTTACATCAACTTTTATTTCTTTTTCGCCGCCGACACGCGTTATTTTATTTTCTTGAAGAGCGCGTAAGACTTTCGCTTGGGCCGAAAGGCTCATATCACCAATTTCATCGAGAAAAATTGTACCTCCATTAGCAAGTTCAAAATCACCTTTTCTTTGTTTAATAGCTGAAGTAAAAGAACCTTTTTCATGGCCAAATAATTCGCTTTCAATAAGTTCTGAAGGAATAGCTGCACAATTGACTTCTATCAATGGAGCATGAGAGCGATTGCTTTTCTGATGTAACCAATGCGCTACAAGCTCTTTTCCTGTGCCATTTGCCCCAGTAATGAGCACTCGAGCATTCGTCGGAGCTACCTTTTCTATAATAGCTTCAATATCCTTCATTGCTTGCGAGTTACCAATCATTTCATATTTGTCGCTAACTTTCTTTTTCAAAACTTTTGTCTCTGTAAGCAATCTTGATTTATCGAGTGCATTTCTGACGGTTATTAATAGTCTATTTAAGTCTAAAGGTTTTGTAATAAAATCGAATGCTCCAAGCTTTATGCATTCTACAGCGGTTTCAATATTTCCGTGACCAGAAATCATAACTATAGGACAATCAGATATTTCAAATGATTTCTGCAATACTTCTATACCGTCCATGCGTGGCATTTTAATATCACAAAGTATCAAATCAAATGTATCTTTCAACATCATATCAAGCCCTTCTGCTCCTTCGGCAGCACTGCTAACTTTGTATTTTTCATACTCTAATATTTCCGATAGTGTGCGGCGTATAGGAGCTTCATCATCAATTATTAAAATCTTTGCCATAAAAATATTTTCTAAACTTGTGCAAATATAGGCCATAAATACTTATCGAAAATTAGTAAAAAGGCATTTTATTAGCATGAATTTTTTTTGGGTTTCAAAATTTATACAACAATTAATTGTTGAAAAGTTTGAATAAAATTCATAAGTCGGCAAGCTCGTGTGTACTAATTTTGAAAACTTATGAAAAGAATGCTACTTATATTATTTTTAGATTTTATTATCATTTTGAACGTTAATTCTCAAGAGTTTACAAAAGATGTAAAACCTGATCCAAAATTTGCAAAATATTGTTTGCTTTTCCATAATTATGTTGATGGTCTTAAAGAATTTAAATTATTAATGTCAGATCAACCTGATAATGTGAGTTATAGACAAGGTGCCGCCGTTTGTTATTTGAATTTAAATACAGATAAGAAAAAGGCTATTGAGCTTTTGGAATGGGTTATAAAACAAGATAAGTTTGATGAGCAGGCATATTATGATTTAGGATTAGCATATTTTCAAAATAATAGGTTGGATGATGCTATAAAAAGTTTTAATAAATACATTTCTTCAGTAAAAAAGGATGTAAATAGAATACCAGCTCAGAGAATGATTGAGATGTGTAGAAACGCTCAAGAATACATAAAAACACCTAAGAATGTGGATATTACAAATCTTGGAAAATTTATTAATACTGAATATCCTGAGTTCAATCCATTTATTCCTTCCAATGAATCAATGATCTTGTTCAACGCTCAAAGGAAAAGTAATTTGGGAAATTATGCTTTTTATGATGGTTATTATCCTTCAGATATTTATGTTACTTTCTTTAAGAATGGAAAATGGAAAGCTGCTAAACATTTGAGTAGTACAGTCAATTCAATTAATATTGAAAAAATTGTCGGACTTACTAATAATGGTGGACAAATGTTTATCCTTAAAGAAGATTTAGATGGGAAAAAGCAGATATTTTATTCAAAAAAGGTAGGGAAATTTTATCGTCAACCTGAGCCTATTTTTATTCAAGAAGAAGATTACGAAAAAATTCATTCACTCACTATCAGCCCAGACAATAATTATTTAATATTTTCCGCAACACATAAAGGTGCTGTAGGAGGCAAAGATTTGTATCTAAGTTTCAGATTACCAAATGGATATTGGAGCAAATCACATCTTATAGACTCAACAGTAAATACCATTTATGATGAAGACTTTCCTTATTTTTCTCCTGATGGCAAGACATTTTTCTTTGCATCAGAAGGGCATAAGAGCATGGGAGGTTACGACATTTTTAAGGGTAGATGGAATTCAGATTCTATACATATCAAATCAATAGAAAATATTGGGTACCCAATAAATACAGTACTTGACGACCAGACCATATCGCTTAGCAAATCAGGAAGATATGCTTATATTAGCTCATATCGTGAAAGTGGATTTGGCGATTTGGATATATATCGTGTTATTTTTAATGATGCTGAGCCTAAATTTTCGGTTGTCCATGGCGCTATTTTGAGCGAAGATTCAGTTCGTTTTGAAAGTGTTTTAACCAAAGTAAATAATCACATTGACACTTTAAATTTTCCAATAAACAGAGAATATAAAAGGCTTTTGTTAAAGAAAAAAGATAGTATTGCTGCTTATGCAGAGCTTGCCAAGAAAATTCCTTATGAAAAAATTGATGTTAAAATTTTTGCAATCAATATTAAGACTGGCGAAAATTATGGAAATTTTTCCGCGCGAAATGATACTTCAAATTATTGTGTAATCTTGCCTCCCGGAACTTGGAAGATAATTTTTCGTCGTAATGGTTATCAAGATTTTATAATAGATGATTTGGAGATTGAAGAAAGAGATCAAAGAAATAGAATGATTGAAAAGAATGTGCTTCTTAGCAGAAAAATGAATTAGAAATAATTAATTTATTCCTGCGCCATCTTAGCTTTATTCTCCCATTCCTTGCCGCTCTTTAAGTCGTTCATTTTGTAATAAGTTAGGGCTATATTGCTGTATATCTGTTGTTTATTTGGATTTGACTTAGCTGATTCCTTAAAAAAATATAATGATTTTTTGAAATCTCCTCGAGTTCCATAAACTACTCCAAGATTTTCTAAAATTGTATAATCTGAAGGTTTTATCTCATAAGCTTTTATAAGATAAATCTCTGAAATTCTAATATCTTTTTTGTAACGTCCATAGATTTCACCCAACTTATTATATGCTCCATGGTAGAGTGAATCATATTTAATAATATCTCTAAGCAATTTTATTGCGGAGTCTATTTTATTGCTATATAGCATATTAGTGGCTTTAAGATACATTGTATTGCTAAAATCATAATTATGTTCTGAAAGAATATTAAGTGCATTGTTAGAAATTTTGTAGTCTTTCGCTTCCGCAGATTTGATTGCAAGATTTTTAAGATTTGATAGAACATCTTTATTATTTTTCGAAAATACAAGGCAATTTTGGTAACTTTGCAAGCATTCATCCCAAAGTTGCAATTCATAATTTACGTTTCCCAAAAGCATCCATGCTTGAAAGTAAGTAGGATGAATTTTTATACCTTGATACAAATATTTTTTTGCCTCTAAGAGCATATTATTTTTAGCTATACCACAATTCAAAATAGCTTTTTCATAAATCATTCCCCCAGCAGACACATTGCATTTTGCAGAATTAAATGATACTTTAACATCAGTTGTGAATAAAGTATAGTCATCTTTCCAAACGTTATTTCTACTAATAGTTTTAATCGAAAATGTTAATGCCATGATAGATAAAACTAATATAATCAGAGGTTTAGAATTCTTTTTAAATACCGAATTAAGGTCAACAAAAGCTTTTGCTATGATTATAAAAATTCCTATATCGGCTAAAAAAATAAATCTCTCATTCATAAAAGCGCCAATATTAAAAAGCAAATTTGATGAGATTGAAAATATTATGATAAAATATAAAAATCCAAAATAATAAACATTTGGATTTTCATTTTTTGTAAAAAACCTATATAAATGCCTTATGCATAAAATTGTTGTTAGCAAATAAATTATGAAAGATAAAACAACCCATATATTTGTAAAGTTTACTATTTCAATAACATAAGGGTAATAATCGTGTGTGAGCGAAATTGGGAAAAGCAGTAGTTTGATATAAATCGCCCAGGTATAAAAAATCGTTGCATATTTTTCGGTAGTAGATGAATTTAAAAATGGATTGTTAAGTAGCTCTTGCACAGCTATATCACTCGAAATTCCAATAGCTTGGAATCTTATATAAAAATATAATGAAAATGTTAATATCAATGCACCAAAAACATTTAGAAACTGCTTCAAATTAATTTTATTAAATAGAATTAAAATCAATGGAATTAAAGCTATAAAAGTGATGCTTGTTTCTTTTGAAAGCATTCCAAGAAACAGTAAAGCAGAAGTAAAAAGTAAATTTGAGGCTCTTTTGGTTTCTATATATTTTATAGCAAAAAGGACACTCCACAATGAAAAAACTGCAGCAAAAAGAAGATCCATACTCTTTATATTTGCCACAACTTCAGTATTTAAAGGATGCACCACATAAAGTAAAGTTGCAATAAATGGAACATTTAGAATAGCTTCCTTATGAAAAGCAAATATTTTACTTAATAATTTGTAAACCAGTAAAATACTGATTGCAAAAAGTAATATATTTAAAAGATGAAGCCCGAAAGCCTCGAGTCCAAATGCTGAAAAGTAAATATTAAAAACTGCTTGCGAAAACGGTCTGTATCTTCCACCTGGTAGCAGAGTTTTTCCTTCACCCAAAAAACCATCAAAAGCATCATGAGTAAATATTTTTTTAAGACCTTGGATGCCACCTTTTGTATAATTATTTTTTGTTATCATCATGGTATCATCCAATGCAAAACCATTGTTTAAAGTATTGGAATACAAGATTATACCAAGAATAAATAGAAGAATTGGAATAAATATTTTATGAGATTCGAAGAAATTTTTACTTGATGTTTTCATAATTATTCAAAATCAGGATATAACAAATACTTTTTTCTAAGTTGTTTATATTTAGTGAGTTGATCTTGCCATAAGGCGCGAATTTCATCTTCTGTCCTTCCATCAATAATTTGCTGTTTCAACTTATCAGTACCAGCAAGTTTATTAAAAAAACCAGTAAAAAAATCATTTGGCTTACCTAATTGATCATAAGAATCAATCAACCAAAATAGATAAAGTTTGCTATAATTTGGCAGAACATTAAGACCAAAATTTGTTACATCAAAACCTTTGCAAATTTTATTTTCATGCTTTGGATTAGCCGATTTTCCTGCAATAGATACTGGAATAAAAGAGGTATCAAAATTTTTTAAATCTGGGTGGCCATAAATTTGAAAAGCCTTTTCTGTGCCACGACCAATAGAAATAGGTGTCCCTTCAAAAAGACAAAGGCTTGGATATAAATATATTGATGCCATATTTGGGAGGTTTGGTGAAGGAGCAATGGGCAACTGATAAAGCATTTTATGACTATAATTTTTCACACTTATAACTGTCAGCTTGCATTTTTCACCATTTTTTAACCAATTTTCGCCGTTAAGCATCAAGGCAAATTCGCCAACAGTAAGCCCATGAACTACTGGAATTGAATCCATTCCTACAAATGATTTATAATTCGAATCGAGCATTGGTCCGTCAACATAAAATCCATTTGGATTAGGCCTATCAAGCACAATCAAATCTTTCTGGTTTTCGGCACAAGCTTCCATTAAATAATGTAAACTCGAAATATAAGTATAAAATCTTGCTCCAACATCCTGAATATCAAACACTACAATGTCAACATCAGAAAAATCTTCGGCAGTAGGTTTTTTGTGTGAGCCATAGAGAGAAATTATCGAAATACCTGTTTTTAAATCAATATTTGAATTTACTTCAGCTCCAGCTTCAGATTCACCTCTAAAACCATGCTCTGGACTAAAAACTTTTGTAATATTAATGTCAAGAGATAAAAGGCTATCAACCAAATGAGTTCTACCAATTGTACCAGTCAAATTAGTCATGATGGCAACTTTTTTATTTTCGAGTGATAAAAGGTAAAATTCAGTTCTGTCAGCACCAACTTTAATATCATTTGGAAATATTATTCGGTTTGAATATGAGATGTCATCAACTTGTGCGATGGCTGTAACAGTCTGAAGACAAATGATTAAGGTAAAAGGAAATATCAATTTTCTCATTAAAAAAATATAATTTTGGCTTTAAATTTATTAATCCGTAAAAGTAGAAAATTATTGTCACCTTAAAATCAGGTTTTTTTAAAATAAATTGTCATAAGATTTTATGCTGTTGAATATATAAATTAAACATAAATCTTTTTTGCCAGCATCAAAAAATCTTATAAAATTGTGAATCACTAATAAAAACTAATACTTTTGCGGCATAACAAATTTTATGAATTTAAAGGATAAATTACAAAATAAAATATTTTCTATTGTTGGTCAAACAGCTGATTTTCATGAGGTAGAGGTTTTCGTGATTGGAGGTTGGGTGCGTGATATTTTTCTCAATCGGGCAAGCGATGATATAGATTTTGCTGTGCATGGTTCTGGAATTGAGCTTGCAAAAAATGTTTCTAAGAAGTTTAAAGGTTCAAAATTCTCATTCTTTAAAAACTTTGGCACCGCTATGGTCTCAGCTAAAATTGATGGGAAGGAATACAAATTGGAATTTGTTGGAACTCGCAAAGAATCCTACAGACGCAATTCCAGAAAACCAATAGTAGAAGATGGTTCTATTGCCGATGACCAAAATAGGCGCGATTTCACAATAAATGCATTAGCAATTAATCTTAATAGTAATCATTTTGGAGAGCTTATCGACCCATTTAATGGAATTAAAGACATTGAAAATAAGATAATTAGAACTCCTCTTGAGCCAGCGATTACATTTTCCGATGATCCTTTAAGAATGGTTAGAGCCATAAGATTTGCTTGCCAGCTTAACTTTGAAATTGAAGAAAATACTTTTGAGGCACTTAAGTCTCAAAACTCAAGAATTGAGATAGTTAGCCAAGAAAGAATTACTGACGAGATAAATAAAATTTTGATGTCTAAAAAACCTTCTAAAGGATTTATTCTTTTAGAAAAATCAGGCATATTGAAAAAAATACTACCTGAATTGACAGAATTAAAAGGAGTTGAAACTATTGGAAAAGACTCCCATAAAGATAACTTTTACCATACTTTGCAAGTTGTCGATAATATCTCCGAACATACAGAAAATCTATGGCTTCGCTGGGCGGCTTTGCTTCACGACATTGCTAAACCCGCGACAAAAAAATACATAAAAAAGGTGGGCTGGACTTTTCATGGTCATGAATTTTTCGGTGCTAAAATGGTACCTAAGATATTCCTGAAAATGAAACTACCCAGCCATGAAGAAATGCATTATGTAGAAAAATTAGTCAACCTTCATCTTCGACCTATTTCATTAGTAGAAGATAAGGTAACAGATTCAGCAGTAAGAAGATTGCTGTTTGAAGCTGGCAATGATATTGATGATTTAATGACTCTTTGCCATGCAGATATTACCTCTAAAAATGAAAAAAAAGTAAATAAATTTCATAAAAATTTTGAGATTGTTAAACAGAAATTAATTGAAATAGAAGAGCACGACAAACTTCGAAATTGGCAACCTCCAATAAGTGGTGAAATTATAATAGATACTTTTAATATTCGCCCTTCAAAAGAAGTTGGCGATATTAAAAACCATATCCGCGAAGCTATTCTTGATGGAAAATTGGAAAATGATTTCAATAGTGCATATCAATTTATGTTGAAAATTGGAAATGAAATGGGATTGATAGCTAAAAAAGAAAAATAATGCATATTGGAATAATATCAGACACCCACGGAAGTTTAGAAAAAAAATTTAAAGATTTCTTTTTAGATTGTAATGAAATTTGGCATTGTGGGGATTGGGGTGATATTAGCGTGGTCAACGAATTGAAAAAAATAGCTCCAGTGAGAGGAGTTTATGGAAACATTGATGGAATGGATATTCGACAGGAATTTCCAGAATATCAGGTATTTGTTAGCGGTGGTATGCGAGTTTTATTGATTCATATTGGCGGTTATCCTGGAAAATACGAGTCAAAAGTTAGACAGATAATTTATCAGCAACAGCCAAATATTTTTGCCTGTGGGCATAGCCATATTCTTAAAGTTATGCACGACCCAAAATACAATGTGCTTCATATAAATCCTGGAGCTGCTGGCAACAGTGGTTTTCACAGAGTTAAAACTGCAATAAAATTTAATATCGATTCTGGCAATATTACTGATATGAAAATTATGGAAATCGACAGGAAGAAATAATGCCAGAATATTAACTGTATATCTTTCAAAATTATTTTAGTGAAATTAAAATTTTAATATACATTTGGCTATCTTTTAAATTATTCATCAAATATTTATATCATGTTTAAAATCAAATATTTACTTTTTATACTTCTTACTTCTACAAGCATATCAGGGCTTGCCCAAAAAACTAAAGATTATGGCGAAGCACTTAAAACAAAAATAAGTCTTGACGACATTTGGCTTAAATATGCTTATTATCCTGAATCGGTTGAGGGTTATAACTCTATGAATGATGGCATTACATACAGTTTGTCAAATCAAGGAAATATTGATATATATTCATACAAAACAGGTAAATTGACCAAGACCTTAGTTGATGCAGTTTCATTTATTCCAAAAGATCAAAAAAAAGCAATTGAATTTGACGAATACTCATTTAGCTCTGATGAGAAGAGAATTTTATTAGCGTCCAACTCAAAACCAATTTATCGTAATTCATTTTCGGCAGATTATTGGGTCTATAATTTGGAGTCGAAAGCACTACAAACTTTAAGCAATAAAGGTGCTCAACGATTGGCAACATTTTCCCCTAATGGCGATAAAGTAGCTTTTGTAAGAGATAATAATCTGTTTTATAGAGATTTAATTAGCAATGAAGAAATCCAAATTACCTTTGACGGCCAGCTCAATAAGATTATTAATGGCGCTCCAGACTGGGTTTATGAAGAAGAATTTTCATTTACAAAAGCATTTGAATGGTCGCCTGACGGAAACAAAATTGCTTTTATAAGATTTGATGAATCTGAAGTAAAAGAATTTGACTTAACAAAATATGGCGAATTGTACCCCAAAACCATAAAATATAAATATCCAAAAGCTGGTGAAGCAAATTCAAAAGTGTCAGTATTGATTTATGATTTGGGCTCAAGAAACAGCAAAAAAGTTGATATTGGCAGAAATGAAGATATCTATATACCAAGAATTGCATGGACAACTTCTAATAATGTTCTCAGTGTTCAGCGGTTAAATAGACTGCAAAATAAATGGGAAATATTGTTAGTCAATGGAGAAACAGGAAATTCGCAAGTTGCTTATAATGAAGAGAATAAATATTATATCGATATTACTGACAATCTAATTTGGCTAAAAAATGGCGAAGGATTTATCATCACTTCCGAACAATCTGGTTTTAATCATATTTATCTGTATGATATGAAAGGTCAACAAGTTAAACAACTTACAAAAGGCAATTTCGATGTTATCGAAGTTAAAGGTTTGGATTCAAAAAGCGGCAATCTTTATTATATTTCTGCCCAAACGGCGCCAATGAATAGGGATATTATGATGGTGAATATCAAAAGTGGTAAAACGACAAAGATTTCAAATAAAGAAGGAACAAATTCTCCTCAATTTTCCAAAGGATTCAAATACTTTGTAAATACATTTACCGATTTAAATACACCTCCTTTTATATCTGTAAATGATGAAAATGGAAAAGAAATTTATGTATTAAAAGATAATGCAAAACTTATAAAAAAAATGAATATCAATGGATATTCGCCAGCTAACTTTTTCAAATTCAACACTAAAGATAATATCAGTTTGAATGCTTGGATGATTAAACCTTTAGATTTTGACTCTACAAAACGTTATCCTGTTTTGATATATGTATATGGAGGCCCAGGTTCCCAAACTGTCCTTAACGATTGGGGATGGTTCAATTTAATATGGTTTGAAATGTTGGCACAAAATGGTTACATCATTGTTTCTGTGGACGGAAGAGGTACTGGAGCAAGAGGAGAGGAGTTCAAAAAAAGCACATATCTAAATCTCGGCCGCCAAGAAACAATAGACCAAATTGAAGCAACGAAATATTTATCTTCACTGGGATATGTTGATAGCAAAAGAATTGGCATTTTTGGCTGGAGTTATGGCGGTTATATGTCGGCATTGTGCATGACAAATGGTGCCAATTATTTTAAAGCTGGAATAGCTGTAGCGCCAGTTACAAATTGGAGATACTACGACAATATTTATACTGAAAGATTTATGAGAACTCCTCAAGAGAATGGTGATAATTATGATGTTAATTCACCAATTACTCATGTGGACAAATTTACTGGTAAATTTTTGTTGGTGCATGGCGTAGAAGATGATAATGTTCATGTTCAAAATTCTATGGACTTGGTAACGGCTTTGGTAAATAAAAATAAACAATTTGAAATGCAATTCTATCCAAATAACGACCATGGCATTCACAATGGACGTTACACCAGATATCATTTATATAAAAGAATGACCGACTTTATTTATCTAAACCTTTAAGAAATCATTCAAAAATTAAAATGATATTTATGGCAATGTTATTTTATTATAATTTATTTTTTAATGCTTTGCTTTAATTGTTATTTTATTATTTTTGTAACGAAACATATTAACTAATTATGAAAGATTGTGTTACATGTAAATATAAATCACAATTGTTTGAGAAACTAACTGAGGCTCAATCAGAAGAGATTTATAAGACAAAAAAAACTGTATTTGTTTCCAAAGGCGAAATGATTATTAGGGAAGATGAAAAAATCTCAAGCTTTGTTTACCTCGTTAATGGCTTAGTGAAATTGCACAAAATGGATAGATTTGGCAAAGATCAAATTGTATCTATTGCAAAACCTATGGATTTTGTTGGCTTGCTTACTATTTTTTCTGAAACTGAATATAATTATAGCATGACAGCCTTGCAAGATAGCACAATAAGTTTTGTAGATGCCAGCTTAATGAAAAGATATATCTCTGAAAATGGAACTTTTGCACTCGAAGTAATGAAATATATTAGTACCATTTCTGATGATATTATCAGAAAAACTTACGCCATCAATAGCAAAAACCTTCGTGGAAGAATTGCCTTCGTACTTACCGATTTCACTGATAATATTTATAATAGTGATACTTTTGATATGCCAATTAGCCGTAAAGAAATTGGTGAACTAATAGATATGACTCCAGAAAATGTAATAAGAATTCTCTCTGAATTTCGACAAGATGGATTGATAAACCTTAAAGGTAAACATGTAGAAATCCTTAACAAAAAGATGATTTTGAAAATAAAGGATATCGGATAATTGATTTTATTTATTACAGTATAAATGAAAAGATATATTATTTTGATAATTGGTCTTTCGATAGTTTACATCTCAAGTTGCCAGAAACTAAATATAGAAAAGGGAACTCCAAAATGCATTACAAGCCTTATTAAAGATTTTGACAACTCCCAAAATTGTATGGATAGCGTAAATGTTAAAAAATACAGCTTCCAAGGCAAAATTGTTTATGTTTTTAATCCTGGAATTTGTGGTGCCGATATGACCTCTGAAGTTGTTGATTATAACTGTAATAGTCTTGGCTTTTTAGGCGGAATTAGTGGCAATACCATAATTAATTGTGAAGATTTTTCGCATGCAAAATTTGAAAGTGTAACTTGGGAGAAAAAATAATTGATAAAGAAAAATTTCAACTTTTGAGATTTTATTATTATCATCTAACCAAAGCAGACTATTACCTTGCAAGAATATTTTTCAATATAAACCCAAGCTAAAATAGGTTTAAAAATAATTATAAATTGCTAAAATTATATCTATGGCTTTTATACCTTTGCAATACAAATTCTAAACAAGAAATTCTATGATTCAACGTATTCAAACCCTCTGGCTATTTTTGGTCTTTGTGATGGCAACTCTAATGATGTTTTTTCCAATAGCATCCTTCAGTTCTGAAAATCATGATTTTATATTGAAAATATTTTCCATTGAAAGCTCTAAAGGAATAATCGGATTACCAAATCCAAGTATAATTGGAATTTTATCAGCCATCTTAAGCATTTTAGCAATTGGAAATATAATGCAGTTCAAGAATCGAAAATTGCAAATAAAAATTAATATGATAGCAATGCTTATCAATATTGGGCTTCTGCTTGCCATATTTTTTATCAGTGATAAAATTGCAGCTCTGGAAAATGTTTCAGATATTTATAAATATGAATTCGGTTCTTATCTGCCTATTGTTTCAGTATTTTTGCTGGTAATGGCTAACAGAAGCATACGAAAAGATGAAGCATTAGTGAAACAATCAGATAGAATAAGATAATTTATTTCCCATCTTTGGGATTTTTTTTAATTCAAGATTATGATAATATTTTATAAGTTAGAAAATGTCTTTGCAGTTCAATCAACTATTTTTCAAGACATAATAAGTCTTGAGAAATTAAGCTGGCTTTTTGGTAATGCAAGATACATTGCTGCAGATTCTATTGAGGGAAATTATATAGGTCCCAGAAAAGAAATGGTAACGCCATGGAGCACAAATGCAGTAGAAATAACCCAAAATATGGGCATCTCAGGAATACTGAGGATTGAAGAATTAAAGCTTGTTGAAGACTCAATAACTGCTGAATATGATGCAATGCTTCAGTCTCTTTATAGCAGCCCCGATCAAAATATTTTTGAAATAGACATTGAACCAGAGCCAATTGTATATATCGATGACCTCATAAAATATAATCAAAAAGAAGGTTTAGCTCTAAGTGAAGATGAAATTGAATATTTGCAGGAGATGAGTTCAAAATTAGGACGTAAACTCACCGACAGTGAAGTTTATGGTTTTGCTCAAGTTAATTCAGAACACTGCCGTCATAAAATATTTAATGGGACTTTTATTATTGACGGAAAGGAAATGCCAGAATCACTTTTCTCATTAATAAAAAAAACAGCAAAGGAAAATCCGAACACAATTGTGTCTGCATACAAAGATAATGTTGCTTTTGTTGAAGGTCCCGAAATTGAACAATTTGCTCCACTTAGACAAGACACTTCAAGCTTTTTTGAAGTAAAAAAAATCAAATCATTAATTTCCTTAAAAGCCGAAACCCATAATTTTCCAACAACAGTGGAACCATTTAATGGGGCTGCCACTGGCTCAGGGGGCGAAATAAGAGATCGGCTCGCTGGCGGAAAAGGAAGTCTTCCTCTTTCTGGTTCAGCGGTTTATATGACTTCTTACCCAAGAATTGGCTTCGGAAGGCCATGGGATAAAAAAATGGATGAAAGAAAATGGCTGTACCAATCTCCTCTTGAAATATTAATAAAAGCTTCAAATGGAGCTTCCGATTTTGGAAATAAATTTGGACAGCCTCTAATTAACGGTAGCCTTTTGACTTTCGAACATCAGGAAAATGGGAAAAGATTTGCATACGATAAAGTTATCATGCAAGCTGGTGGAATAGGATATGCAAACGCTCAAGATGCTGAAAAAGATATTCCTCAAAAAGGTGATAGATTGATAGTTATGGGCGGCGACAACTATCGCATTGGTATGGGAGGTGGCGCAGTTTCATCTGTGGCAACAGGCGAATTTGAAAATAATATCGAATTAAATGCTGTACAGAGGTCAAATCCAGAAATGCAAAAAAGAGTCGCAAATGCAATTCGTGCAATGGTTGAAAGCGACAAAAATCCAATAGTTTCAATCCATGACCATGGTGCTGGAGGTCATATTAACTCACTCTCCGAACTCGTTGAAGCTACTGGAGGCAAAATTGAAATTGATAAGCTTCCTGTTGGTGACCCAACTCTTTCATCAAAAGAAATAATTGGAAATGAATCGCAAGAACGAATGGGATTGATTATTAATACAAAAAATTATAAATACTTGCATGATGTAGCAATTCGCGAACGAGCTCCTCTTTACAATGTTGGTGAGGTAACTTCCGACATGAATTTTAGTTTTGTGCTCCCTTCAGGAGAAAAACCAATAGATTTAAATTTGTCTTATCTTTTTGGAAAACCTCCGAAGTCTGTTTTATTTGACAAAGAATATAAAGTAACTTATAAAGAACCAAAATATCAAATTGATTACTTTCAAGAATACCTGAAAAATTTATTGAAATTAGAATCTGTTGCTTGCAAAGATTGGTTAACCAATAAAGTAGATAGATCAGTTACAGGCAAAGTTGCTAAGCAGCAATGCGCAGGCGCTATCCAACTGCCACTCAATAATTTAGGTGTCATGGCTTTGGACTACAAAGGTATAAAAGGAATTGCTACTTCTATCGGACATTCGCCAGTTTTGGCTCTTATTGATGAAGCTGCTGGATCAAGATTGTCAGTTGCAGAAGCTTTGACAAATATTATTTGGGCTCCGCTAAAAGATGGTCTAAAATCGGTTTCTCTAAGTGCAAATTGGATGTGGCCAGCAAAAAATGACGGCGAAAATGCTCGCCTTTATCGTGCGGTAGAAGCCTTAAGTGAATTTGTTATTGAGCTCGGAATAAACATTCCTACAGGTAAAGATTCTCTATCCATGGTTCAGAAATATGACGACGGATTAGTGTACTCACCTGGTACTGTTATAATTTCTGCTTCTGCTGAAGTCTCAAACATTAAGAATGTAATAGAACCAGTTTTGAAAGATATACTTTCTTCTAAACTCATCTATATTCCTTTTTCCGATTGCAAATTTAATCTCGGTGGCAGTAGTTTTAGTCAAACATTAGATCAAATTGGTGGTCCAATTCCAGATGTAAATGACGCAAAATATTTTGCAAAATGTTTTGAAATTGTACAGAAACTACTCAAAGAAAATTTAATTCTTTCAGGTCATGACATTTCTGCTGGCGGTTTAATTACAACTCTTTTGGAGATGACTTTTGCCTCTGATAAAATTGGCTTAGATTTAGATTTTAATACATTTGATGAACCCGACTTGATTAAGATTATTTTTAGTGAAAAGCCAGCAATTGTAATTCAAGTTTCTGAAATAGAAAAAGTTAGCGAGATTCTTCATAGCAGTAATGTAAAATTCCTAAACATAGGAAAAATTACATCCAATAGAGATTTGAACATAATTCATAATTCAGATAACTTAACTATTGACATTGATAAAAAGCGCGAGATTTGGTACAATACTTCCTATCTCTTCGACACCTATCAAACTGCATTTGGCTTTGCAAAAAGCAGGCTAAACAACTATATGAATCAGAAACTCAACTATAGGTTTCCGTCAAATTTTAGTGGTAAGTTAGCTGATTATCAGCCAATAAATATTGAAAAACCAAAAGCTGCAATAATTCGAGAGAAAGGTGTAAATGGTGATAGAGAAATGGCATATTCATTATTTTTAGCTGGTTTTGATGTCAAAGATGTTCACATGACCGACCTGATTTCTGGACGTGAAAACCTATCCGAAATTAGTATAATTGTATTTGTGGGTGGTTTTTCTAATTCCGACGTTTTGGGAAGCGCAAAAGGTTGGGCTGGTGCTTTTCTCTATAATCCTATTGCCAAAAAAATTCTTTACGATTTTTATTCACGAGAAAATACCCTAAGTCTTGGAGTTTGCAACGGTTGTCAATTGATGGTAGAACTTGGACTTATAACTCCAAATCACCAGATAAAACCAAAAATGCTTCACAACGATTCTCACAAATTTGAATCAGCTTTTATAAATGTAGAAGTAAAAGAATCTACATCAATTATGCTCAAAACATTGGAAAATAGTAGATTAGGAATTTGGGTGGCTCATGGCGAAGGAAAGTTTGACTTACCATTTGACGAATCATCTTATAATATACCAGTAAAGTATGGCTTTGATACATATCCCGCAAATCCAAATGGTTCTGAATACAATGCAGCGGCAATATGTTCTGATGATGGCCGCCATCTGGCAATTATGCCTCATTTAGAAAGATCCCTTTTTAGCTGGCAATGGGCAAATTATCCAGAAAATAGAACCTCGGATGAAATCACTCCTTGGATAGAAGCTTTTGTAAATGCCAGAGAATGGATTTTAAATAATAAATAATTTGATATGAATTACCAAATTTCTGACCCACAAAATATTTATTATTCTGATGTAGATTTCGATAATTTGATGGCTTTCAGAGTTCGAAAAATATTGTTGTTATGCTCTAAATATGATGCATTTATGCTCGAAGAAGATGGCAGAATTGACGAACAAATTTTTAATGAATATGTACAGTTAAATTTACGATATCCACCACAATTTATTCAAGTTACCACCGCCGAAGAAGCATTAGAAATTCTCGAAAAAGGACAAATAAATTTGATAATCAATATGCTGAGTGTGCGAGGAATGGATCCTTTTGAGTTATCGCGAAAAATGAAAAGAATGTATAAAGACATCCCTTTGGTGATTCTTTCACCAATGTCGCGCGAAATAACCATGAAACTCAATACAGAAGATTTGACTGGTGTCGATTATATTTTTAGCTGGTTGGGAAATGCTGATTTGCTTCTCGCAATAGTGAAATTGATAGAGGATAGATGGAACGCCGACCATGATATAAATGAAATTGGAGTTAATGCAATTGTATTGGTAGAAGATTCTATACCATTCTATTCCAGTTATTTACCAAATATTTACAGAATAATAATTACTCAAGCAAAAAAGTTTATGGCTGAAGGTTTGAACGAGCATCAGAAAACTATGAGGATGCGCGGTAGGCCAAAAATTTTATTTGCCAAAAACTTTGAAGAAGCACTTGAACTTTTTAAAAAATACAACAAAAACTTATTAGGAATTATTTCTGATATAAGCTACGCCCACAATGGCAAACGTGATGATTATGCTGGTTTAAATTTATGTAAATTGGTTAGAAAAGATGACAAAACAATTCCATTTTTATTGCAATCTTCTATCCTGGAAAATAATGTTCATGCTCAAAAACTTCATGCTGGTTTTATTCATAAAAACTCGAAAACTTTATTAGTTGATTTAAAAAATTATTTACTCGATCATCTGGCTTTTGGCGATTTTATATTTATTAATCCAAAAACCAGAAAAGAGGTTGGAAGGGCAGCAGATTTAAAAGAACTTCAAGAAAAAGTTATGGAGATTCCTGATGAAGTTCTTCTATTTCATGTTACTCGAGACCATATATCTAAATGGTTAAGAGCCAGGGCATTATTTAGACTTGCAAATATGTTACGATATATTCGACCTGAGCATTTTAATAATATTTTGGAAGTCCGTAATTTCATTTTTGAATCTATTTCTGGCTATAGGCGAAATACTGGTAGGGGAGTTATTGCAAAATATTATCGTCGAAATTTTGATGATTATATTATGTTCTCCCGCATTGGTGAAGGCTATATTGGCGGAAAAGCCAGAGGCTTAGCTTTTATAGATTTATTGCTTAAACAAAATTTTACACATAACAAATATCCAGGAGTTTTTATTTCAATACCCAAAACCGTAGTTATTGCTACTGATTATTTTGATGAATTTATGGAGATGAATTCTCTCTATGAGACAGCATTAAAAATTGAAAGTGACGAGGAAATTTTGGAAATATTTCGTAACTCCAAACTGCCTGTTAGCCTGTTGGCCGATTTGCATAAATATTTGCAAGGTGCTGTAAATCCCATTGCTGTGCGATCTTCGAGTCTTCTCGAAGATTCACATTATCAGCCTTTTGCTGGAATTTATTCTACTTATATGATTCCAATTATAAAGGATGATATTGAAACAAACTTGCGCCATATTTCTTATGCAATTAAGAGCGTTTATGCTTCTGTATATTTCAAAGATTCAAAAACATATCTTACCGCAACAAAGAATTTGATTGACGAGGAGAAAATGGCAATAGTTCTTCAAGAAGTTTGTGGAAGAGATTACGGAGGCTATTATATGCCAACTTTTTCAGGCGTTGCGCGGTCCATAAATTTTTATCCTATTAATAATGAAAAACCTGAAGATGGGGTGGCAGAACTCGCTATTGGTTTAGGAAAACATATTGTTGATGGCAATGGATTTAACCTTCTTTTTTCTCCTGCTAATCCGAAAAAAATTCTACAATTATCATCGCCACAACTTGCATTGAAAGAAACTCAGAAAAATTTTTATGCTCTTGATACCAAGATAGATACCGACTTCAATGTTCATGCTTTAGAAGACTTTGATATAATTAAAAAACCTATAAAAGACTTGCCAAAAGGAAGAGCTTTCTCCAGCGTTTTATCTTCTTATGATATGTATAATAATGTGTTAAGAGATTCTTACGACGGCACTGGAAAACCCATTGTTACATTTTCTCATATTCTTAAATATGACAAATTTCCTTTGTCAGAAATCATCAAAGAGATGTTACAAGTTGGTGAGGATGCTCTTAATAATCCAGTAGAAATTGAATTTGCTGTTGAATTGCCATCAGACAATACTAAGGATATTATTTTTAGCATGCTACAAATTCGTCCCATTGTTGAATCCTTCATTAACCAGAATATTGTAATGGAAGATATTAAGGAAGATGAATGTATTTTGACGAGTAAATCTTCAATTGGCAATGGATTTATCTCTGGAATTAAAGATATAATATATGTAAAACCCGAAACTTTTGAGGCAAAAAATAACCACGAAATTGCAGGAATTATTGCCCAACTAAATAGTAAATTTGATGATGAAAGCTCATATATTCTTATTGGCCCAGGACGCTGGGGCTCTAAAGACTATTGGTTGGGAATTCCAGTTTCTTGGTCTCAAATATCACATGCAAGAATAATTGTAGAATCAAGTCTCCTAAAATACCATGTCGATCCAAGCCAAGGCACACATTTTTTTCAGAATCTTACTTCATTTCATGTGGGTTATATCACTATAAATACATATATTAAGGATGGATTTTTAGACATAGAATATCTTAACTCACAAAAAAATATTCTTTATGAAGATAAATTTGTAAGGCATGTAAAACTTGAAAGTCCTGCGGAAATCATTTTAAATGGTAAAACAAATCAAGCAGCAATCTTTAAACCTGGTACCAGAAAAATAATTGTAGAAAAAGATTCAGACTAAAATTCTGAAGTGAAATAAAACTCAATTTTTGGAAATTTTTCTTGAGCAATTTGCAGTGCATAAGGTGAATCAGCAAGAAAAAGATCTCTTTTATCCTTATCAAAAGCCATGTTTTGAATTTTTCTAATTTTGAAATCTTCCAAAGCTTTCTTGTCGCTGCTTTTAATCCAGCAAGTTTTATAAAGTTGAATTGGCTCAAAAATGCAACTTGCTCCATATTCATGCAAAAGTCGAAATTGAATAACTTCAAATTGCAATGCTCCTACAGTTCCAATGATTTTTCTGCTCGATAATTGCCCAGTAAAAAGTTGTGCAACTCCTTCATCAGTAAGTTGTTCTAAGCCTTTTGCCAGCTGTTTTGATTTCATCGGGTCAGTGTTTACAACATATTTAAACAATTCAGGCGAGAAAGTTGGTATGCCTTTAAAATTCATAATTTCACCTTCGGTGAGAGTGTCTCCAATTTTAAAATTTCCAGTATCATGCAGTCCGACTATATCCCCTGGAAATGCAATATCAATAATAGATTTTTTGGATGCCATAAATGCTGTAGGCGACGAAAATTTCATCATTCTATTTTGCCTTACATGCAAGTAATTAAAATTTCTAAGAAACTTCCCTGACACAACTTTTACAAATGCAATTCTATCTCTATGCTTAGGATCCATATTAGCATGAATCTTAAAAACTATTCCAGAAAATGTATCTTCAAATGGATCTACTAATCGCGTATCTGATTGTTTTGGAAGTGGTTGAGGTGCAATTTCAATGAAACAATCTAACAGTTCTTTAACTCCAAAATTATTTAATGCTGAGCCAAAAAATACTGGAGCTACTATAGCATTTCTATATTCTTCAAGGGAAAAGCTTGGGTAAACTTCACTTATAATATTTAAATCATCACGTAATTGGTTTGCCGAATTTCCAATATACTCTTCAATACCACTATCATTAACATCATGAAATTCTATTGAATTATCTTCAGTCAATTTTTCATTTGCACCAAAAAGCATAAGTTTTTTCTCATAGATATTGTAAACTCCTTTAAAACTTTGACCACTACCAATTGGCCAGCTCAATGGATTTACTTTTATTTGAAGTTGAGATTCAATTTCATCAAGTAAATCAAATGAATCTCGAGAAGGACGATCCATTTTATTGATAAAAACTATTACTGGAGTTTTCCTCATCCTGCAAACTTCCATCAGCTTTTTTGTCTGCTCTTCTACACCTTTAGCCCCATCAATAACAATAATTACGCTGTCGACCACAGTAAGAGTTCTATAAGTGTCCTCTGCAAAATCTTTATGCCCAGGAGTATCTAAAATATTGATTTTATGATTACTATAATCAAATGCCATAACTGAAGTTGCCACAGAGATTCCTCTTTGCCTCTCAATATCCATCCAATCGGAAGTCGCTGATTTTTTAATTTTATTAGATTTTACCGCACCAGCTTCTTGAATTGCACCTCCAAAAAGCAATAATTTTTCGGTTAGAGTTGTTTTTCCAGCATCTGGATGCGATACTATTCCAAAAGTCCTTCTTTTCTTAATTTCTTCTTTTAATCCCATAGCAATAAATTGGTGGCGAAAATATACAAAAAGTTAATGTAAAATTTTGCTTTATGCCATTTTATTAAATCGACGAAGTATTATAAAAAATACAATGTCTTGTTAATTAAATTGGGGGTTTATTGGAAAATTTAACCAATGAGAATAGTCTCTTCCAAGATTTTTAACACTTTCTTTCCAAATATATTCAGTGTTATTTGAGAATACATCTTCAGGTGAAATATTTGCAACCAGCCATGAATTTTCAGTTATTTCTCTTTCTAACTGAGTTTTGCTCCAACCCGAATACCCAAGAAAAAATCTAATTTCATCATCTTTAATAATCCCATTATTGATGAAATATTTAATATCCTCATAATTTCCCCCCCAAAAAACTCCATGAATAATTTCTTGGCTTTCTCTAATAATATCACCTCTTTTATGGAGGTAGAATAAATTTGACCTTTGAACAGGCCCACCAATAAAAACTTCTGCATGACAATTATTAAAATCTGTTGAAATATCACAAATTTTATAATCAGTTTTCTTGTTTATAATCAAGCCATAAGACCCACTATTCTCGAATTCAGCAACCAATAAGGTTGCCCTTTTAAAATAAAAATCAGGTAAAAATGGAACAGAAATTAGCATTCTACCTTTTTGGATTTTTACACCACTGGGTTTAAATTTTAAGATTTTGTCAATATCATTCATTTTTAAAATTCTTTTACTCATTGTTAGTTTTTCAAATTTACAATTTACAATTAAATATTACATTTGCCAAACAATTAATGACCTATTTGTTTAATTATCTATAATCTCAGCAACACAATTTAAGTGATAAACAATACATCCAAATTTAATAGCCTTCGACATGAGTTTCAAAAATTTATTTACGAAGGTTTTAGCTATACGCTGATTAACAATAGTTTATCAATAATATTTGATTTTTATGTTGATAATAAAATTGAATTTCATCCACAAATTGAATTCCAAATTGAGTCATATTACCATTTTGAGAAAATTGAAAAGTCTAATTTAGAGAACCTTATTTTCAATATTGGCATGATTGAATTGATAAGTTATTGGAAATCGATGGCTCCTTCAAAAGTCATTATTAAAAATTATAAATTAACAGATAAGCAGATATCTTTTTGGAAAAAGATTTATTTTCATGGCCTTGGCGAATATTTTTATTTAAATGGAATTTTACCAAACTATGATGATTTTTTAAATATTTATTCAGTAGGACACAAAAACTTACGCTCTTTTGATGTTGAGACTGATGATTCGGCAATAATTCCCGTAGGTGGTGGAAAAGATAGTATCGTTACTATGGAACTGCTCAAGAAATTTTCAAAAAATAATTTAGCATTGATATTAAATCCAAGAGGAGCTTCTATTTTTACTGCTGAAGTTGGGGGTTTTACAAATCGTATATTGAAGATAAACAGAACTTTAGACCCTAAACTTTTGAAATTAAATGCCGAGGGATATTTAAATGGTCATACACCTTTTTCTGCACTTTTAGCATTTGTAGCTATTTTGGCTGCAGCCGCCACGGGTAAAAAATACGTAGCATTAAGTAATGAAGGAAGTGCCAATGAGCCAACAATTATTGGAACAAAAATCAATCATCAGTATTCAAAATCAATTGAATTTGAAAAAGATTTTAGGGAATATATTCACGAAAATATAACTTCAGATATCAAATATTTTAGCCTTTTAAGACCATTGAGTGAATTTCAAATCGCCTCAATTTTTGCAAAGAATCCTAAATATTTTAAGAGTTTTAAAAGTTGCAATGTGGGTAGCAAAACTGACAGTTGGTGTGGAAAATGTCCAAAATGTCTTTTTACTTTTATCATCTTAAGTCCTTTTTTAAAACCTAAAGTATTGGAAGATATATTTGGCTGCAATATGTTACAAGACAAATCTTTAGAAAATTATTTTGAGGAACTTACTGGCATATCAGAAGTAAAACCATTTGAATGTATTGGTACTGTTGATGAAGTAAATGCTGCACTTTGTTTAGCAAAAAATAGTTATAAAATTTTGCCTTATCTATTGCAAAAACATCAAAATTATTTTGGAAATGATTATTGCCAGAAAATTAACAAAAACTCGCTTCTTGCGAAAATATCAAACGAACACTTCCTTGAAGAAAAATACTTGCAAATATTGAAAAGTGAATTAAATGAGAAAAATTAAAACTTCGATTTACAACATTTTTTTTGGTAAACGAATATTGATTCTTGGCTATGGCAGAGAAGGCAAATCTACACTCAACTTTCTTAGAAAATTTCTGACCGATGCAAATATTACAATTGCGGATAAAAATACCAGCGCATTGGATGAACTTAAGAACAAAAATATTTCTCTTGTCTCTGGAGACAATTATCTAAATGCAATTTCAAATGCGGATATCGTAATGAAATCACCTGGTGTTAGCCTCAAGAATTTCAATATTACTTCCGATGTATATATTTCATCTCAAACGGATTTATTCATTAAACTATTTAAAAATCAAATAATTGGAGTTACTGGCACTAAAGGGAAAAGTACAACCTCGTCACTGATTTACCATATTCTAAAAGAAAATATGATAAAAGCTATTTTGGTTGGAAATATTGGCATACCTGCTTTAGATAAAGTTGACGAAATTGATGATAGCACTTTAATAGTATATGAACTTTCGTCACATCAATTAGAATTTTGCCAACATTCTCCTCATATTTCAGTGCTTTTAAATCTCTTTCAAGAGCATCTCGACCATTATAATTCCTACCACGAATACCGTTTAGCTAAATGGAATATAGCTAAATATCAGACTATTAATGATTTTATTATCCTTAATAATGATGATATCATGACTCGTCTTGATAAAAAAATCGTAAAAAATATATCTAAGAACATCTTAATATCTGCTGATGGAGATAAGAAGTCTGATATATATTTTGATGATATTTTTGATGATATATTTGTTGAAAAGCTTTCCATAGGGTTTGATAAATCTCAATTCAAAATTATTGGGAAACATAATATCTATAATTTAATGGTTTGTTTAGCCGTTAGCAAGTCTTTACATATTAATATTGTTAAAGTTTTGCAATCTTGTTATACTTTTAAAGGCTTAGCACATCGGCTCGAATATGTTGGAAATGTGAAAGATATCGACTTTGTGAATGATAGTATTGCAACCATTCCGGAAGCTGCTATAAGCGCCATTAAATCAATAATTAACATTCAAACAATTATTTTAGGGGGTTTAGATAGAAAAATTTCGTACGATATTTTGATAGACTTTCTAACAGAATTTAGGCCATTAAAAGTCATATTATTAGGTGAAGTGGGTTTAAGATTGAATTTAGCATTGGAACTAAAAAAATATAAAGGCGAAAAATATTTTGTCAATAGTTTAAATGAAGCTGTTGATATGGCATTTAAAATAACGCGAAAAAAAATGGCTTGCGTATTGTCGCCAGCGGCAGCAAGCTATGATAAATTTAAAAATTTTGAAGAAAGGGGAGACCTATTCAAAAAATTAGTGAATGAAAATAAATTAAACAGTTGATTCGAACTTCCTGATTTTATTAAAAATAACATTGAAAAAAAGCCACTAAATTCTAATTTAGTGGCAAATAAATTGAAAATTATTAAATTTATCTATGATTTTTTAGCGGGAGTTGTTTTCTTTGTAGCTAATTTTTTCACTGTTGGTTTTTTTGCCACAGCTTTTTTTATTGGCTTTTCAACTTCAGTTTCAACAGACTTAACTTCCATAGGTTTAGCTACTTGTACATAGGATTCTGATATCTTTTTTGGTCTTCTATTACCAAAAGATTTGTTGATTATTTTGCCTCTTTTTGTTTTAATATCTCCTTTTCCCATATCATATAATTTTAAGTTGTTTGCTTTGCGGTAAAATTAATAATTTATTTGGATTAACATCATTTTCTAAAAAAAATATTTTAACACTAAAACATAATATCTTAGCTGCAAATTTTGCGAAATCGAACTTAAATTAAATAGTATAATAGTATTAATTTAGCAGTTCAGCTTCTTAAATCATTACTATTTTTGAGCCTATTGGAAATATAATAGAATCCATCAAATCAGATACAATTTCACTACTATTTTTTTTAGAAAATTAGAATAAATATTAATTAGAAATCTGAATATTTAATAAAGTCATTTCCTTTTTTTCTACTTTTGTAGCAGATTTAAATGAATAAACATGAATTTTGATATAATAATAATTGGCAGCGGACCTGGTGGCTACGTTGCTGCAATACGAGCTGCCCAACTTGGATTAAAAACCGCTGTAATTGAGCGCTCAGAACTTGGTGGAATATGCTTAAATTGGGGCTGCATTCCTACAAAAGCGCTTCTTAAATCTGCTCAAGTATATAATTATGCTTCCCATGCTGCATCTTATGGTTTGACGATTGACGGGAATATTAAAGCTAATTTACCAGAAATAGTTGAAAGAAGTCGCGGTGTAGCTGCTCAAATGAGTAAAGGTGTTGAGTTCCTCTTTCAAAAAAATGGAATTACTCATATAAAAGGAACTGGAAAATTAACTGCTGATAAAAAAGTAGATGTGATAGATAATGATGGAGTAAAATCTACCTATACTTCTAATAATATTATTTTAGCAACAGGGACAAGATCTAAAGAATTACCTAATTTAAAACAAGATGGGAAAAAAATAATTGGCTATCGTGAAGCAATGACTCTCAAAGAAAAGCCAGAATCTATGGTAATCGTTGGTTCTGGGGCAATTGGCTCCGAGTTTGCATATTTTTTTCAAAGTATTGGAACTCAAGTAACTTTAGTTGAATTTCTGCCAAATATTATTCCATTAGAAGATGAAGAGTCATCTAAAAATCTTGAAAGAGTCTTTAAAAAAATGAAAATGAAAGTGATGACAGAATCTGCTGTTACTGATGTGGATACCTCCGAAAAAATATCTCATATAAAAATTTCTACTAAGAAAGGAGAAGTAATTATTGATGCTGAAATTGTTCTATCTGCTGTTGGAGTTACAACCAATATTGAAAATCTCGGTTTAGAGAATTTAAATATCAAAACTGAAAAAGGAAAAATTGTTGTAGACGATTTTTATACAACTAACGTAGATGGCATTTATGCAATAGGCGATATAGTACATGGTCCTGCTCTCGCTCATGTGGCATCTAAAGAAGGTATAATTTGTGTTGAAAAAATTGCTGGTAAAAACCCTGAAATTATTGACTATAATAACATTCCTTCGTGTACCTACACAAACCCCGAAGTTGCCAGTGTTGGAATGTCGGAAAAAGTGGCTTTAGAAAAAGCCTTTGAAATTAGGATTGGTAAGTTTCCTTTTAAAGCCTCGGGAAAAGCCACTTCTGCAGGTAATACTGATGGTTTTGTAAAAATAATTATTGATGCCAAAACTGACTACATTTTAGGTTGTTCAATGGTGGGTGATAATGTTACTGAGATGATTTCTGAGATAGTACTTGCGAGAAAGTTAGGTGCTAAAGGAAAGGATTTATTAGACACTGTTCATCCGCATCCTACTATGTCTGAAGCTGTTATGGAGGCAATTGCTGCTTCTTATGGCGAAGCAATTCATATATTAAATTAAGATTATATAAGTTGAAAATTCTTATTATAACTAATAGATTTGTAATTGGCGGTCCCACAAACCATATAGCCGACTTGGCTTATGGATTACAAGATGAGTTTGAAATTAAAATAATTGGCGGCGTGGCAACAAAATTTGAAGTTATAAATCTCGATATTTTTTCGAAATTAAAAAATGAGCCAACAGTTATTGATGGTTTTAGCCGAAAAATTAGCCTTTTCAACGATTTAAGATCCTATATTGAAATCAAAAAAATAATTAAAGAGTTTAAGCCTGATATTGTTCATACACATACAAGTAAGCCTGGTTTTATGGGTAGAATTGCTGCCAGAAGATTACACGTAAAAACAATCATACATACTTTTCATGGAAATATATTTGACGGTTATTTTAATACTTTCATTTCAAATATAATTATTAAAATAGAAAAATATTTAGCTAAAAGATCAACATCAATAATTACTTTGAGTGAAAAACAAAAAACTAATATTATTGAAAGACTCAATATTAAAAACTCACAAAAAGTAAACATTATAAAAATTGGCATTGATACTGAAAAGTTCAGTGAAACCATTAAATCGAGAGTAAAATTTAGAGAGAAATATTCATTGAAAGATAATGATATTGCCTTAGGAATTGTTGGTCGCATTTCTGAAATAAAAAATATTAAGCTTTTTATTAGAGGAGTTAAGCATTTGAAAGATAAGGGATTTGATAATGTTAAAGGATTTATTGTAGGTGACGGAATAGAAAAGCAAGATCTAAAAATTTATTGCGAAACTATAGGAGTTGATTACTTAGAATATGGCATCGGAAATAATTTGGCTTCAATTATTTTTACTTCTTGGTGCTACGATGTTTCCAAAGTTTATCCAGGATTGGACATCCTTGCATTAACTTCACTTAATGAGGGAACCCCCTATAGTATTATTGAAGCCCAATTAGCTGGTGTTGCAATTATTGCATCAAATGTGGGAGGAGTTTCCAATATTGTCGAAGAGGGGAAAACCGCTCTATTATTTTCCGAAGATGCTGAATTCTATTCAAAGTTAGAATTACTTGTAATGGACAAAAACTTGAGAGATAATTTAGGAAGCCAAGCTAAAATTTATGCTAAAAATGAGTTTGACTTGAAATTAATGATAGAAAAAACGAAAAAACTTTATTTAGATTTGATTAATAGGTAGTCAGTCACTATATTTGCCATGTAAAATTTAATTATGGAAATTATAAAAACAAAAATTCAGGATTTGATAATTATTAAACCTGATGTATTTAAAGACGAAAGAGGATATTTTTTTGAATCCTATAATTTTGACAGATTTCGTGAATTTCTTGGAGGTGCAGTATTTGTGCAAGACAATGAATCTAAATCTCAAAAAAATGTGCTTCGTGGGCTGCATTTTCAAAGGCCTCCTTATACGCAAGGCAAATTGGTTAGAGTAATTAAAGGTGCAGTTTTAGATGTAGCTGTGGATTTGAGAAAAAATTCTCCAACTTACGGCAAGTATGAAATAGTAGAACTTAACGAAGAGAACAAACTTATATACTGGGTTCCACCAGGTTTTGCCCATGGATTTGTTACATTAACCGATGAAACAATTTTTTTCTATAAATGCTCTAATATTTATAATAAAGCTTCAGAAGGCTCACTTTTTTGGAACGATCCAGATATTAATATTCAATGGAATGTGAAAAACCCAATACTCTCCGAAAAAGATAAGTTTGGCCCATTACTAAAAGATTTTATTACTCCATTTTAGCATTTTAAAATAATTATTTAGTTTGTTAGGTAAAACAAAAAAAACATCTGATTATTTATTAATCAGATGTTTAGGTGATCCAGGCGGGATTCGAACCCACGACCCGCAGCTTAGAAGGCTGCTGCTCTATCCAACTGAGCTACTGGACCATTTCCCTTATTTTTAAAGTAGTATAAAAATACGACAAAAAGCATAAGAGTAGAAATAAACCAAAAAAAAGGAGACTTGCTCCTTTTGTTTATGTTGTCGGGGTAGTAGGATTCGAACCTACGGCCCCCTGCTCCCAAAGCAGGTGCGCTAACCGGACTGCGCTATACCCCGAGAAATCTTAAAAAAAATGAACTTTTCGCCTCAATGCGGCTGCAAAAGTAAAAATATTTTGATATTATCACCGCAATTTTATTCTTTTTTTTAAATATATGTCAATATGGTTTTATATTGCGCCTGCTCAACACTATATGTAATAAATTTATTAAAAATATTTTTAAAACAAAATTATATTTGAATTTAGGATAGTCAAAATCCATATATATTTAGATTTAAGTTGATAAAAAATTATTTTTGCAAAATGCAATATAAACATAAATCTATACGTATTTCGGCACTTTCTTATCTAAATACATATCCTTTTGTATTTGCTATCAATGAAAAATTGGCTTCAAAAATTGGAGAAATTAAGTTTGAAGTACCAGCAGTTTCGGCTCAAAAATTTAAAAATAAAGAAGTCGATGTTGCTCTTGTGCCAGTGGGAGCTTTGCCAGAACTTGTAGATTATGAAATAATTACAGATTTTTGCATTGGCTCTAAGGGAAAAGTAAAAACTGTTTCTTTATATTCTAAAGTTCCAATTAATAAAATCCAATGCATATATTTAGACTCAGAATCACGTACCTCAGTAAACCTTGTTAAAATCCTCGCTAAAAATTTTTGGAAAATTTCGCCTAAATGGCAAATTTATACAACAGCTATGAATCCTTTGGATTGTGAATCTGTATTGTTGATAGGGGATAAGACTTTCCCATTAAATGATAAATTTCCATTTGTAATTGATTTATCTGAAGAATGGTTAAAATTTGCAAATCTTCCATTTACTTTTGCGGTATGGGTAAAACAAAAAGGTATTGATAAAAGTCTCGAAGAAGATCTTAATAAAATTTTTCAATTTGGAATTGACAATATTGCTCAGCTTTTTGATAAATTTGATGTTAATATTTCACGGGAAGAATTTGAAAATTATCTTATTAATAATATTGATTATACATTTGACAATCCCAAAAAAGTTGCAATCGAAAAATATTTGACCTTGCTGTCAAATCTATAATTTAACAAATAATTATTTAAATCACTAATTTTATATTTTTTAGTGTTGAATGGTAAATTATTGTAAATTAGCCGTGTAAATCAACATAACATTTTTTTACAGATGCGCTATATACTTATTTTGCTTTTATCCATAGCCTTCTCAATTTTAAATGCTCAAAATCAAACAATTAACTTCGATTATGAAGCAAGAATTATTGAGAACACAGAGCCATTTCGTCAAATTATTGATGAAGGCGTAAATAGTTTTCAAGTAAAATATACTTTTCCAGGTGCATCAATTACCTCTTTTGTAGAAGGTTCTACAATTTTTCAAAAGTTCGGCATCAAAAATTTTTCAGCAAGTCAAAATATTGGATTACCGTCAGTTCCAGTTCATGTTGATTTCATTCTCGTGCCTGAAGGTTCATTGGCTACTATTCAAATAAACAATGCTCCGAGCATCGAATTCAACAATTTTTTGATTTATCCCGCATTACCGCCTACCTCAGATGAATATGGTTCTTCTGATGTAAAGTTTATTATCGATTCAAATTTTTATTCAACAAATGCTGTTTATCCAACTAATCCTGTGGAGATTAAGGAAATTGTAAAATTCAAAGGATTGTCAATATTAATGGTCGAAGTTCATCCCATTCAATATAATGCTGGGCAAAGAAAAATTTATGTTCACTCTGAAATTAATTACACAGTAACATTTTCTCATGCAAGTCAATTTTTTAATAAAAGCCATTTTAGCATGGCAGCTTTAAATATTTTGCCCAATTATGTATTGAACAATATTGTTCTTAGGCAAGAAATTTCACAATATTTATCATCAACTGCAGAAAATATTTCTTCTAACTATCTGATAGTTACTCATCCAGATTATTTGGAAGCTGCAGATTCATTGGCTGCTTGGAAAGAAAAGTTAGGGTTTTCAACACAAATTATCTCTTCAAATTCATGGAATTCCGCTTCTATAAAAAATGCTATAAAAAATTGGTATCTTAATAACAATCCTAAACCAGATTATTTTGTTCTTTTAGGTGATAACAACACAGTTCCAGCAGAAGAAATTTCCAACGGGCTAAATTATTTTAGCTCCGATCTTTATTATTCGACCATGGATGGTATAGCAGATTATGTTCCAGATTTAGCTTATGGTCGAATTTCAGTTTCAAATCGAAGCCAAGCTATAGTGGTGGTAAATAAAATCATCAAATACGAAAGCAATCCTATAATAAATAATGATTTTTATTCTAAAGGCTTGATTTGTACTTCTTTTCAAGATAATGGTTATGGTTATGATAAACGACCTTTTGCTAAAACTTCTGAAGAAATTATAGAAAAAGTATCAAATTTAGGAATTAATATCGATAGAGTTTACTCTTCTGACTCCAGTTCTAATCCACTATTTTGGAATAATGACTTCTATTCTGATGGTCAAAACTTAACAAATAATCTGAAGAAACCAATTTTCATGTGGGATGGCTCAAATTCTAAAATTAGAAATTATATTAATGAGGGCAGATTTTTTGTTTTACATAGAGGATTGGGAATGACTGATGGTTGGGGAAGTCCATATTTTACTTCCAATGATATTAATTCGTTGTCTAACAATAATAAACTTCCTATAGTATTCAGCATCAATAGTCTTAGTGGAAAATTTATAAATGCTGAATGTTTTGCAGAAAAATTATTACGCAAAAATAATGCTGCTGTAGGTGTATTTGCTCAAGGTGACATAAGTTTTAGTGGTTTTAATGATGGACTATCTAAGGGCATATTTGATGCAATATGGCCAAATACTGGCTTGGTTTCAAATTTCACAGGAGTTGGTAATTATGGTAATAATGTGTATCCTCAAAATGAAATTTTTAAAATGGGCGATATTAGCAATCAAGCATTGAACAGAATGGTGGAAATTTGGGGAGGAAATGCTGCAGAAATAAAATATAATTACGAAATAGAGAATTTTTTTGGTGACCCTGCTATGGATTTTAGAACAAGCAATCCAATAGCAATTTCAGCAGTTTGTGTTGATACAATTACTTGTCAATCTGATACTTCATTAACAATCTCAAATTCTAATTTTGATGGTTTAGCAACCCTCGTTGTGGATAATAAAATGATTTCAAAAGCAGAAATTAAAAACGGAAATGCTACATTATATTTTCAAAAAATTAGAGGAGGCAAATGTATTTTGACAATCTCTGGTCATAATATGATACCATTTTCAAAAGTGATTATAAATGATGGCTCTTGCTTGAGCGCTAATTTTAATATCTCATCACCAAAATTTTGCCTTGAGGACAGTATTTTGGTTTCAGACAATAGCGGTGGAAATATTGCAAGCAGGCAATGGAATTTTGGCATCGATGCAACACCAAGCAGCGGAAATGGCATAGGTCCCTTTTATATTCATTACTTAACGTCTGGGCAAAAAACCATAACTCTAACAATATTAGATAATAATAATTCATCAGTAAGAACCAAAGATTTTTTGATTGATCAAGATTGTAAGTACATAATTCCATCATTAAGTTATACCGAAATAGATAAATGTTCTGGCATATTGACTGATGATGGAGGTAATGGAAATTATTCTGGAAATTCATACGGCATTACAACAATATCTCCAACTGGAGCTTCATCAGTAAGTTTAAATTTTTCTCAATTTTCTTTTGAAGCTAATGCTGATTTTTTAAAAATCTACGATGGCCCTAACGAGTCAAGTCCATTAATTGGAGTATTTACTGGGAACAATCTGCCAGACAGCGGCCATATAACCTCTTCGTCAGGAAGTATTACACTTGTTCAACAGAGCGATTCTTATAATAATCTCGACGGTTTTATGCTTCAATGGCAATGTAATTATACAACTAATAGCCCAATGTGTGATTTTTTAATTGATGACAGTTTAAGTTGTGATGGAGCAATAAAATTTCATGATAATTCTACTAATGGACCAATTTCATGGCTGTGGAATTTTGGAGATGGCTCATTTTCTACTCAAAAATTTCCTGAACATATATACTCTGCTAATGGAATTTACTCAGTTTCTTTAATTGTAAGCAATGCTTATGGTTCAGATACATTGATAAAAACTGCTGCAATAAACATCCAAAAACCAAGTCAGCCACAAGCAATTGATAATGAAAGATGTAAAGCTGGAGAAGTAGCAATATCAACAACTTATAATGGTAATGGTACTGTAAATTGGTTCAATTTCCATAATGATAGTTTATTAATTGATACAGGTTTTGTTTTTGTAACACCTTCAATCTCTCAAACAAAAAATTATTACGCAGAAGTACACGAAGATCAGCAATCTTTATATGTTGGCAAAAAAAATAACATAGGAAATGGCGGTTATTACAATTCAACGGATGAAAAATATTTGGTTTTTGATTGCTTTGAGAACTCAGTATTAAAATCAGTTAAAGTTTATGCCATGACAAGTGGATATCGCACAATTTTGCTTCAAAATAGTGGAGGAGGACTTATACAGTCCAAAAAGATTTTTATTTCTTCTGGTGAACATAGAATAAAAATTGATTTTAATATTCCAGCTGGCATGAATCTTAGACTTGCTTGTTCAGAGTCACCAAATTTATATCAAAATGCTGATTCGATAAATTTCCCCTATAATCTTCAAAATTTGATTTCAATTAAACATTCAAATGATACATCATTATTAACAAATAATTACTACTATTTTTACGATTGGGAAATAAAAAATAGTGATTGTATTAGTTCAAGAATAGCTGTAACTGCATTCATATCTGATACATTAGCTCCCACGGCAAATTTTACTTTTACTAATAATGATCCTATTATTAATTTTAGCAATAATGGAAATTTTGGACAATCTTACTATTGGGATTTCGGTGATGGAAATTTTTCATTGCTCGAAAATCCTTCACATCATTATACTTCGAATGGAAACTTTAATGTAAAATTCATAAGTTCAAATTTATGTGGAATAAATTATAGCATTCAACAAGTTTCTATAGTCTCTGCAAGTTTACAGACAAATACATCCATATCTTCTATTAAAATCTATCCTATTCCTTCATCTGAAAGTATTAATATTGAATTAAATAGCGATAAACATCAGCAATTAGATATTCAAATTATTGATTTGAGCGGGAGAATAATTTTCTTTGACAAGCATGAAATTATCAAAGGAATAAATAGTTTTTCTATTGAAGTTTCAAAATTTGCAAAAGGAATTTATTACCTAAACTTGTCAAGCGATGATGGTAATATTATCAGAAAAATTGTTGCTAATTGATAATTTGAAATCTATAGTAAATTTCAAATAAATTAATTATCTAATCCTTAAATGCATTTCAATGAAATTTCTTAACACCAGCATTTATTTCGATATCTAAAGTATTTTCATAAGGTGGAATAGGGCAGGAAAAACGGTGATTATAAGCACAATAAGGATTATATGCTTTATTAAAATCAATAATCAGACTTTCATTTTTGGAAATTCTCAAATCCACATATCTACCGCCTTTGTAAGATTCCTTTCCAGAAGTTTTATCTACAAACGGAATAAAAAGATAATCCTTGTAGCCTTCTTTTTTTATTAACTCTTGGTTCTGGTAAACATTTAACTTGAATGTTTTGCCATCAATATTAAAATAAGCTTCGCCATATTTCACATAAACAGGCAATCTATCTGTTGTAGTTTTCATTCCAAAAGGCAACTCTTCAGGGGTTCGCACAAAAGATGCGGTAACACAAAACTTCTTATCAATTTTATAAAAATCAAGTTCCTTAAAAAGTGCTAAATCCTTTTTACTTAAAGGACTTTCAATGCTATCTTGAAATTCGGAATTCAATGTATCTTGCCATGCTTTTATTGCATTCAAATATAAAGTATCAGCATTGCTACAGCTACCGAAGCTGTAAAAAAGCATAAATGAAATTAGATAATAATAAGCTTTCATAAAATTTATATTGATATTTGAAACTAAAATTTAGGATAACAAAGGAAAAATTTCTTGCTTGCAAAATTAGATAAACTACTATTCCATTGGTCAGAAACCAAAGAAATATCTTTCACACTGCCATCTTTCATTAAAATATTAATGTTATCTTTTGAATAATCATAAAAATGATTTTCAGAAGTGCCAGTAAAAACATAATATTCAGGATGTTCGGCTGCAAAAGGCAACTTTAGTTTAAGAGTTCGGATTAAATTACCGAGTTCTTCTTTAGTAAAGGCATCATCTTTTAAAGATATTTTCAATAGATTTCTGTTTATCAATCTACTACATAAATCTGAAAGAATTAAATCTTTATGTTTTGTCCATACTTTTATAGAGCTCAAAATGTCGAAATCATCCAAAAGGCTAAAATTTTCCAATGGTTCATCAGATTTTAGAAAATCAACTTTTTGGATATTGTTGTAAAGGAAAAAAGCTAATGCAGGTGTCGAAAAAAGTTCAACATTTTGTGCAGCCAAAACTTTTGCTCTTTTCAAAATATTTATAAGCATAAATTCAGCAGATAAAACTGCCTTATGCAAATATACTTGCCAATACATTATTCTTCTGGCATTCAAAAAGTTATCAATAGAATATATACCTTTATGCTCAACCACAAGAGAATCATCTTTAACATTGAGCATGTTTAAAATTCTTCCACTGCCGATAACTCCTTCCGAAACACCAGTGTAAAAACTGTCGCGTCTTAAGTAATCCATTCTATCTACATCAAGCTGGCTACTAATAAGTTGAGAGAGATATTTTTTAGGATAATTCCCTTGAAATATATCAATGGCTATTTTTAGTTTACCAAAAAATTGCTCATTCAATTTTTTCATCATTAAAAGTGAAATTTCTTCATGTGAAATATCATTTACAATTGAATGTTCTAAGGCATGCGAGAATGGACCATGACCAATATCATGCATAAGAATAGCAGCTTTTGCAGCTTTTACTTCGTCATTGTTAATATTTTGTTTTTTGAGTTTTAAATTTTTCAGAGCCTCATCCATTAAAAACATAGTGCCCAAAGCATGCTGAAATCTTGTGTGAATAGCTCCTGGATAAACAATATCCGTAAGTCCTAATTGTTTTATTCTTCTAAGACGCTGAAAATAAGAGTGCTCTATTATATCGAATAAAATGTTGTGGCTAATTGAAATAAAACCATGAACAGGGTCGTTAATAATTTTCTTCTTATTGCCTGAAGTATTTCCCATTTAAGTAATATTAAGATGTTAAAAGTCTTGACATGTAAATTTACAACTATTTTTGTAACGTAGCTTTATTATAAATATTAATAGATAAAATGAATAATATAAAGATATTATGGGTTGATGATGAAATAGATATGTTGCGCCCACATATAATTTTTTTAGCAAGCAAAGGATATAAAGTTGATACCATTAATAATGGCAACGACGCTCTTGACTTAATTTCTGTAAATAATTATGACCTTATTTTTTTAGATGAAAATATGCCAGGGCTTTCTGGAATAGAAGTTTTATCTTTAATCAATAAAATAAATCCTCTTTTACCGGTAATAATGATTACTAAGAGCGAAGAAGAGTCAATTATGGAAGATGCAATTGGTTCTAATATAGCAGATTATCTGATTAAACCTGTGAATCCTAATCAAATATTGCTTGCAATAAAAAAGAATATTGATAGCCGCAAGATAATTTCCAACAAAAATTCCTCAGAATATCAGCAAGAATTTAGAGAAATTGGAATTGAACTTTCAAACGATTTAGATTTTGAAGAATGGATTTCTATTTACAAAAAGATTGTGACTTGGGAACTCAAGCTTGAAAAATCTACTGATGAGGGAATTTTAGGAATATTACAGATTCAGAAGGAAGAAGCTAACAAATTATTTTCTAACTATGTTTGTGAAAATTATGAGACTTGGGTAGGAGGGAAGATCGGGAAAAAACCATGCCAATCTCATATAGTTGTGAAAGATAAGATTTTACCTATGGTTGAATCAGGAAAAACTACTTTTCTTTTTGTGATAGACAATCTACGATATGACCAATGGAAAACAATTTACCCAATTTTAAGCGAATATTTCAGAATTGAAAATGAAGATATTTACTACAGTATTTTGCCGACCACAACCCAGTATGCGCGAAATGCTTTATTTTCTGGGTTGATGCCATCAATGATTTCATCATTATATCCACATTATTGGACTGAGGAAAGTGATGAAGGAACAAAAAATCAATTTGAAGAACAGCTTTTTGCAGAACAGCTCAAACGACTCGGGAGCAAAATAAAATTTTCCTATAATAAAGTCCTTTCATTTAACTCTGGCAAAAAGTTACAAGAAAATCTTCATACCTTAATGCACAATGACTTAAATATTATAGTTTACAATTTTGTGGATATGCTAAGCCATGCTCGCACCGAAATGGAAGTTATTCGCGAATTAGCGTCGGATGAAAAGGCTTATCGTTCTCTCACTCTTTCTTGGTTTAACAATTCTCCTTTGCTCGCAATGATGAAATATGTGGCAGAAAAGGGTGGCAAAATGATAATTACCACAGACCATGGCTCTATAAAAGTAAAGAAACCTATTAAAGTAATTGGCGACAAGAACACAAATACAAATTTGAGATACAAGTTCGGTAAAAGCTTGGAATACAAAGAGAAAGAAGTTTTTTCTGTTCGTAAACCAGAAAATATTTTTCTACCAAAACCAAACCTAAGCACATCATATATTTTTTGCAAAGACACAGACTTTTTTGTTTATCCTAATAATTTCAATTATTTCGCTTCTTTTTATAAGGACTCATTTCAACATGGTGGCATTTCACTGGAAGAAATGCTAATTCCATTAATTACATTAAATGCCAAATAATGATTTTTTTTGATGTTCAAGTTTCAGAATTACATGAAATTGCTAATAAAGTTTTAAAAAAATTCCCCGAGGAGCGCATATTTGTTTTTGATGCCGTTATGGGAGCTGGTAAAACAAGTTTTATTACTAAATTTTGTAACATTCTTGGAGTAGATAATCAAGTTGCAAGTCCAACTTTCGCAATAATCAATGCTTATATGTCAAAATTTGGTAATGAAATCTATCATTTTGATTTTTATAGACTTAACAAAATTGAAGATGCATTTGAAATCGGTTTTTATGAATATTTAGAATCGGGAAACTACTGCTTTATTGAATGGCCTAATTTAATATATCCATACCTTCCAAATAAATATGTTAAGATTAAAATTTTACAAAAAAACTCTGCTGACTTAAGGGATATTGAAGTTAATTTAAATTTTTCTTAAAAACTACAAAGCTAATTTTAGTATTCTATAATAATAATTCCTTCTGTAGAAATTGGGCCTTTGCTCGACACATTAAATTTTGAATCTTTTGCAGCTGTCATTGCTTTAACTAATAGATAGTTATCGGAAGTTGTGGAACCTACATAGCCACTTTCGGCTTTTAGAACGTTGCCATATTTATCAACCTCAATTTTTACTACAACTCTACCATGCTTTTCTGTGGCATTTGTAATTACTGGAGCCTTTATCATTTGCCTACCTTTAATTTTATACCGCACTTCATAATCTCCAGATTTCAAAGATTTTTCTGGGGTTTCATTCACTAATTTTCCGTCGTATTCTACAACTTGAGCGAAGTAAACAGATGATACTTCTTTTATAGCAATCTTTTGTAATTGCATATCAATGTATATTTCCAGAGTGTCATGTTTAAGGCCGGTAACAACACATTCTAATTTTTTTCCGTTTTTTAAAATCACAAAATGCTGTGATAAAACAGAATAATTCAAAGATGTTAATAACAATAAAATTAAATACTTTTTCATATCGTATTGAAATTGTGTAAAATATAATTCAAAGTTGTGGAAATAATTAGTGTTGTTTTATCATCAAAAAATTATTTGTAAACAAATTAAGTTTAATATCTATAATTGAATTATGATTAGATATAGCTTTTAACGAAGCTCAACTTTTCGCTTTCAGTCAATTTGCCATCGATCCATAAAATTTTAGTTCCGTTTTTTTCCATTCTGCGCCACCATGTATCTTGTCTTTTTGCAAACTGATGAATTGCTATGTTTAGCTTTTTAAACATGTCGTCGTAATTTAAATCACCTTCGAGATAAAGAGTAATAAACTTATATTCTAAGCCATAATATTTTAAAATTGTTGGGCTTATACCATCATCCAATAATTTTTTAACTTCTTCAATCATACCACTTTGAAGTCTATTACTTAATCTATCAGTTATTCTTTTTCGAATCTCATCTCTATCGAATTTTATCCCAAAAATAATTGGTTTAATTGTAAGATCTGAAATATTTGGTTCTTTATTTTTATGGAAATATTCAGCTATTTCAATAGCCCTTAACAATCTTTCATTATCAATTATATCAGTAGTATTATGAAGTTTCGAAATAGATTTCAGATATTTAATAAGTTCATTATTATCATATTTTTCTAATTTATTTCGCAAATCAAAATCTATTGGAACAGTATTTAGCTGATAGTTATTCAAGATTGACTCAATGTACATTCCAGAGCCACCAGTCAGAATTGGTAATTTATTATTATTAATTATTTTGTAGAAAGCTTTTCGAAAATCCAATTTATATCGAAATACATTATATTCTGTTCCAGGTTCTACAATGTCTATAAGATGATAAGGTACTGTTTTTGAATTGATTAAATACTCATTTAAGTCTTTTCCAGTTCCAATATTCATGCCTCTGTAAACTTGACGTGAATCGGCTGATATTATTTCTCCATCAATTTCATTAGCAATTTGAACGGCTAATTTAGTTTTGCCGGTAGCTGTAGTTCCAATTATGCATATCAATAAATTTTTATTCATACATCAACTATTTTCACCATCAATACTAAACTATTAATAGCATGTAATTAAATGAATGTAAAGCAATATAATTCAATAATTTACCTTAAAAATGAAAAAGAGGAACTCTTATTTTAGCTTTCTTTATCAGCTTTTGGTTTTTTAGTTTTGAAAATAATCTTATTATTTTTTTCATCAAAATCAATCAAAATAACTGAACCGTTTTGATAAGTTGCGCGAATAATTTCAGAGGCAAGTTCATCTTCGATATATCTCTGAATAGCCCTTTTTAATGGCCGAGCTCCAAATTGAGGATCCCATCCTTTTTCAACAAGAAAATCTTTTGCTTTTTCTGTCAAACTAATGCTATATCCAAGAATTGCAACTCTTTTATATAAAGAATCTAATTCCAGGTCAATGATTTTATGAATGTCGTTACGTTCAAGAGAATTAAACATCACAATATCATCAATACGGTTTATAAATTCTGGAGCAAAAGCCTTTTTCAAGGCCTTTTCCACAATTCCTCTTGTATCTTCATCCTTAGCAGCCATACGAGCACTTGTATTGAAACCAACACCAGTTCCAAAATCTTTCAGTTGTCTCGATCCTATATTTGAAGTCATAATGATGATAGTATTTTTAAAATCAATTTTTCGACCATAGCTATCGGTTAACATACCATCGTCCAAAACTTGCAAGAGAAGATGGAAAACATCGGGGTGAGCTTTTTCTATTTCGTCGAGGAGTATAACAGAATATGGTTTTCTGCGAACTTTTTCGCTAAGCTGACCACCTTCCTCGTAACCAACATATCCAGGAGGAGCTCCTACAAGTCGAGTAACGGCGAATTTTTCCATGTACTCGCTCATATCTACTCTAATGAGTGCATCTTCAGAATCGAAAAGATATCTGCTTAATATCTTAGCTAATAGTGTTTTCCCTACTCCAGTAGGACCAAGAAAAATAAAAGATCCAATGGGTTTATTAGGGTCTTTTAATCCAGCACGATTACGGCGTATGGCTTTGACAACTTTATTTACCGCCTCAGCTTGACCAATTATTGAACCTTCTAATTCTTCTTCCATATTTAGAAGTCTTGAACTTTCATTTTGTGCAATTCTTTGAACAGGAACCCCAGTCATCATTGCAACAACTTCAGCAACATTTTCTTCATCAACAACTACTCTATTTATCATTGCCTCTTCTTCCCATTTCTGTTTTGCTATTACCATAGAATCTTGGCACTGTTTTTCATTATCTCTATATTCAGCGGCTTTTTCATATTGTTGATTTTTTATTGCGAGCTGCTTTTCTTTTCGAGAATATTCAATTTTCTGTTCCAAATCAATTATATTCTGAGGAACATTAATATTTGTAATATGAACTCTTGCACCTGCTTCATCTAAAGCATCTATAGCTTTATCTGGCAAATATCTATCGCTGATGTACCTTTGAGTAAGTGAAACACAGGCTTTTATAGCTGTATCTGTATAAGTTACAAGATGATGATCTTCATATTTATCTTTAATATTTTGGAGTATTTGTTCAGTTTCTTCTGGTGAAGTTGGCTCAACAATAATTTTCTGAAATCGTCTTTCCAGAGCTCCATCTTTTTCAATATTTTGGCGATATTCGTCTAATGTTGTAGCTCCAATACATTGAATTTCACCTCTTGCTAATGCTGGTTTAAACATATTTGATGCATCTAATGATCCTGTTGCACCTCCTGCACCAACCAAAGTATGAATTTCATCGATAAAAATTATTACATCAGGATTTTTTTCCAATTCATTAAGGAGAGCTTTCACTCTTTCTTCAAATTGACCACGATATTTTGTGCCAGCAACAAGTGAAGCCACATCTAAAGTTACTATTCTTTTATTAAACAATGTACGAGAAACTCTTCTTTGTATAATTCTTAGCGCAAGCCCCTCAGCTATTGCAGATTTGCCCACTCCAGGTTCACCTATTAATATAGGATTATTTTTTTTTCTCCTGCTTAATATTTGGGCAATTCGTTCCAATTCTCTTTCACGCCCAACAACGGGGTCCAGTCTATCTTCTTCTGCCAATTTTGTTAAATCTCTACCAAAATTATCAAGTACGGGAGTTTTGGATTTTCCATCGGAAGGACGAATTGGTTTGCCTGCAAAAGGTCTTCCAGTAGGATTATCACCATATTCAGATTCTTCGTGTGGAATTTCGCTTGTAAGGGGTTCATCATTTTTAAAAATATTTGTCTTTAAAATTGATTTAATATCACTACTAATCATTTGATAATCAACTCCATATTGTTCAAATATTCGGGTTACAAGATTGTCTTCATCTCTAAGAATTGCCAAAAGCAAATGTTCGGAGTTAATTTCGTCAGCTTTATAAATTTTTGCTTCGAGATAAGTTCTTTTTAAACATTTTTCTGCTTGTTTCACAAAAGGTAAATTTGCAGTTTCATTAATTTTGTTGCCAGTCATAATTGCGGATTCCACTTTTCTTTTAAGCTCTTTTGGATTTATAGAATAGTAGTTTATTATTTTTAATGCTGAGCCGCTTCCTTCTCTTAAAATGCCAAGGATAAAATGTTCAATACCAATAGTGTCATTGCCTAATCTTACAGCTTCTTCACGGCTGAAAGTTAATATATCTTTTAATTTTTCTGAAAACTTTGCTTCCATAATTTTTCTTTAATAAATATTATGCAAAAATACCATTTTTACACTTTGGAAATTCTATCAATTTCATAATATAAATATAGAATTTACGATTAATCAATTTAATCCATGTTTAATCAAAAATACTTATTTTTATAGAAATTAAGTTTTATGTTAATCGATTTTATCAACAAAAAAATGTTAGTAATATGATATAAGAATAGCCATCAAAGCTAAGGATTTTTTATCTAAATTCGTAACCTTGCTTTTAAGAAGCATAAGGAGATTCAATAGACTATAAACCAATAATTTATACATAATTTTATTTGTTGGTTTTATTAAATTATTTATAATAATATGAACGAAGAAAAGGAAAACATTCTTGATGATGGAGATGGCGAAGATAATTCGCGAATAATCAATGTAAATATTGACAATCAAATGAAATCGGCATATATCGATTATGCCATGTCGGTGATTGTTTCGCGTGCTTTGCCAGATGTAAGAGATGGCTTTAAACCAGTGCATAGAAGGGTTTTATATGGAATGCTTGATTTAGGAGTTTATTCAAATAAGGCATACAAAAAGTCTGCAAGAATTGTAGGAGAAGTTTTAGGAAAGTATCATCCTCATGGTGACTCATCTGTATATGATGCCATGGTTCGTATGGCACAAGAGTGGTCATTGCGTTATCCTCTTGTTGATGGACAAGGTAACTTTGGTTCTATCGACGGTGATAGTCCAGCTGCAATGCGTTATACGGAGGCACGTTTGAAAAAAATTGCCGAAGAAATGCTTAATGATATTGACAAAGATACAGTTGATTTTCAGCTTAACTTTGATGATTCATTAAAAGAACCAACAGTACTTCCGACTAAAATTCCCAACTTACTTATAAATGGTGCATCTGGAATTGCCGTAGGTATGGCAACAAACATGGCTCCACATAATTTATCGGAAGTTATTGATGGCTGTATCGCTTATATTAATAATAACGATATAGAAATAAGTGAGTTAATAAAATATATTAAGGCTCCTGATTTTCCAACAGGCGCAATTATTTACGGCTATGATGGAGTGAGAGAAGCCTTTGAAACTGGTAGAGGTAGAGTAGTAATGCGTGGTGAAACAACTTTCGAAGAAGGCGTTAACGGATCCCGCGATAAAATTATCGTAACCTCAATTCCTTATCAAGTTAATAAATCCGAACTCATTAAAAGAACAGCCGACCTAGTAAATGAAAAAAAGATTGAAGGAATTGCTGATATTCGTGATGAATCTGATAGAAACGGCATAAGAATAGTTTATGAGCTAAAAAGAGAATCTGTAAGCAATGTAGTTTTAAATAAACTTTATCAATTCACACAACTTCAAACATCTTTTAGCATAAATAATATTGCCTTGGTTAATGGCAAACCTAAGCTATTAAATGTTAAGGAGTTGATAAAATACTTTATAGAACATCGCCATGAAGTAATCACTCGAAGAACTCAATTTGAATTAAGTGAGGCTGAAAAAAGAGCTCATATTTTAGAGGGATTAATTATTGCAAGCGATAATATTGATGAAGTTATTGCTATAATTAGAGCCTCACAATCACCTGATGAAGCCAGAGAAAAACTTATAATAAGATTTAATCTATCTGATATACAGGCACGTGCAATAGTTGAAATGCGTTTGCGTCAACTTACTGGACTTGAGCAAGACAAATTAAGATCTGAGTATGCTGAGATTGAAAAACTTATTGAGCATCTAAAAGCAATATTGGCAGATGTTAATCTCAGAATGGAAATTATTGCCAATGAATTAATTGAAATTAAAGCAAAATATGGTGATGAAAGAAGAAGTACCATAGAGTTTGCTGCCGCTGATTTTAAAGTAGAAGATACCATTCCTGATGATGATGTTGTCATTTCAATTTCACACCTTGGATATATTAAAAGAACAAATCTTTCAGAATATAGAACTCAAAATCGTGGAGGAAGAGGAGCAAGAGGTTCTTCAACAAGAAATGAAGATTTTATAGAAAATATTTTTGTTGCTACCAACCATAATTATATGTTGTTTTTTACAGAATTTGGAAAAGTTTATTGGCTTAGAGTTTTTGAAATACCCGAAGGTAATAAAACCAGCAAGGGAAGAGCTATCCAAAATATGATTGATATAGACCCAAATGATAAAGTAAGAGCTTTCATTCCAGTACAAAATTTGAAAGATGAACAATATGTAAATAATAATTATGTTGTGCTCTGTACAAAAAACGGTATCATTAAGAAAACAACTTTAGAAGCTTATTCTCGTCCTCGGCAGAATGGAATAAATGCAATAACAGTGCGCGAAGGGGACCAACTTTTAGAAGCAAGATTGACTAATGGCGAAAATAACATTATGATTGCACTGAAATCTGGAAGAGCTATTAGATTTCCTGAGGAGAAAGTTAGACCGATGGGTAGAAATGCTTCTGGAGTAAAAGGCATTACTTTAATAAAAGATAATGATGAAGTAATTGGGATGATTACTGTCAAAAATGATGAATCAACAATACTTGTAGTTTCAGAAAAGGGCTATGGAAAACGCTCATCTGTTGAGGATTACAGAATAACAAATAGGGGAGGGAAAGGCGTAAAAACTATAAATATTACCGATAAAACAGGAAAACTGATTGCTATAAAAGACGTTAACGAAGATAATGACTTAATGATAATGAATAAATCGGGAATTACTATTAGAATGTCTGTTTCGGAAATGAGAATCATGGGAAGAGCAACTCAAGGAACTCGACTTATTCGACTTCAGGAAACTGATGAAATAGCGGCAGTAGCCAAAGTAATTTCTTTTGTAGAAGAAATAGTAGAAGAAATAATATCAGATGATATTAACAATATAATTGATGAAAGTACTGAAGTAGAAGATATTAAAGATCAAAATATTGAAGATGTGGATATTCCAAACGATGATAATTAATTTTTGGCAAATTTATTGATTATTTAAACAAATATTTAAAATTACAAATTATGAAAAGAATTTTGATTTCAATAGTAGTAATGGGATTGGTTCATGTGGCATTTGCACAGAATAATGTTGTCCTTTCTGCTTATAACTATTACAAAGAACAATCACCCGAAAAAGCTAAAGAGTTTATTGATAAGGCAATACAAAATGAAGAATCTGCCTCAGAAGCAAAAACTTGGTTTTACCGGGGGAATATTTATCTGCAGGTAAACTCTGTAGCTCACATGACAGATGGACTTGTAAAAGGTATTACGGCCGAGAATATAAAACAAAGACTTGGTGAGCCAGTTTCAATGAGAAATTATAATAAGCTAGAAAATGGTGAAAAATGGATTTATAGTTTTGGTCTAATAGTTTATTTGTCCAATAGTATTATGGACTCGTATGAATATCCTAATGAAGCCTTGTACAGAAGCTTAGACAATGGAAATACACTTGATGTGGCTTATGAATCCTATCAAAAATCAATAGCAATTGATCCCAAATTTGTAAACGTTCAAATCTCCCCAATGAATGCTTTAACAGGTTTAGAAGCTGTTTCTGGTTCTTATTATAATAGTGGAATAAATGCATATTCGGCTAAACATTTTGCAGAAGCACAGAAGAATTTGGAATCTGCTTTAAAAACTTCAGAAGCTCTTGGTAAACAAGATGCTGAATTAAATTATTATACTGGTATTGCAGCAATGTCAGCTGGTGATACTACAAAATCAATTCAATATTACGAAAAATCAACATCTCTTGGTTATAAAGATAAACTGCTGTATTACAATTTAGTAAATATATATCTCAATAAAAATATGATAAAAGAAGCTAAGGTTGCCATCCGAAAAGGTAGGGAAATTAATCCAGCAGATCAGGATTTATTGATTATGGAAGCCAATATTTACTTAAAAACTGGCGAAGCTAAAGAAGCTGAACAGATTTTGTTGAAAGCAATAGAAAATGATCCAACTAACGCAAATCTCTATTATGTTATAGGAGCAAATTATGATAATATTTTAAATGATACAGTTTCATCAAAAACTAAGAAAGATAATGCTTTTTTGCAAGCTCAACAGTCTTATGTAAAAGCAATTGAGCTGAATAAGGACTATTTTGATGCTAACTTTAATATGGGTGTTTTGCTAAATAATAAAGCCGCAGAGATACTTGTTTTGGCAGCTAATTTACCTCTCGCTGAAGATAAAAAATATGAAGAGATGAAAAATGAAGCCATAGAATATTTGAAAAAAGCTCAACCGTTCCTTGAAAGAGCTTTAGAATTACAACCTAATGATAAAGATTGTTTGGTATTGCTAAAACAAATTTATTTGAAAACTAATAATACCGAGAAGTTTAAATTTATTAGTGATTTATTGAAAGAAAATAAATAATTCTTTCACTAATAATAAAAGCCGTTTCTTAAATAATTGAGAAACGGCTTTTATAATTATATGCGTTTTACAACACTTTGATTTACTGTTTGTTTTTTTTACTCCTATTCAATTTCAATCAATTTTTAAAGTCTTATAATTAATATTATGTTAAATAGAAATATTGACTTCTATTCTCTAATCGTTCTTTATAAATCAAAATAAAAAATCAAGTAGATTTTGCACAATGCAAATACTGATAAGAAGATTTATGAGAATAGACTAACTTCTATAATCCTACCATTAAAAAGTTTAGCCGAATTAACAGAAAAATCTGCAATATATTTTCCCATTTGCAGAGCAGAAATCTCAGCAGAATTTTTTGGAAATGCTTTCTTAAACATTTCGGTCATAACAGATCCTGGATTAATAGAATTCACGTGGATATTATCATCCAAAAATTCGACAGCCAAAGACTCTGTAATGCTATTTATTGCACTCTTTGACGCAGAATAAATTGATAATCCACTAAATTTAGCAGCGCCCTGAATTCCACCCATTGAGCCAATATTAACAATGTGACTTCCGATATCTTTAGATTTTTCAAAATATGGATACAATGATTTTATTAATCGCAAATTTGAAAAAAAATTCAAATCAAATTGTTTTGCCCAATCTTCTTCTGTCTGATTTAAGAAAGTTCTATTTGTTAGAATCCCAGCATTATTTATCAGTATATTAATCTTATTATTTGTTGAAAAGGAATTGATATTTTCAATTATCTGATTAACAATTAATTCAAAACTTTTATTTTCAAGATCGAATTGAATAATATTTATATTTTTTGGAGATAATTTTTTTAATTCAAGTAATTTATCCCTATTTCTAGCTATTGCTATCACAAAAATTTCTTCATTCTGAGCCAATGCTAAAGCAGTTTGAAATCCTATTCCACTGCTTGCGCCTGTTACGATTGCATTAATCATAAAGATTTATTAATTTTAATCCATTAATAATTAATTGATAATCTACTACTTTATGTTTAATTTTATTAATTAATCCGTCCAAAATTTCAGTTTTAAAAAGACTATTTTCGATATTAAGCTCAAGCAACTCCAGACTTAATAACCAATCTTGTGGATAATTAATTTTTAATTGATTAAACACCTTCCCTATTGAAAAATTTGTACTCCTCCCCTCTCTAAAATCTCTAACAGACTGATATAGTGTTTGTAAAGGGTAATCTACAGATGAAATTCTATTTGTTAATGTTGGAGAAACATATAATTCAACATTAAGCTCAACTTTATCTGCAGAGCCAGCAAATACTGAGCAAATTCTATCACCAACAGCCAAGTCAAAATTTCCCCATTCAGGTTTAAAAAGAATTTTTTTATTTAAATTGACATTACAATCTTCAAATGAAAGTAGAAGAATTTTTCCGAACTTATTTAATCTTATAAGCGAAAGCTTACCATTTAAAACAATGCCACTTTTAAATTTCAGTTCGCAATATTTTCCAATAATTAAACCTTTAGCATCTAATTCTTCGATAGAATAATTTTCCAATGATTTTTCAAATCCAAAAAGCTTTCCAACTGGAGTGCTAAATCCATCGCCATGTTTATCAATCCCATGTCCAATCAATAATTGTTCGCGCTCACATAAAATACTTCTACCACTGGTTTTAAACCACGCCACTTCACCATCAGCATCCTTTATAAAATCTGTAAAAATTCCGCTAATTTGAATGCCAGAAGTCAACTCAACGGTTGCCAAACTCTCTGACTCAATGGCTTTTATAAGTCCATCAGTTCCACCTTTTCTTAAAGCCATACTATTAGCAAATTCATTTAAAACCACAGTTAAATAGTTAAAATCTGGCGTTATAAATAGTTGAGGTTGTTGCGAAGTAATATCAAATGCAAAATCAGCAGCTTTAATAGAATAAGGAATTTTTTTAACTGATTTATTTAGACAATTTTTACTTTCGCTCAAACTCGACAAAAGTCCAGCACCATAAATTTTAGGGTTTCCTATTTCTCCAATTAAGCCATATTCAACTGTCCACCAATGCAAGTTGCGGATTTTTGCCATTTCTGACATTTCACCCATATCCTTTTGAATTTCAATCACTTTACTATTTGCCTCTTCCACTTCTTGTAAAGAAGAATTTGGATTTTCTTTTAAAATTGATAAAAACCTGATTGCCTCATACAAATCGTTATCACGTTTTGACGAAATTGCCTTGCAGCCGATTTCACCAAAAAGACGTAAGTATTCTGCATATTCTGCATTAGCAATTATTGGTGCATGACCAGCAGCTTCATGAACAATATCTGGTGCTGGAGTATATTCAATGTGGTTGATAAAGCGAATATCAGCTGCAATTACCAAGACTTTATAGGCTTGAAATTCCATGAAGGCAGAGGGTGGAATAAAACCATCAACACAAACTGCTCCCCATCCAATTTTGGCTAATATTTCATTCATCTCCAAAATATTAGGAATACTTTCTATATTAATTCCTGTTTTTTTCAGCCCTTCAAGATAAGAATGATGAGCATGAATTGAATGAAATTTATAGCTTTGGCGAAGTATATAACGCCAAACGGCATGATCTATTGAAGTATATTCCGCGTAATTCTGATTAACAATATATTTCAATAAATGCTTTGGTAGATTGCGTACACAGCTATTATTCATTATCATGTCATGAAATTTTTAAATTTTAATTACCATAATATTCTGCAATATTATTTTCAGTTTCATAAAGTTTAATCTTATATAATTTTCGTGTATCAGTGTTGATTTCTGGCTTCAATTCTTTCCAGAAGGCAACTATTAAGTTCTCGGATGTTGGATTAATACCTTTCAGAAATTCGACATCTACATTGAGATTACGATGGTCAACTTTGGATAAAATCTTATCGAAAATAATAGTTTTTAGTATTTTAGCATCAATAACATAACCAGAAATTTTATCAATTTCACCAGCCACGGTAATATATAAATCATAATTATGACCATGATAATTTGGATAAGCACATTTATCAAATAATTTATTATTTTCTTCTTCAGAAATATTCAGATTCCATAATTTGTGAGCTGCACTAAAGCGCTCTCTTCTTGTTATATATAGCATATTTATATCTTATAATCGATTTTAAAATTGTGTATCAAATGAATGTTTAACCTATGAATAAATGTATCAATATTTGGATTCTTCTTCACATCATGCAAACTAAAAGAAGGCATTTTTTCTAAACCAACAAACTTTTGAGCACTATGAAAATTTAGAAATATATCATCAACAGATTTGTTTTCAAGAAGATATTGATTATGACTATTAAAAGCTTCACTTGGAGCGTTCCAAGTTGTAAGAAGCATATATTTTTTATTAAACAATAAACCGCCGCTTCCATATTTTCCTCCTGAAGACCTTCCATCATCTGTAAAAAGTTTTCCTTTTCCAGCGGAAAAAACTTTCTCTATGTAAGCTTTAAATCCTGATGGAATTCCAAACCAAAACACTGGTGTAAAATACAAAATATAATCTGCCCATAGATATTTTTCAACCTCCTCTTTTACATCAAAACCGATTTCGATGCTTGTAACAGAAGTTTCAAAATTGGCCATATTAAATATGTTAATAGCTTCGGCAACTAATGTATTATTTAGTTTTCCAGGGGAGCTTTCCCAATATTGATGTCCATTTATTAATAATATTTTATTCATTTTTAATTATATAATGCTTTTTCTTCCAGAATACCAAGCAAGCCAAATTCCAGTAATTCCCCAGCCAATAATAATGTCGAAAATTTCTCCTTTAAGAAAATGTGAAGGTGTATGCCACCAATTCCAGCTGGTCATAAGACTCATGAAAAATATTATTGAAGCTATCGACATTACTAAAAACCAACGGGAAACAAATCTTAAATTTGTTTTTAAATTAAACAAAATTATTGAGGCCATCAACAATCCCATGAAATTAAAAATAAATCCGAGCGTCATTCCTACGGCCATATTATTAGTTAAAGATTTGTGGTAATTTATTATTGCAAAAGGCTTTCCCTCAGCATTTTTATTAAACTCTTCCATGGTCTCACCATTTTTTTGGGATGGAACATAATAAAAACCATCTTCACTTAAATTTTTATTCAAAGTATGAAGAATTGTATCTTGATTATTAGTGTATTTAACTGAATTGGAATGTGTTGGAAGCAAAGTCCATGATAAAGACTGGTAGGCAAAGAAGATAATGGAGGCTACAATTGCCGAAATAAATATTCTTTTCATAATGTCTAAATTAAATAGTTAATAAACTCCGTGTTTGATAGGGTAAATTTACAAAAAAAAATTAAACCGAAAATTATAATAATAAACAGTAAAATTTTATACATAAAATCACGAATTGAGCATCTCTTTTGCTGTAAGCTCTGCTTTTATAGAATTTACGTTACCGCTTAACATAGTTGCAATAGCTGAGATTCTATCTTTTTCAGTTAGCTTTTTCAGACTTATTTTTGTGATATCGTTTTGGTCAGTTTTAATAACTTCATAATGTTCACTTGCCTTTGCAGCAATTTGAGGTAAATGACTAATAACTATCAATTGTGCATTTTCCGACAATTTTTGCATAAGATCGCCAACTTTAACAGCTGTTTGTCCAGAAATTCCAGTATCAATTTCATCAAAAATAATTGTTGGCATTTTTTTCTTTTCGCTTAAAAGCGATTTTATAGCCAACATTAACCTTGACATTTCGCCACCCGAAGCAACTTTATTAATTGTTTGTGGTTCAATGCCTTTATTTGCCGAAAAGAGAAATTCAATTTCATCAAAGCCATCTTCATTACCCTTCTCTTTTAATTTATGTGTGATAAAGAAATTTGCTGATGGCATTGAAAGGGTCGTCAATATATTTTTAATTTCTTTCTGAATAATAGGAATTATTTTCGTTCGTGATTTTGTTAATTCCTTGGAAATTAGATTATATTCAACAGAAATTATAGACTTTTGATTTTTAAGTTTTTTAATCTCTTCTAAAATATAATCGTAAGATGCAATACAATTTTCAAAATTTTCTTTTATGACACATAATTCCTCTGCACTTAAAAGTTTATGTTTATTTAAAAGTTTATTTATCAAAGTTAGTCGCTCCTCAACTTCATTTAATCTCTCCTCGCTATATTCAATTTTATCAAATTCATTTTCTAATTCATCCGAAATATCTGATAAATTGTATGAAAATTCGTTCAATTTAGAATATATTTCTTGAGCTTTCTTATGATGATTACTTGCTGGTTTTAGCATTGATATGGATGAGTTAAGCATACTTATAATACCAAAATCATCTTTTGTAAGTGACTGAAATACTGTAAATAAAGAGTTTTTAATCTCTTCAGCATTTTCTAATAACTCCAACTCTTCTTCGAGTAATTTATTCTCTCCTTTGGTATAATTAAGCTCATTTAACTCATTAAGTTGAAACTGAAAATAATCCTGCTCTGTTTGCAGTCTGGACAGCTGGTTTTCAAATTCAGAAATTTTCTTTTCCAAGGAAGTTAATTCCAAATATAAAAGTTTATATTTTTCGAGTATCGAATTATTTTCAGCAAACAAATCTAACAGCTGAAGTTTGAAATTTTTTTTAAACAATGATAAAGTTTGATGTTGTTCATTCACATCTACGATAAATTCCGAGAGGTTTTTTAAGTCAGCAGTGGAAATAGAACTATCATTGACAAAAGCTCTTGATCTGCCCGATGGAGATATTTCTCTTCTGAGGATAATTGGCAGTTCAAAATCAATATTTTTATCAATAAAAAATTGTTTAATAAACTCATTATCAGTGTTTACAAAAAGTTCAATAATGCTTGTGGAGTTTTCATTAATATTTTTAATAGAGCTATTTCGTTCACCGAAAGCGAGCATCATGGCGCCTAAAATCATTGATTTTCCTGCTCCAGTTTCACCAGTAATTACGTTGAAACCCTTAGATGGTTCCCATCGCAATTCTTCAATAAGCGCATAATTCTTTATATAAAGAGCTTCAATCATATAATTGCAAAGTTATAAATTTACCTTTAGGCATTATGCTTGAAATAGAATTTATTGCTAAATTATAGTTTCTGCTGAATTTTTTTAAAAAATATTTGTATTGATATAATTTCTTTCTGACAAATTGAATTTATCTTGATTCAATCGAATAACAATGTTTAGAAACAAAAAAAATTGTTGTAATTAAATTTAAATCCATTCAACCACGCATAAATCTTGGCGATGCGGCAAAACATTATTCCAAGGGAAAACTCTAAAAGAAAAATTGAAAACACCAGCTTTCGAAAGATTCACATTAGCAGAATATTTTGCAATATTACTTTCAAATGAATCAAGTTTAAGTGGTTGACTATTAATAATATTCACGATAGTATCTTCATCCTTATTAGCTTTAATAAATTCAACTTTTATGTCTTCAGGGTTAATATCAATAATTTTTAGCCATACTTTCACTTTAAAATTATCTCCAATTGAAATCGAATTTTTAGCCGAATCGGTATAGCTAATATTTACTACTTCCACACTTTTCCAAGCAGTTAAAATATGACTTTTCCAAGTATTAATTTCTTTAGCTAATTTGTAGTTCTCAGAATTAACTTTCAAACTTCTTTCAATCAATTTATTATAGTATAAATTTACGTAGTCGTCAACCATTCTGTTCATTGTAAAATGAGGAGCAATTTCACGAAAATTTGCTTTGATAACATTTATCCAATCGTGAGGCAGGCCATCCTTATCTCGGTTATAAAACAATACACTTATCTCATTTTCAATAATTTGATAAATATTTGTGGCGTCGAGTTCATTTTGAAGATTTTCATTATCATAAGTTCTTTTTTCATCCAAAGCCCAACCTGCACCTTGAACATAACCTTCAGCCCACCAACCATCAAGAACAGAGAGATTTAGCACTCCATTCATAGCAGCTTTTTCACCACTGGTACCAGAAGCTTCAAGAGGTCTTGTAGGGTTATTTAACCAAACATCAACGCCCTGAACAAGTTTTTTGGCTAACTCAATATCGTAATCAGCCACAAAAACAATTTTACCTTCAAATTGGGGCATTTTACTGATTTCAAGAATTCTCTTAATTAAATCCTGACCCGCTTTATCGGCAGGATGCGCCTTTCCAGCAAATATAAATTGTATTGGTCGCTTTTTAGAGCTTACTAATTTTTCGAGTTTTTCTAAATTTGAAAACAATAAAAGTGCTCTTTTATAAGTTGCAAATCGACGAGCAAATCCTATAGTTAATACATTGCTATCTAATGAATTAATTATTCTAAACATGATATTTGGGTCTTCCATCCTCTCAGTCATTTGAGAATGTAATTTCGATTTAACTGTTGTAATCAGTTCCGCTCTCAATTGTTGACGAATTGTCCAAATTTCTTTATCTTCAATATTTTCAATCTGCTGCCATTGAACTAAATCATTTTGCTGATTATTGAAATCTATTTTAATTTTATTGGCAAAAAGCTTCTGCCACTTCTTTGAAGTCCAAGTTGAAAAATGAACACCATTAGTTACATGAGCAATAAATAGCTCTTGAGGAAAATAACCTGGGTACATATTGGCAAACATTTCACGGCTAACTTCACCATGAATTTTACTTACACCGTTCATTTCTTGCGACATGTTGGCAGCTAAAACACTCATAGAAAACTGCTCATTACTATCGTTAGCGTTTACTCTTCCAAGACCTATAAATTCCTCCCAGCTAATACTAAGTCGATCAGCATAATGAGGTAAAAATCTTCTAATTACCGACTCTTCAAAACGGTCGTGACCAGCAGGGACAGGTGTATGCGTTGTAAAGAGCGATGACGCTCTCACAACTTCTTTTGCCTCTTGAAAAGTTAAACCTTCGTTATTAATTAAATTTCTTAATCGTTCAAAACTTGTCATGGCAGCATGGCCTTCATTTAAGTGAAATATCTGAGGCTTTTCACCTAAAGAATTTAAAACTCTTACTCCACCTAATCCAAGGAGAATTTCTTGTAGCAGCCTATTTTCATTTCCACCTCCATATAAATGATGTGTAATTGCTCTGTCAGAGGAGTTATTTTCTTCAATATCAGTATCTAACAAATACAGTTTGACCCTTCCAACATTCAGTCGCCAGACTTTAGCTTTGATAGTCCTTCCTGGCACCTCAATTTCTATTTGCAGCCAGCGTCCATCTTCTTCAAAAACTGGCTCTACTGGCATATGTGTAAATTTTTGTGCTTTCGATTCAGCAATTTGATCTCCTAAAAGTGTAATCTTCTGACTAAAGTATCCATAACGATATAGTAATCCAACTGCCACTAAATTAACATTTTGATCACTAATTTCTTTTAGATAATCACCAGCCAAAATTCCTAAGCCACCAGAGAATATTTTTACGCTATCATGAATGCCATATTCCATGCTGAAATAGGCAATTCTACTGGTTTCTTTAGAAATTTCAACTTCTAGATATTTTGTAAATTCAGCATAAACTTTATTTAAATTTTCAATAAATGACTCATTAAGTTCAAGAGCTTGTAGCTCAATATAATCCAATGATTCTAACAATATTATTGGGTTATTCTCAGCAATATTCCACTTTATTGGATCTATTGATTCAAATAAATCAACAGCCTTAAAATTCCATGACCACCAAAGATTTTTTGAGAGTTCAACTAATGGAACAAGTTTAGGTGGTATACGAGGAACTACAAAAGCTTTTTTCCAATTTGGAGTTGAAGTTTTAACAGCTTTAAAATGATTGCCATCCATTGGTATTAATGTTTGGCCTAAATTTTCTAATCTTTCTTCAAGCACTTTAATAGCAAGATTATAAGCATCAAAATATTTCTCGGCTAACTTTTCCCAGCTTGAAAGCTGTGAAAGCAAAAGTGCATCATCATTTATTTTGGTGTAATCATCGGACTTCAAATAAAAGTTGATAGCTTCAGCAACATTTTTTACAGCATCATCATAGTTAAAATCATCGCGGAAAATATATTTCGCACCAATATTTCCTTTTTCCAAAAAATTGTGAATCCACTGGCCAAAACCAGCCAAAGAAGTAGTTATTGTTGGAACTCGAAGTGCAAGGCTTTCCATAGGAGTATAACCCCATGGTTCATAATAAGATGGAAATACGCTTAAATCAAATCCAGCTAAAAAATCATAATAATTCAAGTTAAACAAGCCATCACTTCCATTTAAATATATTGGAGCAAAAATTATCTTGATTTTTGAATTTTTTTCATTAGTAAATCCCTTAGATTTTAAAAAATTAATAATTAGATCATATTCTTCATGAAAAAGTCGGTGAGTAAGAAATCCTGCTGTGGTGTCTGAAAAATCGCCGTTCATTCTTTGGGCAACCAATGAATGGACTTCGGCGGAATTTGCTGGTACTGCAATTACTGCAACTAACTCTTTATCAGAGTGATTTTCATTTTTCAATTTGTTTAAAGCATCAATAAAAATGTCAATTCCTTTATTTTTAAATTCATAGCGACCACTATTTAAAAGTAAAAAAGCATCATTATCTATTTCGTAGCCCAACACATTTTTGACAGAAGAAATGATTTTTTTTCTCGATGATTCTTTAAGTTCAGAAAATTGGATATCGGATAAATTAGTGTTGATATTAAAGCCATTGGGAGTTACAATATTTGGTTTTTTCTTCAAGAAGTATTCACATTCTTTAGCTGTAATTGTGCTTACAGTGGTGAATGTATCAGCATTATTAGCAGCAGTTCTTTCCAAAGAATAGCGAGCCATAATATTATATTTACGTGCCTCTACAACTGGCTGAATATTAGCAAGATTTTCATAAATTGGAACATTATTGCCAGCTAAAGTGCGACCTAAAATTGTAGCATGAGTAGTAAAAATGGTAGAAATAGCTGGTGAATTCATTTTCAAATAAAGCACTCCCGCACCAGCCATCCACTCATGAAAATGAGCAAGCACTACATCTTGAGGCTTTAAATAATAATTGTAGAATGAATTAATTATTTCTCCTGCAGCATATCCAAACATGGCCGGTTCGATATAATCCCATTGACCAGAAAGAGAATCCAAAGAAAATTCATCCCAGAGTTTGGTAAAAATTTCGTCCTTTTTTGAATAAAGTGATGTGAAATCGATAAGCAAGACAATGGGGCTTGATTCAATATCCCATCTGCCAGCTCTGAAATGCACTTCATTTGGTTTTCTGCTTTGTCGCCATTTCTGAAACAATGAGGAATCCTCAATAAATGAAGTATCAATTGATGAGCTATCTCTCACTAAATCTGGGCCAATAAGAATATAATTATCACTTAATTGTTTTTTAATTTCTACGACTTTGCTGGCGATAACAGTGTTTATGCCACCAACTTTATTGCATACTTCCCAGCTAACTTCAAATAATTTATTAATTTTATTCATAATATTGTATCAAAAATATTGTAATTTTTGCTAAATTTAATACATAATAGTATTATTAATTAATGAGTTATAAATATTTACTCAATAAATTTCTTAACTAAATATTTTTAAGAATCTTTCTTTGAGCTTCAGTAATTTGTTTTGTGGTAAATTTATTCTTAGCTAAAATTGATTCCACTTCTTTTATAGATTTCTTACTGATATTTATGAAAAATTTATTTCTTAAATCGTCATTTGCTTTAGCCACTGCTTGGCTAATGGTTTTTGAATCGATTTTTTTTAAAGCTGACTTAATTTTAGTATCAGAGATATTTAGTATATCTGAAATAGTATTATCTTTTGGAATATCAGCAATATAGATATCACTATCTAAATTATTTATTTCTGATTTATTTATGTTTTGAAAAGCTTCATTTACCCTAATTTCAAAATCAGAAAATACATTCATATAGTTTATAAAAGCTTCATAAGGAGTTCCGTAAGGATTAAAATATTTATGTACATCACCATCGGAAAACCATTTGGTACACATATAATAGAAATGGTCGGAAGTTTGCAAATATTCCCAATCTATGGTTAGATTGTAGTCGTTAACTGCTTTCACTTTTTCTTCCATTTGATATAACTTATTATAGGCCTCATCTTGCAATTCATTGCCAAGCCAAGCTGTCAAATCGCGTTCCTCATCAGCCCAACTTATTGGATGTTGCACATGTATTGGCGCTATCACTTGTAACTTATCTGATAATTCTGATGGAGTGTTGAAGGTAAAATTTGACATTCCTAAAACTTTTCCAGGCAAAGCTTTCATAAATTCAAATATTCCAGTGCTCTCCCATTGATGTTCGCCAAAAGTTTCATAATCCATAAAAAGGTTTACCACTTCTTCATTTTGATCTATTTCATTTAGCCAGCCAACAAATTTTTCGGTAGTGAGAGGCCATGCTGGCCATGAATTTTGAGAGAATCTAAAAGCAATATCATCGCTAAGTTGAAAATTTTTCAGAAGCAATTTCAAGCGTGGATTAATGGCATTGCAGTACATATAATTAGGTGATTTCCAGCCCATAATATGTTTGGCGCCTTCTGTAAGCATAGTTTTAAATCCCATGTCATCCACCATTGAACCAATTTCATCGGAGTAGATAAGTTCGGTATTTCTAAAGGTCTGAGGTTCAATATTAAAAAGTTCTTTTATTTTATTCTGGTGTTTTTTTACTTGAGTAGTAAATTCAGTTTTGCTTTTTAAGGCTGAGAGAGAATGAGTATAAGTTTCGGAAAGAAACTCTACTGAACCAGTAGCAGCAAGTTTTTTAAAACTTTCTATCACGTCGGGAGCATACCTTTCAAACTGATCAATGGCAGTTCCTGAGATAGAAAAAGCAATTTTGAAATTACTGCCATATTCGTTTATCAAGTCCAAAAGAACCTGATTCATAGGTAAATAACATTTATCCGAAACGCGCCTTATAATATAAGAATTTTGATAATCATCATAATAATGGTGGTCTTTTCCAATATCGAAAAAGCGATATTTTTTAAGTCTAAAAGGTTGATGAACCTGAAAATAAAAGCATATTGATCTCATATCTTTTCGATTAATTATTTGTAAGAGAATTGTAAATATCCATGACTTTTGCTGCGGCATAATCCCATTTAAGAGCATCGACCTCAGCTTTACCCATGGTGATGAACATTTTAGAAAGTCCTTCGTAGTGCAAAAGACCATAAATTGAATCTGAAAGAGCATCTATATCCCAGAAATCTACTTTCAAGGCATAATGCAAAATTTCTGAAACGCCACTTTGTTTGGAAATAACAACTGGCACGTTAGAACTTATTGCTTCCAATGGAGAAATACCAAAAGGTTCTGAAACAGAAGGCATTACATATACATCGCTAAGTGCAAACATTTTATCAACCTCTACTCCTTGCAAAAATCCTGTAAAGTGAAACCTGTTTGAAATGCCTAATTCAGCAACGCGTTTTATCATTTTAAGCAACATATCACCTGAGCCAGCCATAACAAATCTAACATTTTTATCTTTCTGCAAAATTTTATATGCCGCCTCCACAAAATAATCAGGTCCTTTTTGAAAGGTTATCCTACCGAGAAATGTAACCACTTTTTCTTTTACGCCTCTTGACAATCCATAATAGTCTGATTTATTTGAAGTCTCCACAGCATTATGAACTGTGAAAACTTTTTCTGCAGGAATTCCATATTTTTCGATTATGATATTACGAGTAAGATTGCTTACAGCAATAACGCTGTTGGCAAGCAACATCCCCTTTTTCTCTATCTCATAAACGGTTTGATTCACATTTTCGCCAGATCTGTCAAATTCAGTAGCGTGCATGTGAACCACTAAAGGTTTTCCACAAACTTTCGATGCTGCAATCCCAGCTTCATAAGTCAGCCAATCGTGAGCATGAATTATGTCATAATCACCGTTAGCGGCTATTTGAGCAGCTACCAGAGCATATCTTTTAACTTCCTCTATCAAATTCTTTGCGTATTTTCCAGAGAATTTAAAATTTTTGGAAAAGACTGACTCATTTACTTCATTCTCATATTCAATTTTGCGAGTGATACGATAAAATTCATCATCATCAGCATAAGGAACTAATGTTGAATCAATTTCAATGTAATTTAATTGATTCCAATATTCTTTAAAAATTGTATTTCTATAATCAATGGAGACATCGCTGGCACTGAGAATTCGGATATCTTTGCTTTCATCGCCGTAGGCTTTAGGAATCACAAAAGTAACATTTGCACCTTGATTTAGCAGACCTTTTACAAGTCCGAAACAAGCAGTACCAAGTCCTCCAGTAATATGAGGAGGAAATTCCCAACCAAACATTAAAACTTTCATAATGTTTCGGTATTTAAATATTTTTTAATAATCTCATTGGCTCTATATATCTCCGCTACAGACCAAGCTTGTGAAATGCAACCGCGAGCTTTATGAGGTGGGTCGCCATCGTAAATTTCAGATATTGAGCCTATTCCATGCTCAGTCATCACTTCTTGAAATTGTTCAAAATACCATTGAATTTTTGCAATTCCTGCTTTTCCATGAACTTTTAAATAGCCTTCGGCAAAGTGTCCAAAAAGCCAAGGCCAAACAGTTCCTTGGTGATAGGCGGCATCGCGTTCGCTGGTATTTCCTTCGCAAATTCCTTTATAGTTCAAATCTATTGGCGATAGAGACCTTAATCCTCTATTAGTCAATAAATTATTTTTAGCTTCACTGAGTATCAACTCTCTGATTTTTATACTAATAGGACAATAAGGTAAAGATGTTGCAAAAATCATATTCGGTCTGATAGCCCAATCTTTAAAATCTCCATTTACATAATCTGCAAGATATCCTTTATCTTTATTCCAGAAAGTATTTTTAAATGAAATTGGTATTTCTTCGGAAATAGGTTTCCATTTTTCAATAAACTTCTTGTCGTCAAATTTTGTGGCAATCTCAAGGGTAAACATAACAGCATTATACCACAAAGCATTAACTTCCACAGTCTTGCCAATTCTTGGAGTTATTGGTTTGCCATCCACAACCGCATCCATCCAAGTTAATGCTTTACCCATTTCACCCGCCCAGATAAGTTTATCATCAGTCATGTGGATATTAAAGTCAGTTCCAATACGATAAGCTTCTAAGATAACAAGCATTTTTTTGTAAAACTTTTTCTCAACAGTTTGAATATCATCTGAAGCTTTTAAATATTGCTGAACCGACCAAAAAAACCAAAGTGGAGCATCAACTGAACCATAATTTTTATCTTTGCCAGAACCATAATTTGGAAATAATGAACCGTTCATTTCGGCAATAATACTGATAAGTGAGTCTTTAAAAATGTTGTTATCTTTAATAGCCATTGCCAAACCAGGCAGAGCAACAAAAGTATCTCTAGACCATCTTCCAAACCATGGAAAGCCTGCAACTATTTCTGTTTTGTTGTCACGTTTATATATAAATTGTTCGGCAGAATTTGATAAGCAATGTTCAAAGCTATCTCTTGGAATTCGATTAGTCAATTCTTTGTTAAAAATTTTATTGATACTCGAAGGTTTTATTTCATTTAAGCCAGCACTTAGAATTATGGATTCACCTTTTTTCAATTTAAATTCAAAATATCCAGGTACGAATAAATCTTCTTGAAAGTCATAGCCTCTGCGCTGTTCTTCAATGTATTCAATATTATAATACCAATCTGGAACATGCACATAATCAACTTTTTTTGAAAATTGAAGATATAAATTTGAATAGCCTTGATACATTTTAAAAGTAACTCCATTTTCTACAACTTCATACTTTTTGTTTGCCCATTCATTAGCTTTTGAGAGCTGGTGAACCTGACGGAAAGCTAAATATGGTTTAAGCCGAATTATGGTATCATCAGAATTACTTTTAATCAAAGTGTATCTTAATAGCACTCTATCTTCTATCTTGCTAAAAATAGTTTCTATAGAAAACAAAACGCCACCAATTCGATAAATAGTTTTTGGAATTGGATCGGACTGAACCTCATTTACATATTTATGCCCTTTTGGAATAAAAACTCCATTAGGATATTGATGAATTCCCAGATTAAATTCTTCCCTATGTTGAATAATTGTTGGATCTATAGAAGATAATAATACATGCAATTCGTTGTCGATATTAGGTTGTGGGCAAATTAGTAAACCGTGGTATTTTCTTGTATTACACTTAATTAGAGTGGAAGAAGCGTATGAACCACGGCGGTTTGTTCGAAGTAATTCTTTGTCGAGTGAATAGGACAAATTGATTAATTTTTCCTTATTAAAATTGATGTATGTCATTGATTGATTAATTGATTCCAAAGATTTTAGATTAGAATTTATCTCGCTGCAAAATTAATTCTTTTATGGCAATATTCCATTAATAAATTTTAATAACAATTTGATAATATTCAGATTATGACATATATAATAAAAATGCTGCAATGATTAAAAAAAAAAAAAATAAAAAGTAAAATCAAAAAACATAATAAATATCTTCCAAAAATTGGAATGATATAATATTGCAAGATGAATTTGCAAATAAGTAATTAACTGCATGATTATTTTTAGTTTTAATTTCGAATTATAATTATTTTAAAATATTAATTATCACCATTATAGGTAAATAGCTTAACTAATATAATAAATTTAAGGAATTAAAGGGAAAATTTCTTGTATTTGGAAAAACCTATTGTTACTTTAGCTGCTAATACTAAAGCCAGTCAACATGAAAAGGATATTTAAAAACATAAGGATTAATAAAAAATTTTTGAAAGGACTATCTATCTTGACAGCTATCAAATTAATTATTAGCATTATTGTATTTACTTTGATTAGCATAAATGCTAAAAGCCAAGTAATTAATTCAGTTGATACAGCTTATTATGGAGCAAATATTCAGTTTGCAATTAATACAGGCAACATTGCAAGTCAGAAGTGGTATTTTGGTGATGGCGATAGCAGTAATATTTCAACAACTTATCATATCTATACTCCTTCATCATGTGGCTTCACTACTTTTAATTTAGTATTAAGTATAACTGACTCATCTAACTATACTTCAATTCATTATAAAACTATTGTTATAAAGAATTTGCCATCAACGCCATCGCTTAGCGATATTGATTTAATCACTCCTTACAGCAATTGCGACCAAAGTCCAAGCATTTCAAATCCAAATTTTACCATTCACCTAAATAATTCAACGCAAGACACTTCAAATATATCTTATTATCAGATTAATTGGGGGGATAACAATTCATCAAATTCAATAAGTAATACTGGATTTCCAGTATCACATACATATCAACAATTGGGTCTTTTTAATTGCGCCATAACAGCCTATAATACCAATGGATGCAGCCTTTCAACAACTTATGAAGTTGCTAATCAAAGTAATCCAGCTTTAGGATTAAGCACTTTAGGAAGCACACAAGGTTGCTCACCACAAGAATTCACCTTTATTCTTTCTCAATATCAAACCAATTCACCAGGAACATATTATGTATGGAATTTTGGCGATGGAAGTCCAAATATAACTTGGAATTTTAATGCTCCATATTTTAATGATTCCATAAAACATATTTTCAATACTTCTTCTTGCAATTCTACAAACAACTCATTTACAGTAAGTGTAACGGCTTACAATTTTTGTGATCAAACAACTGCAACTGTCAGCAATATAAGAATTTATACCAAGCCAACTGCCAATTTCAGCAGCTCGTTGGATACTTCATGCACAAATACTTCCATCAATTTTTCAAATAATACATTATCTGGTTTTGGATATAATTGTAATGGAAATGCGAATTATTTATGGGATTTTGGCGATGGAACATCGAGCAACTCAACAAATGCTATTCATTCGTATAACAATATTGGCAATTATACTGTAAAACTAACTGCTACTAACGGTGTTTGCGGAAGTTCAGTAGATAGTTTAAATATTATTGTAAATAAAATTCCAAAAGTAATTGGTGCAATTTCTCAATCTATTGCATGCGATTCTCTAATAGTTAGCACAATGAATTGGAGCACTGGAGGCAACCTTAAATATAATTGGACTATAATTCCTTCCGTGGGTTGGCATTTTTTAAGTGGATATTCTGCATCAGATAAGGAGCCCAAAATTTTGTTTGATTCACTTGGAATTTACACTCTGAAGTTAACTTCCTCCAATAAATGTGGTACCGACGATAGCAGTTTTACAATTACGATCATGGGAAAACCTGATGTAAATTTATCTACAATAGCTGATTTTTGTGGCTCTGCGACTATAAATCCTTCTGCAAATATTAATTTGAATTTCTCAAATTCAAGTTCATATCTTTGGTCGTTCATTGGATCATCAATTTCAAGTACAAATATTCAATCTCCAAATAATATAATATATTCAAATACTGGAACTTATAATATAATATTAAAAGTATCAAATCAATGTGGAATTGACAGTTCAGTCACGAGTTTCACTATACATAATTTGCCAGCGGTGAACCTTACAGCAGCATCAAATTCGATATGTTTTGGCGATAGCATTTCTTTATTTGCCTCTGGAGCATTTTCATATCAATGGACAGCAAATCAATCGCTATTGAATACATCGTTAAGTCAAATTTTAGTAAATCCAATTTCATCAACAACTTATATTTTAAAAGGGACTGACATTCATCAATGCGTTAATTATGATACATTAAATTTGATTGTAAATAATTTACCGAGTGTAATTGGCAATGCATCTAATACTTCATTTTGCAATGGAGATTCCGTTACTTTAACGGCAAATGGTGCACTAAGTTATTTATGGAAAATGAATGGAAGTAATATTGGAAACCAACAAATTATAAGCATTCTACCAAATCAATCCTCATCAATAATTGTTATAGGAACAGACACAAATTCTTGTAAATCTTCTGACACTATCAACTTAACAATGTTCGTTAAGCCAAGCATAACTCTTAATAGTATTTATCCTCAAATTTGCCAAGGAAATAGTTTTAATTTGATTGCAAGTGGGGCAAGCAATATCTCAATTAACCCTGCAACTACGGTCAATTCAAATGGAAATTTCATTCTTTCACCGAGCTCTTCATGTATTTATACAATCACCGCCTCCAATTTAACTTCTTGTAGTTCAGATACTATCATTCATGTTACGGTTTTAAATCTTCCAAATGTGAATATTACAAGCAATTCTTCAAATATCTGTGCAGGAGATACTTTTACTTTAAGTGGCAATGGTGCAGTAAATTATGAGTGGTATAATAGTGCAGGAGTAATAATATCGCAGAATGCAAACCTAAATTATTTACCAACTACAAGTGGCAGCATTGTATTGGAAGGCGAGGATGTTAATGGTTGTGAAAATAATGATACATTATTTTATACAGTTTTCCCACTTCCGCAAATTACTATCAATAGTAGTTCAAATTCAATTTGCGTAGGTGATAGCGTATTGTTAAATGCAAGTGGTGCTGTAAGTTACAACTGGTTAATTTCAAATCAGATTATAGGGAATAGTTCTAATTTAGTTCAAATTCCAATTTCTTCTACAACATACAAAGTTGTGGGAACAGACCAGAATTCATGTTCAAATTTAGCAACCCAACTAATTGTAGTCAATCAATTACCAATATTGAATGCAACACTCAATAATTCACAGATGTGTTTTGGTGACTCAGTATATCTAAGCTTAAGTGGAGCCGTCAATTATTCATTAAATTCTGTAAATATTTCAGCTAATAAATATTTAAAGCCAACTATTACAAGTATTTACAATGTTATTGGTACTGACATTCATAATTGCACCGACACTACAACATTTTCTATTAAAGTAAATTCATTGCCAACAATTGCAATAAATTCCACTGCTCAATCGATTTGTCTTGGCCAATCAGTTCAATTAAATGCAAGTGGAGCTTCTCAATATTCATGGAATCCAGCATCAAATTTAAATACAGCCTTTGGAAATCAAGTTATTGCAACTCCAAATCAATCAGCAATTTTTACTGTTCAGGGAACAGATAGTTTAGGTTGCAAAAATCAAGTTTCAATATCCATTATGGTAAGCAACAGTTTGAATATTCAGGTTAATGCTTCATCATCTTCAATTTGCTATGGCGACACAGTCAGTTTAATTGCTTCTGGAGCAAATACTTATCAATGGATTTCTGGCAATGGCTTATTGTCTCAAACAGGGAATCAGGTCAATGCATTTCCAAATTCAACTTCAAATTATGTGGTTACTGGCATTGATACTATGGGTTGTATTTCTACAAACAGCGTAAATGTGGTAGTTAATCAACTTCCAAATATTGTAATAGCAAGCTCTAATCAAAGTATTTGTTTAGGCGATAGTGTATCACTTTCTGCGTCAGGAGCGGCACAATACGAATGGGTTTTTCCAAATAATTCTTCAATATTTTCAAATTCAATAGTTGAATATCCTCAAATAGGTACGACATATCAAGTCAAGGGAACCGACACAAATTTATGCAGCAATTACTCTTCAGTTTTTATAAGCATTAATCCAAATCCAGTGATTCAAGCAACCTCAAATAACTCGAGCGTTTGTAGTGGTGGGAACTTCATTCTTACTGCATCTGGAGGCAGCTTATACCAATGGTCGCCACAAAATCTTGTAAGTACACCGAATTCAAATTCCACTCTAGCAACGCCGTCACAAAGTGCTTGGATATATTTAAATGGAAGTAATTCTTATGGTTGCACAGCAATTGATTCAATTTATTTGACTGTAAATCCATTGCCAATTTTCACTTTAAGCCCTTCATCTGTTGCTATTTGCGTTGGCGATAGTGCTTTAATTTCTGCTTCTGGCAATTATCAATATAGCTGGACTCCAGCCAATGGCATTAGTAATAATTTTGGTAACAGCATTAAAGTTTCACCATTAAATTCAATAAACTATACTGCAACAGCGACAGATTCAAATTTATGCTCAATTACAAAAAATATTTTAGTTACCGTAAATTCCTTGCCAACAGCTTCAATTTCAATGGATACAGTTGCTTGTAGCAACGTTGCGGTGAACATTGTAAATCAAAGCTACGGAGCAACTCAATTTTTTTGGAGTTTTGGAGATAATACTACATCTAATCTACAAAACCCATCTCACTCCTATTCAAGCAATGGTTTCTATGAAGCAAGTTTAGTTGCTATTAATTCCAATAATTGCACTGATACTGTAAAAAACGAAATTCACATAATTAGTGTTCCCACAGCAACTTTCACATCATATCCACAGATCGGCTGTTCGCCATTAAATGTATTTATAAATAATAACTCTACTGTGAGCAATGGCTCATATTCTTGGAATTTTGGCAATGGAAATTATTCATCTAATGCAAATCCAAATAATATTTTATTCAATTCTGTTGACGGGCATGATACCACATTTATTATTCACCTTTCATTAGCAAATATCTGCGGTACAAGTAACTATAGCGATACTATTACGGTTAATACTAAACCGATTTCCAATTTCGGTTACGTTCTTAATAGCCAATGTTCGCCAGCGACAGCAAATTTTGGAAATATCAGTTCATCAAATGCAACATCATTTAGCTGGAATTTAGGAGATAATACTTTTTCCAACTCACAAGTTCCACAAAATCATATTTATTCGACAGGAAGCACAGTTAGTACTTTTCCTGTTTCAATGATAGCGTCAAATCAGTGCGGTTCAGATACTTCAATAAAATATATTAGTGTAAATCCAAATTACGTAAATGCCATTTTTACACCTTCTCAAATAAATGCTTGTGCGCCAGCCAACATCAATTTTACGAATTACTCTAATATTCAAAATTCAGCACTTTGGAATTTTGGTGATGGAAATGTCTCTTCGCAAATAAATCCTACTCATGTTTATTCTGCCGCCGGCAATTACAATGTATCTTTAATTGTAACAGATAATTGTGGAATTGACACTGCAAATATTACAATAAATGTAGGAAATTCTCCACAGCTGAGTTTCAGCACAAGCAATGATACTATTTGTCAGTTTAGCTCTGTTAGTTTTAATAATTTGACTTCAAATCTAACCAATCTTCAATGGAATTTCGGGGATTCAATAACTTCTACACTTAACTCATTATCACATACTTATCAAAGTTTTGGTAATAAACTTATAACATTTATTGGAGAAGATGCAAACTCAAATTGCACTGATACAATTTCAAAAATTATTGTTGTTAATCCTTCAGCAAAGGCGATTATTAGCGTTGATACATTGGATGGATGTTATCCATTGACCGTAAATTTTCAAAGTCAGAGTATAAATTCAACATTTTTTAGATGGAATTTCGCTGATGGAAATACCTCAGTTTCACAAAACATTCAGCATACTTTTTTAAATCCAAATAATTATAATGTTCAATTGGTTGCTGACAATTATTTTGGTTGCAAGGATACTACTTATACAATAATTAAGTCCTACCCAAGACCGCAAGCAAATTTTACTTTTATAAATACAAATCCATGTGAATATCCTGCTAAAATAAAGTTTATCAATAATTCAATTGGCGCTGTTGGATATTCTTGGAATTTTGATAATGGAGATAGTTCCAAAATTAATGATCCCATAGTAAGTTATAGTAATTCTGGAAATTATCATCCTACTCTTATTGCATTAAATGCTTATAATTGTAGCGATACTTTGTCAAATACATTAAGTTTGTTGAGTACACCAAAAGCCAATTTTACGATTGACAATACAATTGGCTGTGAAGGAATAAATATTCAATTTACAAACTATTCCACTGATGCTCAATATTATAAATGGCTTATAGATTATAACTTTATATCTTCATTGAACTCTCCTTTATTAACATTTACTTCAGAAGGTAAATTTATTTCGACATTAATCGCAATTAATTCTGCAGGTTGCAGCGATACTAATTCTTCATCAGACACCATAATTATTCATCCACGAGCTGTTGCAGATTTCAATTTTGAACAAGTCTCGAACACAGAAAATAATGAAGGAATTTTTCAATTTACTAATTTATCTGACAAAGCAGATTTCTACAGTTGGCAATTTGATGATGGTGATTCATCAAATGCTATAAATCCTCAACATAGATTTTATACCCACGGAGATTATAACATAACTCTCTATGCAACAAATAAATATAACTGTTCTAATCAAATTTCAAAAAATCTATCTGTTGATTTGCTAAAAGGTCTTTTTATTCCTTCAGCTTTGGCTCCAAATCATCCAAATCCTGATGTTCGACTTTTTACGCCAAAGGGAAATGGTCTAAAATCTTATCATATTGCTATTTATGATTCATGGGGAAATATAATATGGGAATCTACTCAGTTGATAAATGGTCAACCAGCAGAAAGTTGGAATGGAAGTGTGGACAGAAAAGAATTGCCTTTAGGAACATATTTTTGGCAAGCTGTAGCAGTTTTCGAAGATGGCAGCATTTGGCAAGGCCAAACAGTTAACGGCACAACTTCGCGTCAAGGCTCTCTTACATTGCTTAGATAAATATTGATTAATTTTTCTCATCAATTTTTTTTAGATATTCTGACGCAGCATTTAAAGTCTCGATTTTTCCACAATCGAACCAGTAACTGTTATTATCTTGATAAGCTAAAATTTTTTGTGATGAAGCTATTTCAAGATAAAAAGTTGTCAATGACCACTTTTTTATTTTGCCTAAAAGATTTAAAATCTTAGGAGAAATAATATGTATACCACTGAAAGCCAATTCATTTAAATTAATAGAATTACTATCATAAATAATTTCTTCAAATGTCAATTTATTCCTCCACCCTACTAACCTATTGTTTTGGTTGAAAAGAAAATATCTTGAAGTATTTCTATTTCTCACAGCCAGGCTAATATCGGCATGATTGAATTTGTGAAAGTTTATAAATTTTTGTAAATCAAGATTCGTTATGATGTCAACATTATAAAGTAAAATATCCTCATCAGAATCAAAGAAATATTTTGCTTGGGCAAGTCCACCAGCCGTATCGAGAAGTTCAACTTCATAAGACAGGCTAATATTTACATTATCAAAGTGGTGAGTATTTAGAAACTCAATAATTTTTTCAGAAAAATGATGAGTATTTATAATAATATCAGTAAAACCAGCATCTGAGATATAATTTATAGCTCTTTCGAGCAAAGATTTTTCGGCAACTATTGCCAAAGCTTTGGGCTTATCTTTTGTAATTGGCATAAGTCGGCTACCCAATCCTGCTGCAAAAATCATAGCTTTCATAATCTCTTCATTTCTTGTTCGCGATGACGTAAAACCACTTTCACATTATATTTATCCTTAATAAAGCGGCTAATTTTTTCGGCAAAATAAACCGAACGGTGCTGACCACCAGTGCAACCAAAATTTATTGAAAGCGAATCAAAATTACGTTCAAGATAATTTTCTACCGATTGACTTACCAACTCAGAAACATTTTTGAAAAATATATTTACCGAATCTTCTCTCTCTAAAAACTCAATAACTGACAAATCTATGCCAGTAGCTTCTTGATAGATTTCATATCTTCCAGGGTTTGGAAGTGCTCTGCAATCGAAAACAAAACCACCACCATTTCCACTTTCATCAACAGGAACGCCTCTTTTATATGAGAAACTATTCACTTGAACAGTAAGATTTTTTGATTGATTGCCCAAGCTTTTCAATTTCTCAGAAACAGCCACACTTTTTAGTAATGGAATCAAAGTATTTAGTTCAATTGGAAAGATATTATTCTTTAACACATAATTCAGATTGTCCATGGCAAAAGGAATGGAAGCTAAAAAATGAGCTTTCTTCTCATAAAAACCTCTAAAACCATAAGCTCCCATTGCTTGTAAAATTCTAATAATCACAAAACCTGCATAATACGACTTAAATTCGTCCTCATTAATGGTTATGTATTGCTTCAATTCTTCAATATATTTATTTAGTAGAAGATTACGAATATCTTGAGGAATTTCCGCCTTTGCATCATATAATAAGGATGCTAAATCATACTGGAGCGCACCACGTCGTCCACCTTGATAATCAATAAAATAAATATCATTATCCTTTAGCATAATATTTCTTGATTGAAAATCACGATAAAGAAAATACTTGTTATCTGCTTTAAGAAGATAATCTGTAAACTTCTGAAAATCATCTTCTAATTCTTGCTCATCGAAGCTCATTCCCGACAATTTAAGAAAATAATATTTGAAATAATTCAAATCCCACATCATCGATTGCTTATCGAAGTCGGATCGGGGATAACAAATAGAATAATCCAAATTTTCTGATGCAATAATTTGAATTTTAGGCAATTGTGATATTATTTTCAAATATAAATCCAACAAATCTTTAGTAAATCCACCTTTTATTTGCTCCTGGCTTAGAAATTTGAACAGAGTGGTATCACCCAAATCTTCAATTAAATAAATATTGTTAGCAATGTCATCAGCATAAATAATTGGAACCTTAATACCTTTAGCAAGAAACTGTTTGCTAAACTCAATGAAGGCAAGGTTTTCGCGAGCATTTGGATTTAAAACCCCAAGAGCTTGTTTGCTTGCTGACACAATGCGAAAATATTTTCTATCGCTTCCCGATATTGCAAGTGGCGTAATCTTTACAGCTTTTTCACCAGCCCAGTTATTATAAAGTAAAGTTATCTTCGGATTTATCATTGTCTAATAATTTAATTATCACAAATTTAAGTTATGATACAAAATCAAATAAAAGTGTTCAAAATACTTATCCACAATTGATTGAGGAAAAGTTTGGGACTTTTAACAAAAAAAATAAAGTTAAAATCATATTTCCTTTGCTAATTTTATACATTTGCAATCTTAATGAATTAAAAATTGCGATGATGAAAAGGTTTTCAATATTATTATTGATTTTAATGGCAGCAAATATTAGTACAATATTTGCTCAAAGCGGCATAATTAGTTTTGAATCGACTACCAATGATTTTGGAACTATAAAAGAAGAGATAGGAAAAGTTACAACCAAATTTTACTTTACCAATGTTGGAAGTGGTGATTTGAAATTGGTGAATGTTAAGCCGAGTTGCGGTTGTACTTCTTCTGAATATTCAAAAGAAATAATTAAGCCAGGTGAAAAAGGTTTTGTTTCAGCAACTTACTTCACCGCAAATCGTCCAGGGCCATTCAGAAAATCTATTACCGTAACCACAAATGATGTTGACAGGCCAAATACAATTTTGTTTATTAAAGGAACCGTTACGCCATTAAATACATCTGCTGAAGATGAACTTCCAATCAGCATTGGCAATTTAAAATTAATGACTAACCATTTGGCATTCAATGATATTAAGAGCAACGAAATTAAAGTAGATTCAGTTAAAATCTACAACAAGTGGGGCCATCCTATGAATATTGGTTTTCAAGAAGTACCATCAAATGTTAAAATTGAAGCAATTCCAGCAGTATTGGAAAGCGGTGAATTTGGTTATATAAAAGTTACTTATGATGCAAAAAAGAGAAATGATTTTGGATTAATATTCGATAGAATTGCAATTTCAACTAATGATAATGTGCAACCAATCAAGGTGTTAAATATATCTGCAAGAATAATTGAGGATTTCTCAAAACTTAATGAACGAGACCTCAAAAAATCGCCAATAATTTCATTTAAAGAAACTGATTTCGACTTTGGAAATGTTGTTGCCGGCACCGTTGTTAAACATAACTTTGTGTTTACAAATCAAGGCAAAAGTGATTTAATAATCAGGAAAACAAAGTCATCATGTGGCTGTACGACTGCTGATTTAAAAAATTCGGTAATCAAAAAAGGCAAGACTGGTAGTATTGATATTGAATTTAATACCAGTGGAAGAAAAGACCGAGAACATAAAACGGTAACAATAATTACCAATGACCCAAAAAATCATGAAATTGTTTTAAATATTCATGGTGAAATTTCGGAAAAATAATTTTCCATTTCGAGAATCTAAATTAAATCACAAAAAAATGCCGTTTATAAGCGGCATTTTTTTGAATATTAATTCTTAAATATACTAATTTCCTACATCGGAAAGATATTTTATTCTCATAAGACGAACATCTTTTTCGGTATAATCGTTTTCACCAAGCTCTTTCAGAGCGTCATCCCATGAGTCACTCTCTGCCTGTTCTTCATAATATTCCATAATTTCTTCTTGAACATAAGGGTCAACATTTTCCTGAATATAATAATCAATATCCAAATATGTACCCGAATCAACAATACTTTCTATCTCGGTCAAAAGTTCATAAATATCCATACCTTTTGATACAGCCACATCATCAAGTGAAGCTTTTCTATCAATAGCTTTAATTATATAAACCTTTGATATTGATTTATTTGGAACAGATTTAACGAGCATATCTGTTGGCCGAATAATTTCATTTTCATCCACATATTGTTTAATAACATCAATAAATGGCTGGCCATATTTCTTTGCTTTTCCTCCACCAACACCTGTAATTCTCACCATTTCTTCCATAGTTATAGGATATTGAATTGTCATATCATCTAGAGATGGGTCTTGAAAAATTACAAAAGGAGGTTTCCCTTCTTTTTTAGAGATTGCTTTTCTTAAATCCTTCAGCATTGCAAATAAAATATCATCTCCAGCTGCGCCATTTGAAGATCCTGGAATATCGAAATCGTCGTTATCAATATTATCGTAATCGTGGTCTCTTGCAATCTCAATATAAAAAGGCTTTCCAATAAATGCTTGGCCTTTTTCTGTGAGTTTTAAAACGCCATATTGTTCAATATCTTTGTCCAAAAGAAGTTGAACTAATGCTTGGCGAATAACTCCTTCCCAGTGTTTTTCATCTTTTTCTGAACCTTTGCCGAAAATTTTCAAAAGATGATGTTTCACTGTTTTCACATTTGTATTAAGAGTGCCCATTAACACATGGCATATATGGTTAGCTTTAAAGAGTTCTTTAGTATCACGAACTGCTTCTAAGGCTAATTTAATATCTTTTGTAACATCCATCATTTCTTTAGGATTCAGACAGTTATCACAGTTTTGACAGTTATCTTCGTTATATACTTCGCCAAAATAATGGAGAATTTGTTTACGACGACAGATAGAAGATTCTGCATAAGACACCGTTTCAAGAAGTAATTGAGTTCCAATTTCTTGTTCAGCGACAGGCTTTCCCTTCATAAATTTCTCTAATTTTTGAATATCGTCATACCTATAATAAGTAATACATTTGCCTTCGCCACCATCACGACCCCCGCGTCCAGTTTCTTGGTAATATGATTCTAAACTTTTAGGAATATCATGATGAATAACGAACCTGACATCGGGTTTATCTATTCCCATTCCAAAAGCTATTGTTGCAACTATTACATCAACATCCTCCATCAAGAATCTATCCTGATTTGTACGTCGTGTAAGCGAATCTAATCCAGCATGATAAGGTAGTGCATTTATACCATTCACAACCAAAACTTCAGAAACTTCCTCAACTTTCTTGCGACTCAAGCAATAAACAATACCAGATTTATTTGGATTTTCCTTAATAAATCTGATGATATCTTTAAGTACATCTTTAGTTTTAGGTCTTACTTCATAATATAAATTTGGCCTATTGAATGAATCCTTAAAGACTGTTGTTTCATTCATTTTAAGGTTCTTCAAAATATCACTCTGAACTTTTGGTGTAGCTGTGGCGGTGAGTGCTATTATTGGAACATCAGGACAAATTGCATCAATTGTAGGTCTAAGTTTTCTATACTCTGGTCTAAAATCATGTCCCCATTCAGAAATACAATGAGCTTCATCAATAGCGAAAAAATTGATTTTTAGTGATTTAAAAAATGCAATATTTTCCTCTTTCACTAAACTTTCAGGTGCTACATATAATAATTTGGTTAGACCGCTGAGCAAGTCATTTTTCACATCATCCATTTCTTGCCTATTCAATGAAGAATTTAACACATGCGCAATACCATTTTGTGCGCTAAAGGCTCTTATAGCATCTACTTGATTCTTCATCAAAGCAATTAATGGAGAGATGATTATAGAAATACCTTCCATCATTATTGCTGGCAGTTGATAACAAAGCGACTTTCCACCACCAGTAGGCATTATTACAAAAGTATCTTTTCCTTCAAGAAGATTCTTTATAATTGCCTCTTGATGACCCTTAAAACTATTAAAGCCAAAAAAAGAATTTAGCGTTTTATATATCTCGCGATCCGTTTGCATATCCATAATTAATTCTAAAATGTACCTTCACTAAGGATTTACTAAAGTAAACATAATTATCATTCAAATCCAAGTGAATTTTCAAAAGAATTGCGAATTTACATTAAATTATCTACCATAATTATTTATTTTTTTAATTTTAAAAATTGATATTAAATATTTTTATTAATGTATTGATTTATAAGTATTAAGATAATATTTGAGAAGATTTATTTTGTTTATGAATATAATAATCTTTCCTAAGCGTAAACATATACATTTGAATATCAGCAATATTCATGATAATTATTATTTTTGAATATTGCTTTTTATTCAAAAATATTAATTTATAACTTGGTTTGCCTACAATTTATTAATTTTGTTTTTTTAAAATCGAACAAATAAATATATGTTAAATCGAGCAGAAATAATTATTGCTGGTAAAAAGACCATAGAGGAGGAAATTTTTGAAGTACAAAAATTATCGGAAAGAATTTCCGAATCTTTTGCTGATGCAGTTCAATTAATTGCAAATTCTAATGCAAGAGTTGTAGTTACAGGTATTGGAAAAAGTGCAAATATAGGAGCAAAAATTGTTGCTACCTTAAATTCTACTGGAACTCCAGCCACATTTATGCATGCTGTAGATGCTATTCATGGCGATTTAGGCATTATTCAGAAAAATGATGTTGTAATTGTAATTTCAAAATCGGGAAATACTCCTGAAATAAAAGTACTTGTATCACTTTTGAAATCACTCGGAAATAAAATTGTCGCTATTGTAGGAAATATTGATTCGACTCTTGCTAAGCAATCAGACATTGTGTTGGACACAACTGTTGAAAAGGAAGCATGTCCAAACAATTTGGCTCCAACTTCAAGCACTACTGCTCAATTGATTATGGGAGATGCTCTGGCAGTAAGTCTTCTAAAAAATAATAATTTTAGCGAAAAAGATTTTGCTAAGTTTCACCCTGGCGGAGCTCTTGGAAAAAAACTTTATCTTAGAATCGAAGCCTTGGCAATAGAAAACGAAAAACCTGCGGTGGACATCAACGACAAGATAAGAAAAATAATCCTTGAAATAAGTTCAAAAAGACTTGGCGCAACTGCTGTAATTGAAAACGACAAATTAGTTGGCATAATCACCGATGGAGATTTAAGACGCATGATGGAGAGATATAAAGACGTTGATCCGTTGACAGCTCGTGAAATAATGAGCAAAAATCCACGAACTTTAGATAAAAATCAACTTGCGGTAGATGCTTTTAAAATAATGAAAGACAATAATATAACTCAATTGTTAGTAACCTCAGAGGATAAATATTTTGGAGTAATTCATCTACACGACATCTTAAAGGAAGGAATATTATAAATGAATAATTTAAAATCTTTTTTATCAAATTTCAACAGCAAAAGGATATTTGTATTGCTTTCTGTTGTTACATTATTGGTAATGATATGGCTACACAATGATTATTGTTTAACCAACGATGAACCAATACACCAATTACATGGTAAAGTTTTGTTGGACTATTATAAAGGTGCAAATAATTCTGCTGTACTAAGTCCTCTCGATAGCGCTGGAAATATAATTGCAACTTTCTCTGTAATTGAAGACAATAATTTTCGAGGCATGAATTTTTTTGGTGGCTTTTTTGATTTGACGGTAAATTATCTCCATTCCTATTTTCCTGAAACTGATCTTTACAATTTTAGACACCTTATAAATTCTTTTTTTGGTTTCATTTTATTCCTTTTTATTGGTTTAACTGCCAAAGAATTAGGAGGTTGGAAAACTGCCGTGATTGCCTTTTTATTTGCTGTCTTGTCGCCGCGTTTATTTGGACATGCATTTGTAAATCCCAAGGATATTCCATTTGCTGCCATTTATATCGTTGGAATTCATCAGATTATTGTATTCTTAAAAAACCTTCCAAAAGTTAAAATACTCAACTCAATTTTTCTGGCATTAATATTTGCCATTTCTATTGATATACGTGTTTCTGGTTTATTGCTAATAGTATATTTTTTGTTAAGCGTTGTAACTTATTGGATAATTGACTATTACAGATCGAGATACCTAAAAATTAAAGAAACTTCAAAAACTTTGGGAATCGCCATCGCAATTTCTTTAGTTGGATATTGGGCTGTACGATTTCTATGGCCTTACGCCGCCACAGATTTTTTTGCTCCATTTAAAGTTCTTCTAAAAGTTTCCTCATTTAGCATTTTCAATGCTTATGAAGTCTTTCAAGGCAATTGGTATAATGCTTGGGAAATCCCTTACAGCTATATACCTACTTGGATTTGGATAAGTTCGCCTATTTTTATTAATTTAGGTATTTTGCTGACTATCACAGCATATCATCCAAAATTGAAAGGAGATTTAAACCTATTTATATATTCCCTTTTATTATTTGTTACCCTTTTTCCTATACTATTTATCCTCGCAAAACATTCAAATATTTATAATGGAATTCGTCATCTATTATTTGTTTTTCCCACTTTGATTGTCCTCGCAGCAGTAGCTTGGGAGAAATTGATTGATTTCTTAAAACAAACTCAATTTTACTTTATCACAATTTTAATTCTTGCCGCTTCAATGTTGCAACCTGCAATTTGGAGCATAAAAAATCACCCTTATGAAGCAATGTATTTTAGTCCATTGGTTGGTGGAAATTTAGCAATATTTGGTAAATATGAAACAGACTATTGGGGAATATCCACAAAGGAAGCTGTAGAATGGATTGCAAATCACACAATTGAAGAAAGGAAACAAAAAGTGGTTAAAATTAAAATGTTCTATGGAGATGAAATGAAAGTAACAAATTACAGCAAAAATTTTTCAAATTTAGAATATATACCAGGTAATTACGAGAAGGGTTTCGATTATGAAATTATCTATAGCGCTTCTGCAAAATTTAATAAAAATTTGATAAATACTTGGCCACCTGAGAACACAGTCTATGAGGTAAAAGCTGGAGGAATTCCACTTTGTGCTATAGTAGAAAGCAAATTTAAAGGATTGAATACAAAAGAATTAGCCGAAAAATACCCTACAGAAGCAAATTATATGGCTTTGTGTTTAGAATATTATAATGCTGGTGATTTCATTAATTCTATTCTAAGTGCCAAAAAAATATTAGCAATTAACAGTAATAATTATTATGCCTTAAATAATATTGGTGCTGCTGCAAATTCTTTAGGATTATATGATTATGCATATATCAATTTGACAAAAGCTTTAGCTTTAAATTCAGATTTTGAGCTCGCCAAGAACAATATAGCAGTATCTGTCAAAAATATTGATGCTTTTTCTAACAATCATGATTGGCTTCTTAGAAACTCATTAAATGCTTATTATATTGGTGAATTTGAATATGTTGTAAGGTATTCACAGAGGTTAATAAAACTGTCGCCAAAAGATGCTATTGCCTATAATAACTTGTGCTCGGCGTACAATGCATTGGAGCAATATGACAAAGGAGAAAAAGCTTGCCTGAAAGCATTACAGATTGATAAAGATTTTCAACTGGCAAAGAATAATTTAGCATATTCTAGAGACAAGATGGCTAAAGCTGCTGGAAAATAGTTTTCCAAATCAAAACAAAGTTTTATATTTTACTGGTAAAGGTCAATTTAGAGAAAAAAAATTCTATTACCCATTAATTTTCAACATTTTACAAAATAATAAATATTCACTTTGAAAATAGGAATATTTTTTTATCTTTGGAAGTACAAACAAATTGAAAGTTTTATCATATAAACATCAAAAACTCAACACTTTGTACAGAATAGAATCTAAAATAAATACATCCTCAGAGCTGTTTAAGTCGAATAAAGAAGACTTTCTAAGACTAATGGCTGAATACAGAGAGAAACTAAATTCAGTAATAAATGGATCAACTCCAAGTTCAGTAGAAAAGCATAAAAGTAGAGGAAAATTGTTGGCACGAGAGAGAATAGATTTGCTAATAGATCCAAATACTCCATTTCTCGAACTTTCTACCATGGCAGCCTATGGTCAATATGAAAATCAATTTCCATCGGCAGGAATTATTACTGGAATTGGCATGGTGCAAGGTAGAGAGACTATGATTATTGCCAACGACGCCACAGTAAAAGGTGGTACTTATATGAAGGAGACCATTAAAAAGCATATAAGAGCACAAGAAATTGCTATGGAAAATCATCTTGCTTGCATTTATATGGTTGACTCAGGTGGCGTATTTCTGCCCGATCAGGCCAATGTTTTCCCAGATAGATTTGGTTTTGGGCGCTTCTTTTTTAATCAAGCTCGAATGTCATCTCTTGGAATTCCGCAAGTGGCTATTGTAATGGGCTCATGCACCGCCGGTGGTGCTTATGTTCCCGCAATGAGTGATGAAACTATAATTGTAAAAAATCAAGGCACAATATTTATTGGAGGTCCACCTTTAGTTAAAGCTGCTACTGGTGAGATAGTTACTGCGGAAGAACTTGGTGGCGCAGATGTTCACACAAGTATTTCAGGCGTTGCCGACCATTATGCAGAAAATGATAGACATGCAATTTTAATTTGTCGTAATATTTTTGAAACATTGGGACATAAGGTTAAACAAACTCTGGATATCATAAAACCCGAAGAACCTTTTTATAATCCTGAGGAACTTTACGGCATAGCACCAATAGATTTTAAAAAACCCGTTGACGCAAAAGAAATTATCGCCAGAATGGTTGACGGCAGTCGTTTTCAGGAATTCAAAGCACGATATGCTCCAACTGTTGTTACTGGTTTTGCTCATATTATGGGGTATCCTATTGGAATAATTGCTAATAATGGAGTAATCTTCTCTGAGACCTCACTCAAAAGTGCTCACTTTGTAGAACTATGCACAAGTCGAAAAATTCCAATACTTTTCTTACAAAATATTACTGGTTTTATCGTAGGAAGAGAGTATGAAAGACGCGGTATAGCTCGCGATGGGGCTAAGTTTGTTCATGCTGTAGCTAATGCTGATGTGCCAAAATTTACAGTTGTTTTCGGCGGTTCATTTGGTGCTGGAAATTATGCAATGGCTGGCAGAGCTTACGACCCACGTTTGTTGATGATGTGGCCAAATTCTCGCATTTCTGTTATGGGCGGCGAGCAGGCTGCTGGAGTATTAGTTCAAGTAAAGCAGGACCAATTAGCTGCCTCAAATAAAGTTATGAAAGCTGAAGATATTGAAAAACTCCGCAACTCTATTTTACAAAAATATGATTTCGAAGGCTCACCTTATTTCAGTACTTCACGTCTTTGGGACGATGGAATTATTGACCCTACAGACACAAGAAAAGTGATTGCAATGGGTATAGCTATGAGTTTAAATAAACCATGGGATGATACTAAATATGGAATCTTTAGAATGTAATTATTATTGTTTTTTTGAAACTAAAATATTAAATAAATCATCATAACAATCATAATATTAGTTAAATATAAATTAAATTAAACTTATGAAAGAATATTCAACTATAGAATTTGAAATTAAAGATGACTTGGGAATTATTTGGTTAAATCGGCCAGAAATTCATAATGCTTTCAATGAAATAATGATATCAGAAATTATTTCAATTTTTGAGGACATCGAAAAAATGGACGATATCAGAATAGTTATTCTAAGAGGAAGAGGAAAATCTTTTTGTGCCGGTGCCGATCTGAATTGGATGCGTGATGTGGCAAAATATAATTATGAGGATAATTATAAGGAAAGCCTGAATTTATCAAAATGCTTTTATAAAATATATTGCTGCTCCAAGCCAACTATTGCAGTTATTCATGGCGCTGCAATTGGCGGTGCTAATGGCCTTTTAGCTGCTTGCGACTTTGCTTTTGCCGATGAAAACACTACATTTTCACTTAGTGAAGTAAAAATTGGAATTGTACCTGCTTGCATCTCTCCTTATGTTACAAAACGTGTCGGCGAATATGCTTCTAAGGAATTAATGATTACTGGAAAAAGGTTCAAAAGCCCTGAAGCTTATTATCACAGATTGATTAACAAATCGCTGCCCTCAGATGAGCTCGAAAACTACTTAAATGAAACTATTGCAATGCTAAGAACAAGTGGTCCAAAAGCGATGGCGCAATGTAAATCATTGCTTTACAATATCTCTAATAAGTTGAACTTAAATGATGCCATTGATTATACTGCCAAAATGATTGCTGAAATAAGAGCCTCTGAAGAAGGGCAAGAAGGCATGTCGGCATTTCTTGGGAAGAGAAATCCAAATTGGGTAAAATAATTTTAAAGAATAATAAATAAACCTCTGAATGAAAATATTCAAAAAGATACTTATTGCCAACCGAGGTGAAATAGCAATAAGAATAATAAAGTCTGCTAAAGCTCTTGGAATATCTACAGTGGCCATTTACAGTGAAGCAGATAAAAAAAGTCTTCATGTGAAAATGGCTGATGAAGCTTATAAAATTGGCAATCAAGAACTTAGTGACACTTATCTAAATATAGAAAAGATTGTTTCAATAGCTAAAAATTGTAATGCTGATGCTCTTCATCCTGGATATGGATTTTTAGCTGAAAATGCGGAACTCGTTGCTGCATGCAACAGAGAAAATATTACTTTCATTGGGCCAACATCAGAATCAATGCATTTGATGGGCAATAAAATTGAAGCACGGCAATTTGTTAGGAAGCTTGGAATTCCAATGACAGAAGGAGCCACTGGCACCACCGAAGAAATTGTAGAAAAATCAAAAAAAATTCCTTTGCCTTTGTTAGTAAAAGCTGCTGCAGGTGGTGGGGGAAAAGGAATGCGCATAGTTCGCGATTTCGACTTATTAAAACAAACCATAGAAGCTACTGCCCGCGAAGCAAAAGCATATTTTGGTGACGGCGAAGTTTATGTGGAACAGTATATCGAAGAGCCTCGACACATCGAAATTCAGGTTATAGGCGACAAGCATGGAAATACAATTCATCTTTATGAGCGAGAATGTTCAATCCAAAGGCGTTATCAAAAGATTGTTGAAGAAAGCCCATCTCCTACTCTAAATCAAGATGTTAGAGAAAAAATGGGAAAATCAGCGGCAGAAATTGCTCGTGGAATAGGTTACGACAGCGCTGGAACAATTGAATTTTTAGTGGATAAAAACCTCAATTTCTACTTTCTTGAAATGAACACAAGAATCCAAGTGGAACATCCAGTCACTGAAATGGTTACTGGTATTGATATTGTTCGAGAGCAGATTTTAGTTGCTGCTGGCAATCAACTTTCATTCAATCAGTCCGATGTTCGTCAAAAAGGACATGCTATTGAAGCCCGTATTTATGCTGAAAACCCAGCTAAAGATTTTTTACCATCGCCTGGTAAGATGAATTTATACCTTGAACCTAAGGGCGAGAATATTAGAATTGATGCAGGTATTGATTATGCTTGCGTTGTGGAAAGTTTTTACGATCCTATGATTTCGAAATTAGTTGTTTGGGGTGAAAACAGAGAAGCTGCCAGGCAAAAACTAATCTTCGCCCTAAAAAATTACATCATTCACGGTATTCATACAAATATTGCTTATCTATTGGAACTTACTCAAAATAAAGCCTTTATAACTAATAATATATCAACAAAATTTTGTGATGAGCATAGTTCAGAAATTTTGAGTAACATTGAAAATCAAAATAATTGTCGTAATAAAAATACTTTCATCAGCGCTTTTCTATGTTTTGATTTCCATAAGCGAAAAAATACTTCAGATATAAATAATTTATGGAATCAGATTGGCTTTTGGCGATTGATTCCAATTATTAAAATTGAGATTGATAATGCAATAATTCCTGTTGAATTAATAAAATCTGATACAATAAATTATGTCTTTAAGATTGGCGATAAATCTATTAAACTTGAATTAATAGAAATCTCAGCTTATCATCTAAAAGCTCAAATAGACGGAGTTTTAGAACATTATTATTTTTCTCAAGATACTGAAGGAGTGCATCATGTATCAAATAATGGGAATAATTTGTTTATTTCGAGGTGCGATGAAATGGTAAATGAAGAAATTTATACACCTTCCGATTTGAAAGCTGGCGGCGATAATATAAACTCACCAATGCCTGGTAAAGTCATTAAAATAAATGTTGTTAAAGGGCAGCAAGTTAAAAAAGGTGATGTGGTAATGATAGTGGAAGCAATGAAAATGGAAAATAATTTGGAAGCACATAGGGATGCAATTATTGAAGATGTTAATGTAATTGAAAATGAAATGATTGATAGCTCTAAAGTGCTCATAAAGTTTGTAAAAAACGATGAAAAAAATAAAAACTTATAAAACAGAATGTTATGGATTTTGATTTAAATGAAACGCAGAAAATGATTCGTGAGACAGTAAGAGATTTCGCCGAAAGGGAAATTAAACCTTATGCTCAAGAGTTAGATGAGAAGGGTGAATTCTCGATACAAAACACAAAAAAAATTGGTGAATTAGGTTTATTGGGAATGTATCTTCCTGAAAAATATGGCGGGCAAGGTCTTGACACACTATCTTATATTATTGCAGTTGAAGAACTTGCCAGAGTTGACGGCTCGCACGCAGCAACTTTGGCAGCTCATAATTCTTTAGGTATAGGACCAATTTATTATTATGGCACTGAGGAACAAAAGCTAAAATATCTTCCCCAGCTAAGCACTGGCGATGCCGTTTGGGCTTTTGGACTCACTGAACCTGGTGCAGGCTCAGATTCGCGCGGTACAAAGACTGTGGCTGAGCTTATTGATGATAAATGGCAAATAAATGGTTCTAAGATTTTTATCACAAATGGAGCATCAGCAATTTCTCTTGGCGCTACAGTTCAAGCAGTTACAAAAGTATTCCCAGATGGGAAAAAGGAATATTCTTGCATTATTGTTGAAAGAGGAAATAAAGGATTTAAGCAAGTTCCGATGCATGGAAAAATGATGTGGCGTGCAAGTGATACCGCTGAGCTATATTTCGATGATTGCAAAGTGCCCAAAGAAAACCTTTTGGGAAAAATTGGCGAAGGCTCGCACATGATGCTATCTACACTCGATAACGGAAGACTATCTATTGGTGCGATGGGTTTAGGCCTTGCACAAGGAGCATTTGAAATGGCATTGGCTTATGCAAAAGAACGCAAACAATTTGGCAAAGCAATTTCTAAATTTCAAATAAATGCTTTCAAACTGGCAGATATGGCAATGAAAATTGAACTTGCCAGAAATCTTTTATATAAAGCTTGTTGGCTGAAAGATAATCATAAACCCTTTGCTAAAGAAGCGGCAATGTCGAAATTATATTGCTCAGAAATTGCCAAAGAAGTTGCCGATGAAGCCGTTCAAATTCATGGTGGATACGGACTTATGAAAGATTATCCTATTGAAAGATTTTACAGAGACCAAAGATTATTACAAATAGGTGAAGGCACCTCAGAAATTCAAAGACTTGTAATTTCTCGTTACATTGGCTGCTAAAATAATTACGATAAAACTATGAATTATGAATAAAGTTGTAAAAAATGCGGCAGCTGCCGTAAGCGATATAAAAAATGGTCAATCAATAATGCTTGGAGGATTTGGCCTCTGCGGAATTCCTGAAAACAGCATCAACGCCTTATTTGACAAAGATGTAACTGGATTGACATGCATCTCAAATAATGCTGGTGTTGATGATTTTGGATTAGGAAAATTGCTTAGAAAACATCAAATAAAAAAAATGATTTCTTCTTATGTGGGAGAAAATAAAGAATTCGAGAGACAACTTTTAAGTGGTGAGCTTGAAGTAGATTTAGTTCCTCAAGGCACTCTCGCCGAAAGGATTAGAGCTGGTGGTGCAGGAATTCCTGCTTTCTTTGTTCCTGCAGGTTATGGCACTGAAGTAGCTGAAGGCAAAGAGGTTAGAATATTTGATGGAAAACCTCATATTATGGAAACTGGCCTAAAAGCCGATTTTGCAATTGTGAAAGCTTGGAAAGGTGATACTTCAGGAAATTTGATTTTCAGACATACCGCCAATAATTTCAATCAGGCAATGGCAACAGCTGGAAAGATTACAATAGCTGAAGTTGAAATACTTGTTGAAGCAGGCGAGTTAGACCCAAACCAGATTCACATTCCCGGAGTCTTTGTTCAAAGAATTTTCCAAGGTGTAAATTATGAAAAACGCATTGAGTTTGAAACAGTTCAAGAATAAATTAGATCTTAATTTGAACAAAAAATAGAAATTAAATTATATCAAAACTATGGCATTGACAAAAGAACAAATAGCGCAAAGAATAGCGCAAGAACTTCAAGACGGATATTATGTAAATCTTGGCATTGGAATTCCTACACTTGTTGCTAATTATATTCCTGAAGGTATGGAAGTAGTGCTTCAATCAGAAAATGGACTTTTAGGAATTGGACCTTTTCCTAAGAAAGGCTCTGCTGATCCTGACTTAATAAATGCTGGAAAACAAACTGTCAGCTATACTGCTGGCGCAGCATTCTTTGATTCATCCCTAAGCTTTGCTATGATTCGTGGCGGGCATATAGACCTTACAGTTCTTGGAGCTTTTGAAGTTACCAACGGAGGAGATATTTCTTCATGGAAAATTCCAGGTAAAATGGTGAAAGGCATGGGAGGAGCAATGGATTTGGTTGCTGCAGCAAAAAATATAATTGTTGCCACAACACATATTGATAGGGACGGCAATCCAAAACTTGTAAAAAAATGCACTTTACCATTAACTGGGGTCAATTGTGTAAAAAAAATAGTAACTGATATGGCTGTGGTTGAAGTAACAAAAAAAGGTTTTAAACTTTTGGAAAGAGCACCCGGAATTTCGGTTGAAGAAATTATTGCAAACACTGGCGCTCCCTTAATTATTGAGGGAGAAATACCAGAAATGAAATTTGTTTAATATTTATGTTTTTAATTTAACCATTTTACCATGAATTACCCAAAGAAAGTTACGATAGGCGACATCACCGTAAGAGATGGCTTCCAACATGAAGAAAAATTTATACCAACGGAAGCAAAATTATGGGTTTTAGAACAGCTTATTTTAGCAGGATTTAAACATGTTGAAGTAAGTAATTTCGGAAATCCTAAGGGAATGCCTCAATTTCAAGATGCTGATGAATTATTCAAAGGAATACATAACAGCAAGAAAGTTAAGCATTTGCTATCTGGTGTAAGCCTTACTGCCATCACCATTAGAGAGAAAGCTATCCAAAGAGCCATTGAAGCAAAAAAGGAAGGATTTGGCCCAGATAGGATTTTACTTATGGTTTCTACAAGCGAATCTCACCATATTAAAAACTCAGGATTATCGTTGAAAGATTATTGGAAAATGGCTGAAGAATGGATTCCAAAGGCGCAAGCGGCTGGCATAAAAGTAAATGGCACTGTCAGCACTATTTGGGGGTGCCCTATTGAAGGTCCAACAGAAATGGGAAAAGCTGTGGAATTTGCTCAAAGATGGATAAATATTGGTGCTAATGATGTAGAACATGCTGACCATGACGGCTCTGCTTCACCAGATAGAGTTTATAAATATTACTCGATGTTGCTTGAGCATTTTGGCAAACCAGATAAACATATTGCCCATTTTCATACCACAAGAGGCTGGGGATTGGCAAATGTTTTGGCAGCTTTACAGGCTGGTATGACAAATTTTGAATCTACCATGGGTGGAATAGGTGGACAACCAGCAAATTTTGTTAGCGGTGTACCTGTATCAGGAACTGGTGCCTATTATTATAAAGATCCAAATATTGTTGGATTAGTAAGCACTGAAGATATGGTTGTTATGATGGATGAAATGAATATAGAAACTAATCTTGACATAGACAAAATCCTTGAAATTGGAAGAATGGTTGAAAAAATTGCTGGCAGACCTTTGCGTTCTGAATGTATAAAAACAGGAAGAATTCCCAAAAATCTTTCTGGAAGATAAACTATTGACATAAATATTCTACAAATTGAGTAGTAAGATTTGTTCCAATCACGTCCTATAGTTTATTAAAACTAAGCAATTATGAAAAAAATATTGGTCTTTCTTTTAGCATTAATAACTGAATTTCAAGGATTTAATCAAAATATTCAATATAAAAATCTTGTATTTGAAGGCGGTGGGTTGATGGGATTAGCTTATTGTGGTGCACTTACTGAGCTCGAAAACAGAAACATTTTGCCATCGATAGAAAAAGTTGCTGGCACCAGTGTTGGGGCAATTACAGCAGTATTAATTTCTGTAGGATATAATGCCGATGAAATAACAAAAATTATTTTAGAAACAAATTTTGGAAAATTCAATGATGGAAGCAATATGTTTTTCGATGGAGTTTACAGATTTTCAAAAAATTATGGGTTTTATAAAGGAGAAGAATTTCAAGACTGGCTTAAAAGCAAAATTGCAAAAAAAACAGGCAATGCAGATATTACTTTTTTGCAGCTAAGGCAATCGGGATATAAAGATTTGTATGTAACTGGTACCAATCTTTCAAAACAGAAATCAATAATTTTTTCTGCAGAAAATTTTCCAGAAATGAAAATAGCTGATGCTGTGAGAATTTCAATGTCGATTCCAATGTATTATGAATCTTGTTTTGTCGACAGTGTTGGTAATGTTTATCATGAGCAAAATGATACATTGCCAAGGGATTTAATCGTTGACGGCGGTTTGCTCAACAATTATCCTATTGATATTTTCGATAGTATATTGCAGACTGATGATGGTTTAAAGCGGATTATTAATAAACAGACACTTGGATTTATGATCGACTCTGAAAAACAAACCGAGTACGATATCAATCGCAAAGGTTTGGCACCAAAGGATATAAAGGATATTCATGATTATTCTGAATCTGTTTTTATTTTAATTTATGAAACTTTAGTAAGAAAAAATTTGACCGCTGAAGATTGGAATAGAACAATCTCAATTTCCAATGTTGGAATTGGGCCTCAAGTAAAAAAAATTAGCCAAGTGCAAAAAAATAATTTGATAGAAAGTGGAAAATTAGCCACAAAATTTTATTTTTCTAAATTATAAAAACACTCTCTAAAGAAAAATTATATTATCTTTTTTAATCTCTTCCAATTTAATTTTTATAAATAACCTTAGGCTGAGTTCTGCAATATAATTTTATTAAAATTCATTAAAAATATCTATAAATCATTAAAAAGCAGTAACTTTCATTTCTGTTCTTCTGTTTTTCTGGCGACCTTCTTCATTATCATTTGAATCTATGGGGCTTTGCTCACCATAGCCAATGAAGGATAAATTTTTAGTTGATATTCCTTTATTAACTAAAAAATTATATACCACTTTAGCACGATTTTCCGAAAGAATTTTATTATCATTTGGCGAGCCAACATTATCTGTAAAACCAGCTATTTGAACCTTTAAACTTGGGTTATTTGTTAGAAGATTAAATACTTTTTCCAATTCTACGTTTGATTCTGGATTAAGATTGAAACTGTTCGAAGCAAAGAAAACGTTTTCCAAAACAATGCTCTCCCCCACTTTTATTTTCGACATAGGTACATTTTTAATAAAAGGTTTGTCGGCAGGTTTAATGATATCAATTTTAAAATTTTCAGAATAGAATAAATATCCTTCAAGATAAGTATTTAGAGCAAAATTCTGACCTTGGGGAATACAAAAAATAAACTCACCTGTTGTAGGATCTGAAGTAGAATGTATCCAAATTTTTCCTGTTTTCAAATCTATCAAATCAAATGATACTTTCAGGTTTACATGAGTCTCTTTGTCGAAGGCAATTCCTTTGGAATATGTTACAGGTGTTGGTCTTGCCTCTTTATAAAGTTCGAAATTATATATATCAAATCCACCTTTTCCTCCATATTTATCGCTGGAAATATATGCCAATGTTCCTTTTGAATCTATCAAAATTCCCATTTCATTATCTTTAGAATTAATAGGATATCCAATATTTATCGGGTCAGAAAAACCGCCATTTGCATCTAATTTTGAATAGAATATGTCTGTTCCTCCCATTCCTAAATGTCCATTAGAAACAAAATATAGACTTTGTCCATCTGGATGAATAAAAGGTGTCATTTCATTTTTTGAAGTATTGATTTTTGATCCCAAATTTGTAAGATTTCCATAAGTTCCGTTTTCATTTAATGTAACTTTATATATATCACTTCCTCCAAAGCCACCTTTTCTGTTGCTTACAAAATAAATGGTTTTTCCATCGCTTGAAATCGATGGCTGTGATTCCCAATAAGCTGAATTGACTCCCTCTCCCATATTCACAGGATCACTCCATGAATCGCCATTTTTAACCGAATAGAACAAATCGAACCTTCCAAAATTTTCTGAACGGTTTGAAGCAAAGACAATTAGCCTTCCATCAGGCGAAATAACCATAGCCCCTTCATCGTTAACTGAGTTGAATTTTTTACCTAACATTTGTCTAAATTTCCATTTATCTGATTCGTCCTTATTGGCAAAGAAAAAATCCTCTACTAGACTTCGTTGTCCAGAATTCATGTCAGATGGATGTTTCACTGTAAAAATCATCATTTTATTTTCAGTGTTCAATGAGTTTACATATTCATCAAATTCCGAATTAATATTTTCGCCAAGATTAGTGGGATTAAAAGCTACGGGATGTTTCATGAGTTCGGAGGCAAAATCACATATATCAATATCGTGTAATACTTTATCATGCAATGTATTATCAAAATTTTCTGATTGCAAATAACTACGTAAATGAACGGCGGCATCTCCAAATTTTTCAATACTCATCTCTCTTTCAGCTGTCATATAAAGTAATTTTGGGTAATAACTTTCATTTATGCTTAAAGCTTTTTTATAATATCCCAATGCTGCTTCATCATTTTTTTTGCTCGAATAAATATCGCCTAAAACCATAAATGCATCAATAAAATTAGGATCCTTAGCTATTGCAAGTTTCAATGTTTCTTCAGCTCTTTCAGGCTTTCCAATTTTCATTAAATCGATGGCGTTTTCGTAAAGCTTTATTGCTTTTTTTGAACTGCTGTAGTACTGCTGATTCTTTTGTGAGTAACATGAACTGAAAGCTAATAAACTTAATAAAAAAATAATAAATAATGGCTTATGATGCATAATTAAAAAGCTTTGATTTGGAGATTAAAAGTAAAATAAAATTGCTTTAGTTTTTCTACAAATTTCTTTGTTAATTCTTATCGAAAAGCTCTAAATTTTGAAACGCAATAAAGATTAAAATTTTTATTAAATGATATTTTTCATGTAATGAAATTAAATCCATTTAAGTGTTAAATTTTATGTAACTTTGAGGATGTTATTATGGTATATAATTATAATATATAAATCGGTAAATCTTTTAATACTTTAGATAAACTTATGAATTACTTAGCCCACTTATATTTATCAGGCGAAAATGAACCTATAATGCTTGGGAATTTTATTGCCGATCATATTAAAGGTAACAAAGTGTCGAAGTTTTCTGATGAAATAAAGATGGGAATAGAGCTTCACCGTCATATTGATTATTTTACCGACCATCATACAGAATTCATTAAAACTCGTGAACGACTTCATGAAAATCATCATAAATATGCTGGTGTTGTGGCCGATATTTTCTACGATCATTTTCTCTCGGTGCATTGGAAAAATTATTCAAATATTGCCTTATCAAATTATGTAACCTTCTGTTATGGACTGCTTTTAAGAAATTATACCATACTTCCTTCAATAACAAAAAAAATTCTCCCTTTTATAATTATGCAAAATTGGCTGGTTAATTATAAATCTTTCGATGGGTTAAATAGAAGTTTTGAATTGATGGCACGACGCACAAAATACAAGTCAAATATTGGCAATGCTGTCGAAGATTTAAAATTAAATTATGAAAGATATAATAGCGAATTTGTGCTATTTTTTCCTGATATTCAAGAGTTTGCCAAAGCAAAACTTAAAGAGCTTCAAAACAAATAATATTTTCTTTCGAATATTCTAATACAAAACTTGAAGCAGAGCAGCCTGAATTTCTGCTGGGCCTTTTGGTTTGGACATAATTATGTCTTTTTTATCTAAAATATATATTGTGGGAGTCATCCAAATATTATAAGAATTAACAATTGGGCTCGACATACCTTTCAAATCTGAAACGCTAATCCAGGTTAAAGAATCTTTAATAATATTATTTTTCCACATGCTTGCTTCATCATCAATGGCAACGCCAATTACCTCAAGCCCAGAATTTTTATAATCATTATATATTTTCTTTAAATCTGGCATAGCTTCCTCACAATGGGGGCAATCACTTGAATAGAAAATTATCATTTTTGCCTTAGCTTTTATATTATATAAATCTACCAAATTGCCAGCACTATCGGGCAAAATAATACTTGGCGCTTTTTTGCCAGGCTTCAAATTTTTTATTATAGTTGATTTATTAACATAATATTTTCTAATGCTTTCATTTAAATTAAATGAGTTAGTATAGTAATTATCAATTAAATAAACGAACACATCTTCCCAAATAGTATTGTCGAAATTTTTGATAAATAGGTTAAGGCAATATTGATAAACCTCCTCATTAGAATTAGCTAATGCCATGACTTTGCTTATAATATTATTATAATTTTTTGTAGTTGCAGGTCCACCAAAATTTGTAATAAAATCGCTAATAGTTACATATACAACTTTTGAATTCAGCAATCTGGGATCAGAAAAATCCACATTATCCAAAAAATGATTCCAATAATATTCCTTTTCAGAATCATAAGGTAAATTGCCATTGCCTGCAAGATACCGCCTGTATGAAGGTATTTGATACGATAAAAGCAATTTTGGGGCAAAAGATTCAGGATGCAATTTTTTTTCTTCGTCAATAAAGTCATAAAGCTTATCATTCAGTCGATTTATATCTTCATACAATTTCAAGCTCTGTTTATTTTCATTTCCATAAGTCGCTTGCAATATTTTTTGTCTGGTCAAATTATATTTATTCACACTATCTTTTATCATAATTGCATATTGCCAATATCCAAAAAGTATTTGATTCTCAACAGATTTTCTCACTTCCATGGTCATCAAAATATTTTCGATATTAGCTTCAAGCACAATGTCTTCATCATTTAAAATCACTTCTGTATAAACAGAATCATTGAAACTCACCACATACATTCCAGCGGGATATTTTTCAATATTTGAAAAAGCAAATCCTCCAGATTGCTGCAAGTATGCAGTGTCGATTCCTACCGAGCTCTCCCCTCTCACATTGTACAAAATTGCTTTCTTCGATGCACAACCATTGAGTTTATAATATAAAAAATGCGATGTTTGTGCCTGACACATTGTGCCAAAGAAAAGGAAAAACAATAAAATCTTATTTTTTATCATAATACTACTTTTGGGTAATTACAAAAATTGTTCTACGGTTTTTCTGACGTCCTTCTTCGTCAGAATTATCGGCTATTGGCATAGATTCGCCATAGCCATTAAAAGTCATTCTCTTTGCCGATATTCCTTTATTCAAAAGATATTTATAAACTGTTTCAGCTCTTCTTTGAGAAAGATCCAAATTATATTCGTCAGTTCCAATATTATCAGTATGCCCTTGAATTTCGATATTGATGCTTGAATTTTCATTCATAAATTCAAAGAATGATTCCACAATCTCTGTAGATTCTGGAATAAGCTGGTCAGAATCTGTGGCAAAAAAGATGTCCTCTAAATTATATGGTTTGCCAATTTGAATTTTCTGAAGTCTAAAATCTATTTCAGCAGGGATTTCATATTTATTATCTTTTTTGCTCACATATTTAGAAATATAAACATAATCTCTTTGTTTAACAGTAAGCATAAAATCAGTTTTAAAAGTTGTGGCGAAGGCATATTCTCCTGTCTCAGGATTGACAGGAATTTGAGTTACTTCTTTAGTTTTCATGTTTTTAATTTCAATTCTGCCATCAGTTAATATTTCTTTTGTTTCCTCATCTTTTAGAACGCCTTTCAAAAAAAGCACCTTTTGAGGTCGTGCCTCTGTATAAAGTTCAAAAGTATAAATATCCCAATTTTTTCCACCATTTAATCTGTTAGAAGCAAAAAATCCATTTCTCCCATCGGTGCTTACAAAAAATCCGAGGTCATTTTCTTCGGTATTTATTGGATAGCCAATATTTTTGGGAATAGTCCAATTATTATCTTCCAGACGAGAAAAAAATATGTCGTAACCACCAAGACTTTTGTGTCCATAATGAATTTCTCCACTTTGGGCATCATCAAATGAAGCTGAGCTAAAATATAAAGTCTGACTGTCGGTATGGATAAAAGGCGATTTTTCGTTTCCAGGAGTATTTATCACTTTACCCATATTTTTTGCTTTCATCCATTTACCATTTTTGTCTTTGTGTGAAACATAAATGTCTAATCCTCCAATATTTCCATCTTTTCTGTCGCTCACAAAGTACAAGGTATTACCGTCGGAAGAGATACTTGGCATTGATTCCCAACTGTCGGGCATATTAATTTCTGTACCCATAGGTGTAATTTCCGACCAATAGCCATTTTGGTAATCTGTTTCATAAATATCGCAATTAAAATATCTATTATTCAAATATTTACATCTTGTATAAAATAAATGTCGATTGTCGATAGTTAGAGTCGCACCACCTTCGTTAGGTTGTTCATTAAAAGGTGAAGGCAGCGCAACACCTTCTTCAAAAGTGCCATTTGCCAATTTTTTTGAAACAGTAAACCTCTCAACTGAACCATCTTCTTTTCCATAACTGCTATATTGAGGAGATTCTTCGCGTCTTGTAAAATATATATATTCATTATCAAGGGTGATAATTGGCAGATATTCGTCCCATTTTGTTGTTGAAATATTGTTAAGTTTTATGGGTTCAAAGGGTACTTTATTGCCATAAACATCGGCATAAAATTTTGCCCATTCAGAAAGTTTTAAAGCTTCTTCAAACTGTTTATCTTTAGTTTTTTCGGTGTCGGCAGAAAGAAATAATTCAAACATTTTATGTGCGCTTTCATAATTCATAGTCGCATAATAAATTTTTGCCAAATAATAATATGCATAGAAATCTTCATAGGCTGGGCAAATTCTAATAATTTCTTCGTAAGCTTTTTGAGCTATATCGCGCTTTCGAGTTCTATTAGTAACTTTTGAATTCACATCTGCAAGCACCCACCAAGCTTCCAAATAATCTGGCTCTTCTTCCACCGCACTTTCCAATATTTTACTTGCCTCAGTATATTTTCCATTATGTAGCTCATCCACAGCTTTCTTAAAAAGTTTTTTGGCAGATTTATTATCAATATCTAAGCAAGGCGATCCATCTTGAGAATATCCATTTGCAGATATCATCATTATTAACAGTAGGCCGAATATTTTTATTGATAAAAATTTCACTATTACTAAATGATATAAAATTATTTTTTACAAATTATTTTGAATAAAAATTAATCATGTTAATGATAGCTTTTGTACAAACAGGACAAAATTTATTGTAAATCACAGATTTCATCGAGCAGTCAAATACAGGGCGATAGACACCTTTTTCCACGTATCCTCCACCCTCGAAAGCGCCCACAACATTTTTAAATTTTGTTTCAGGTGGTGTAGGAATTGATATGCTGTCGTTTACCATACTTTTCCACTTTTTATCGAAGTTCACCAAAGTGGTAAGATTAGGTTCCCAAGGCTCAGACTTCAATTCGTAGAAATCTTCCACCGACACATCAGAAGTATAATATTCATCGCCTAAGCCAGCCATTGCATGGCCAAATTCATGAGTGAACACAAAGTCGGAATATTTATCGTCGGCAGTGCATATTGAATAATAATTATAAATACCTGCACCACCATATTTATCTGAATTTACCAAAATATAAATTTGGTCGTAAGGTGCATTTGCAGCTGCATTTCTTAGCTGTTTATTGTTTACTGTATTCAAATATCTTTCAGTGCCGAAAGTGTAAAAATGAGAATCAAAAACAGTATTTTTCCATACATTTTTACCAGGAAGGTCGGTGCCCGACTCTTCGGAAACTACTGGTACAACCCATATATTTATGTTGTCGCTCATTGAACTAAAAGGTTGGCAGTTAATTAAATAATCGCGAAAACGTTGTGCATCTTTCATAAATTTTTGCATCTCTGTTTGGTTATAACCTTCTGATAACAAGACAATATCTAAAGCTTTTGATGGAAGATTTTCGCCATGTATTTTAAAATTTTTGGAGTCTATTTTTAATTTGTTGCTAATAAATTCTGTCATTGGATTAATATAAACTTCATATTGCTTATTCCACAACTGATTTTTCTGACGGTTAAAAAATGCCACTTTTACAGTATTTTTTGGAAAAGGAAATATTACTGATTCTGAAAAACTTCTGTTAATAATTTTAGCTTCAGGAGTATAACGCCATTCGGCAAACAAGGATGAAAAACCTCGCGAATAAACCAAGGTATTTGACAGACTGTCATAAACTTCAAATTTATAATTGCCGTAGTCAAAAGTATCTATTAAATTTACTTTTGAACCACCCCAATATGGCTCGTGCAAAATCTCATCATTCGACATCATTTCCATTGAGCTATTTCCTGTGTGGTAATAGTCGAATCTTAAACTTCCTTCAGAAAAATATTTGCTAAAATCCTGAGACATTGCACTATAAGCGAAAAATGTGCTTACTAAAAAAACTGCTAACTTCTTCATCATCTAAGTTTTAAATTCGTGGCCAAATTACAAAAAATGGTGCTTAGAAAAGGAAGTTATTCAGTTGGCTTTAAAAAAAATCACAAATTATAGAATTCTAACAATGTATTATGTTAAAACATAAAACTTAGCACAGTGCTTATCACAATATCTTTTGTAAATGGCTTGGCAATAAATGCATCAAAACCTTGGTCGAGGAGTCTATGTTCATCGGCCTGCATATAATATGCAGTCTGTGCTACTACTGGCAATTCTGGATAAGCTTTCTTAATTAATTTCATTGCCTCAATTCCACTAATTATGGGCATTTTAATGTCCATGAGAACCAATGATATTTTTTCCTTTTCAATAATATCCAATACATTATTCGCTGATTGTAAGTATATTATATTCACCTTTGGAACAATTTTGTGGAGAAAAGCAGTTAGCAAAACGATATTATTTATATCATCATCAACTACAAGAATTTTATTATTGATGTATTTATCTTTAAAATCTTCTTTAGGTTTTGTGAAAATATTTTTTCCTTTGGCATTTACTAATGGAATGGTAAAGTAAAATTCAGAGCCAACATCAATTTTAGATTCCACCCAAATTTTACCATTCATAAGCTCTACTAATGCTTTTGTAACTGCTAATCCAATGCCAGTACCTTCATTAATTACTCCTCTTGGACCTTCAGCTTGACGAAATCTATCAAAAATTATTTTCTGATTTTCTTCCGAAAGACCTATGCCACTATCTTTTACATAAAAAGTTAAGAAACCATCATGCCTATCTTCAAATCCGAATTTGATAAATCCTTCGCTTGTATATTTTATGGCGTTACCAATAATATTATATAAAATTTGTTTTAAACGGAGTTGGTCAGCGAGCACAAAATAAAACTGAAGTTTCAGCGATTCGCAATAAACTGAAAGGTTTTTGTTGGAAACAACTTTTGAATCAAAAATAAAATTTTCATATATTTCTGTCAAAACTTTCGTCGCCCTAATCTGTTCAAGATTCATTTTAAACTGGCCTGCTTCAATTTTTGAAATATCTATTATGTCGTTTATCAATTCCAGAAGATGATTGCTGCTTTTTTGTATGATATTTATGTAGGTGTTAAGTTCTTCATTAGTAACTCCTTGCTTTATAAACTCAGTGAAACCAATTATATGATTCATAGGAGTGCGAATCTCATGCGACATATTAGCTAAAAATGCCGACTTTAATCTATCACTTTCCTCAGCTTTAAGTTTGGCTTGCATTAAATCTTTTTGAATTGTTTTTTGCTCGCTAATATCTTTTGCAATAACCATAAAATGAGGTGTTTCGCTCTTAGAGAGAACTGTGATTGATGCAAGTAAGGAATGAGTATTGCCTTCTAAATCATGAATTTCATATTCCAAATTAGTTAGTTTTCCCTGTTTTAGAAGTTTGGCTGTCATCTCTCTACTAACGTTAAAATCTTTGAAAAGACTTATTGGAAATTTAGATATTTGTAACTTATTCAAGCTATAACCTGTCATTTTTACAAAGCTTTCGTTAACTTCTATAGCTTTACCAGTTTTTGAATTTACAACAGCGATTGCATCTGGTGTGTTTTGGAAACCAAGTCGGAATTTTTCTTCGCTTTCTTCCAAAACTTTTTTTGCTTTTACTTCTTCCGTAATATCTTTCATTATAACCTGAGCTGCGGCTTTTCCGTTGTATTCAAAAGGTATTGAAACCACTTCTACAAATAGCATATTACCCTTCAAAGTGATAAATTTTTCTATAATTGCAGGTGCTGACTGTTTATCTTTAATAACCTTATCAATTCTGTCTTCCACTATAGATTGCATCTCTGGGAGTATAAAAGTAAAAATTGATTTTCCTATCAAATCTTTTTCATTTTTAGCTTCCGACATTCTAATTGCTGCCTTATTTGCCATTACAAAAATCCCATTTTGATGTACAACTATTGGACTTGGCGAAAAATCGAATAAATTTCGATACTTTAATTCATTGATTTTTAATTCAGAAATCATATTATTCTGAAACAATTTCATCGAAATGTAAGTAGCAACGGATTCAAAAAGTCTCAAATCATCTTTGTCGAAGGCTGAATCATTATTATAATCTTGAATTCCCAGAACGCCAATTACATTCTTTTTATGAATCAATGGAATTCCAAGCCAAATTTTTGATTTTGATCCAATAACTTTTATTTCTTTCTTCTTTTCTAATTTTTCAATATCTTGTTTATTTAATAGAACTGGTTTTTTATTTTTTCTCACATAATCTGTAAGTCCGTCAGAGTAATCACAACTGTTAAAATCTGATTCTTTATCAAATTCGTCGATGCTAAATGGGAAAGTGTATTTATTTTCTTTCTCATCATAAAGTGCTACATAGAAATTTTTCACCTGAACAAATGTGTTGATTATTTCATAAGTTATTTTACAAAACTCACTTAAATCATTGGTAGTGAGAGCAATTTTAGCGATTTGATTTATTGCATCATTGCTTAATTTCAATTTTCTTTCTTCCGAAATATCTCTAATGTAGTAGCGATTTCCATTTATCTTGCCTTCTGATTGTATTAATTCCACATAAATATTTAACCATTTTATATGGCCATTTTTTGTAACTCCGCGTAAGACATAATCTTGAGAGATTAAATCTTTTGAACTTCTATTCGCACGCTTTTCGTTTACTAAATTTAAATCATCAGCATAAATGAGGTTAGAATAGTTCAATTTCTTAAGCTCATCGATATTGTATTCGAAAATTTTCAAAAAAGTTGGATTTGCAAAAATCAATTCGTTTTTTGAAGATTCTATCAAAATTCCCAAGTCTGAATTTTCTACTAATTCAGTATATTTTATGTTGATTTCCTTCAGTTTTTTTTCGTATTCAATTCTAATTTTCTCATTATTTTTATCTTGAATAGCCTTTTTTATTGCGGGTAAAAGTCTGTTTTGATGTTCTTTTATTATATAATTATCTGCACCAGCAATTAAGCAATCTACAGCTGTCATTTCGTTTACCGAACCAGTTACAATTATAAAAGGCATTAGAGGATATTCTTCATTTCTTATTTTCAAAGCTCTCATTCCATCGAAATCTGGCATGGAATAATCTGATAAAATAATGTCGTAATTTGATTTTAGTTCACGTCTATATTCAGCTTCAGTATCGATTCTATATGCATATAAATCATCATATTCGGCTTTCAATATCCTTATGATAATTTTAGCATCATTAATATTATCCTCAACTAATAGAATTTTCATAATTTAATTTTTTGGCAAAATAAACCCAATTTTACTTCCTTTAATATTTACACTTTCGGCAATCACCCTTCCACCATGATTTTCGATAATTCTTTTCACTAAAGCTAATCCTACGCCGCTTCCAGCAAAGTTTTTAGAATTATTCAATCTATTAAAAAGTTCAAACATCTTATCCTTATCGTTTTCCGAAAAACCAATTCCATTGTCTTGAACATAAAAGCCAACTTCATTTTTATTTTCCTCAGAACTAATTTTAATTTGAGGTTTATCTTCTTTAGAGCTAAATTTCACAGCGTTAGACAAAAGATTTACCACCACTTGTTTTATCAAACCATAATCGCCTAAAATATTAGGCATATTCTGAATCTCAATGTCAAAGTGTTTTTCTTCATTTCTAAATTTGATGGTTTCTGAGGCGACAGCATAAAAAAGCTCTTTCATATTTATTAGAGTTTTCAGTATTTTTTTTCTTCCATAGCGCGAAAATTGTAGAAGATTGTCCATCATACTATCCATATAATTGCTCTGGTTTAAAACTTCATCAAGCATATTTTTTCCTTCATCATTCATTAAATGATAATAGTCGCTCTTAATAAATTTGGAATAATTTAGAATTGCTCTTAAAGGCGCTTTTAAATCATGGGAAACTGAAAAATTAAACGATTCTAAATCAGAATTTGCAGTTTTTAATTTGCAATTTACCTTTTGTAAATCTTTCTGAATCAGCTGCATATCCTCAAGAAGGTAAATCATTGCTTTCTGACTATGCTCCATATTCAAAGAGTTTTCAACAATTTTTTTTGTTTTTTCTTCTACCTTAATTTGCAGTTCTTTATTAAAGTCAATAGTTCGCTTTTGTGATAATTTCGACTCACTTATATCTTGAACGATAACAATAAAAGCATCAAACATATCATTTTCAGACCTAATAGGTTTAACATCCAAATTATACCAAAGGGAAGATTTATTCTGCCTTTTATACTCAAAGTCGCAATTTGTAGATATTTTGTTTCTAATGGCATATTCAATCTGCTCCAACAAACTATCAGAAGGAAATTTTTCGATAAAATCATGAATATTGATTCCTATAACATTTGCTTTATCTATATTTTTATGATTAATTAAAGCCTCATTTACAAAAGTGATAAATCCTTCATTATCAATTATAATCATGTCAAAAGAAACCTTGTCTAATGCAATTTTAAATTTTTTTAGGTTATAAATAATCTCCTTTTCATGAGTAATGTTTTTAATAAGGACAAGATGATTTGGTTTTTTATTTATTTCAAATTGTTTCGATATAATTTCAAAAATGCCAATCTCACCATCTGGAAATTTATGTTCAAATTCAAATTTAAAGCCAGCATCATGAACTTGGAATTGATTTAAGTTTTCTTGCTCTATTATTTTTTCAAATTCTGGAAATATTTCGATTAGTTGTCGGCCTTCAACAACATCTTCGCGCTTAGCAAAAGCCATGTCTTTTAATGTCTTATTGGTGAAGATGATATTTTTCCCGTCATGTATCAGCAGGCCTAATGGCAGATTATTTATCAAGATATTCCATTGAATTTCGATTTTATGCATCGCCTTTAACTGCAAATAATCAATAGTTTTATCTAAAATTTCGGAGATAATTATCTTTGATTTTGAATCAATCAAGCGTGAAGTAGCTTCAAAATATAAAATATTTTCGTTTACATTTATTTTAAAAATTTCAACAATTGATTTTTGTGTATTATCTTCTAAATCATTAATTATTTTATCAATTCTTGAGTGTTTTGATTGGTCAAAAAAATCCTTTAATGATTTGCCAATCATGTGAGATTGATTATCTAAATGTAACTTTGACACTATTTTATTATTTACACTTAAGATTTTACCATTTTTATGCAAGACGATACCTTGAGGAGCAGAATCAAAAATTGATTTATATATATTTATATCTAAAATCATTTGCTATATTTTATCAATTATTATTACGCTGCAAAAGATTTATCTCTTCTTCAAGTTCGATAATTTTATCCCTTAACTCCTTAATTCTAAATTCTCTATCGGAAAACAATTTGTTAAGTCTTTGTAAATCTTTATTTTTATCTTCCAATATTTCCGACTTCTTTTTTAGCTCCTCTGTGCGTGAATTCACCAGAATTTCGAGTTGATTATTGTAATCATTTAGGGCATTTTCAAGTTCAATTTTCTTGTCTGTCATTCTATCAAAGGAATTAATAAGTTCAGCTAATTCTTCAATCAATACATTATCCAAATCGTAGGTTGCATTTTTATCTCCTTCCATTTTTTTATTAAAATATTCATTTATTTGTAGTAATATTTTCATAAAGGTTTTAGAAATATATTTGCTTGATAAGTAAAAAATAAAAATAAATATTACAAAAACCAGAAGAATGTGAAATGCTCTTTGGGAAAATCTATCCCAAGTATATTGGATAAAATTCAAATCATTTTTCAAAAACTCATCTGGGTAGTTGCCAGCGCCAACTATCCAATTAAAATCTTGATATCCCTTTATAAAAGCTATTTTTTCATGTTCAATTGTATCATCAAGCCTTTTAAAATAATAGTTAATAAATTTGCCATTAGAAGAATTATATCCAGATATCTCCATTTCAAAAATGGAATTTCCTTTCTTATCTTTTATATTTCTAATATTCTTATTTTCAACTCGTTTTCCATCAAAAATCAATGCTTTGCCATCGATATTATTAATAAAAATATAGCCAGCTCCGCCAAAACGATTTTGAGATAAAAAGTCTAAAATAAAGTTCTTTGCGATAGAATCATTGGCGAAATGCCTATTTTTATTGATATAATCAATAAGGGAAATAGTTTCATCAACTTTTTGCTGCAGAAGTTTTTTATTTTGATAATGCGACTGTCTTACTTGCGCTTCTACATTATTTAAGTAATCGCTATATTCAGTAAATATCCATATAATTGAGAATAAGAAGAAGAATGCACCAATTAAAATAAATTGGAATAAAAAAGCCAACCTTCTTATACTCATTTGTTTAAAATGCACTGTCAAAAACTTTATGAATTGTAATTTTACCACTAAATAATTTGCCAAATTACGCATATAAAAAAGTAAAAGCAATAAGCAAATTAAAATTTTTAAAATATTTTCAAAAAATTATTAAAATTAAATTTTATTAATTTTACATTTGTAAAATATAAACCCCTAAAATGCAATACTTATGGATTCAGATGATAAAAGAGAGCAGCGAATATTGCACACCAAAACCCTTAAAGCTGGCAAAAGGACATATTTTTTTGACGTAAAAGATACCATTGGCGGAGAATATTACTTGAGTCTTACTGAGAGCAAGAAATTTTTTAATAAAGACGATGGCAATTTTTATTTCAAAAAACACAGTATTTTCCTTTATAAAGAAAACATGAAAGAATTTATTGAGATCCTTCAACAATCAATTGATTTCATAGAGAAAAATCAAGGAGAAATTCAAAAATTTCATCAACATGAGAGTGAATCAGAATAGTGAATAAAATTTCAAAAGCTATTCCACAAGGCAGGTTTATTATTAATACATTTGCCAAATACATTTTATTTTTAATTGGTGCGATTTTACTATGAATGATTTAAATTTATTTTTTTAGAAAATGAAAGTAATTATCTAACAATCAAATATTTATTATGAAACTCACATATTACGGCCATAGTTGTTGGCAAGTAGAAGTTAATGGGAAAAATCTATTATTTGATCCTTTTATTTCACCTAACGAACTTGCCTCACATATTAAAGTGGAAGAAATTAAAGCAGATTATATTTTAATAACTCATGGTCATGAAGATCATGTTGCAGATGTAGAACGAATAGCAAAAAATACTGGCGCCAAGATTATTTCAAATTTCGAAATCATTAATTGGTTTGCCAAAAAAGGCATTGAAAATGGGTATCCAATGAATATTGGTGGTAAATGCAAATTTGATTTTGGAACTCTTACTTATTTTACTGCTCAACATTCCAGCTCGATGCCTGATGGGAGTTATGGTGGAAACCCTGGAAGTTTTATCATAGAAAGTACGCAAGGAAATTTCTATCATACAGGCGACACAGGGCTGATGATGGATATGAAACTTATTCCACTGCTTACAAAATTAGACTTTGCGTTTTTGCCAATAGGCGATAACTTTACAATGGGAATAAAAGATGCCGTTTTAGCGTCGGAATTTATCGAATGTAATAATATTTATGCAATGCACTACGATACTTTTGGTTATATAGTGGTAGATAAAATGGCGGCAACTCAAGCATTCAAAAATGCTGGAAAAAAGTTGTCGTTTATAGAAATAGGAAAATCAGAAAATATTAAATAATATATGGGTAAAGTAATTGCAATTGCAAATCAAAAAGGCGGTGTAGGAAAAACCACTACCGCCATAAATCTCAGCGCAGCACTTTCTATTCTGGAATTTAAAACTCTTTTAATTGATGCTGATCCTCAAGCAAATGCAACCTCCGGAGTTGGATTTGACCCTAAGATTATTAAAACAAGCATTTATGAATGTATAATTGATGATGTAAAACCCAAAGATATTATTCTCCAAACCGATACACCTGGTCTCGATTTAATACCTGCTCATATTGATCTTGTTGGCGCTGAAATTGAGATGATTAACTTGCCAAACAGAGAAAAAATGATGCAAAGAGTAATCAACAAAGTGAAAGATGATTACGATTTTATAATTATTGATTGCTCACCATCACTTGGTCTGATCACCATCAATTCGCTCGCTGCGGCCGACTCGGTAATAATTCCTGTTCAGTGCGAATTCTTCGCTCTCGAAGGACTTGGAAAATTAATCAATACTATAAGAATTGTTCAAGAAAGAATCAATCCCGAACTCAATATCGAAGGAATTCTATTAACCATGTTCGACCAAAGATTAAGACTTTCAAAACAAGTAGTACAGGATGTTAGAAGCCATTTTGAACATATAGTTTTCGACACAATTATTCATAGAAATACTCGTTTGGGTGAAGCTCCCAGTTACGGAGAACCTATCATGATTCATGATATCAATTCAAATGGTTCCTTAAATTATTTGAATCTGGCAAGGGAAATTTTGCAAAGAAATGATATGACAAAGATAAAAGCAACCGAAAAAATGGTAGATTAAGATGGAGAAAAAAAGAGGATTGGGAAAAGGACTTGATGCGCTTTTAGGAAACAATTACTCCTCAAAAGAAGATATTGATGTAAGAATTGGAGAACAAGTTGTTAGAGGTGGAATTTTTGAAATTGACGTCGAAAAAATCGTTGCAAATCCTCAGCAACCAAGAACCGACTTTAATGAAGATAAGTTGGAAGAGTTAAAAGACTCTATACGAAGTCATGGAATAATTCAACCAATTACTCTTCGCCGTATAGATAGAAATCAATACCAAATAATATCTGGAGAGCGTAGATTTAAGGCTGCCAAAGCTGTGGGACTTCAGTTTATTCCTGCCTTTATTCGCGAAGCCAACGACAACCAAATGTTTGAAATGGCATTGGTGGAAAACCTTCAACGTGAAGACCTTAACGCCATAGAAGTAGCTTTGAGCTATCAAAAATTGATGGATGATTTCGGTTTATCTTTAGAAAATATTGCAACTAAGGTTGGCAAAAAAAGAACTACAATAAGCAACGTCCTTAGACTTCTTAAACTTCCTGACAACCTTCAGTTTTCACTCAAACAGAAAGAAATTTCTACTGGACATGCAAGAGCTCTAATAAATCTTGAAAATGATTCTGACAAAGAAGCAATCTTGAAAAAGATAATTGCCGATGGTCTTTCTGTTCGTCAGGTTGAACAAATTGTGAGAAATATAAATAATAATATTGAAAAAAAACCCAAGGTTGAAGCATTGGTTTTACCAGAAAATATTCAGAAACTTCAAAGGACTTTAAAATCTAAATACTATACTAATTTTGATATAAAGAGAAACCATAAAGGGCAAGGAAGTGTAAAGTTTAATTTCTTATCCGATGAAATGTTAGAAGATTTTTTGAAGAAACTATTGTAGAGAATAATGAAATATTATTTCCAATATATTGCTGCTATTCTATCTTTTACTTTGATAAATTGCGGGATTTTTGCTCAAAATTCAACTACAAAAATTGACAGCAATAATTTACAAAAATCTTTAAAAGTTGAAAATATTCATTCACCAAAAAAAGCAGTAATTATGTCGGCAATATTGCCAGGACTTGGGCAAGTTTATAACAAAAAATATTGGAAAGTTCCTATAGTTTACGCGGCCTTAGGAACAGTGGCTTATGTTTTTGTTGGTAATAATAAAAATTATAAAATGTATCGTGATGCTTATGCAGGTAGAGTTGATGCCGACACAACCAACGACTTAATTTTGCCACAATTTTCAACAGAAAACCTGCGTGAAATAAAAAATATTTATTGGAAAAATAGAGATCTTTCAGTGATGATTTTTGCTGGATTTTGGGTTCTGAATATTCTTGATGCCGCGGTAGATGCTCATTTATATACTTTTGATATTGGAAATGATTTAAGCCTAAAAATTCACACTGAAATAAGTCCTGTTTATAACTCTAAGACTTCATTTTCTTATGGACTAAATCTAAGTTTAAGCTTTTGATTATGAAAAGATTAGTTATCTCAGGTTATGGAAAAATGGGCAAAGAAATCGAAAGACTTGCCATATTAAAAAACTGGCAGATTGTGGCAAGAATTGATAACAAAATGCAGTGGGAAGAATATTCAGAAATCATTAAAAGTGCAGATGCTATAATTGATTTTAGCTCTCCCGAAGTCGTTTTAGATAATATTAAAAATGCATTTGAAAAAAATATTCCAATAATTATTGGAACTACTGGTTGGAATTCTGAACTTGAAAACGTAAAAATTCTTTGTGAAAAAGGCAATCATTCTTTAGTTTATGGCTCAAACTTCAGCATTGGAGTTAATATTTTTTTCAAAATTAATAGTCAGTTGGCCGAATTAATGAATAAGCATTCATCATATAATGTTATAATTGAAGAAATCCATCACACTAAAAAACTTGATAGTCCAAGCGGAACAGCCATAAGTCTTGCTAATCAGATAATTGAAAAATTAGATAGAAAGTCAACGGTAATAAATGAAAGCAGCACAGATTCTGAAAAATTAGAAATTATCTCGAAAAGAATTGGTGATGTGCCTGGAATTCACAAAATTGTTTACAATTCGTCTATAGACGAAATTGAAATTATGCATACAGCCAAAAGCCGACAAGGATTTGCTGAGGGAGCATTATGGGCGGCAGAATGGATTCAAAGTAAAGAGGGATTTTATAATTTTAGCGACATACTCTTTAACAAGCTTTAACTAATCTGTTAAAATATCGAACTAAATTGAAAGTTAAATGAATTAATAAGAAAATAGATATGGAAGTATTAGTTATATTTTTGATTATCACAGCGATACCAACGGCTATCGGCTTGATGAAAATTTTTGAAAAAGCTGGTCAGAAATCATGGGCTGCTTTAATACCTTTTTATAATGCCTTCATTTGGCTAAAGGTAATCGAGAAGCCTTTATGGTGGTTTATTTTTGTACTTATCCCTTTCGTCAATATTTTTATGCTCTTACTTTTTTTGGTAGAAACTGCCAAAACTTTTAACAAAAATCAATTGTGGGAGCAGGGATTTGCCGCCATATTACCCTTCTATTATATGCCATATCTTGGTTTTAGCAAAAATGAAAGCTACAAAAGCTTATCAGAAAGAACAAAATTCAAGAAATCTAAAGTTAGAGAATGGACCGATGCCATAATTTTTGCGGTGGTAGCAGCAAGTATAATTAGAATGTTCATTTTTGAAGCTTATACCATTCCAACACCTTCTATGGAAAAATCTATGCTTGTTGGCGACTATCTTTTTGTAAGCAAATTTACTTATGGTGCTCGTATGCCTAATACACCAATAGCATTTCCATTTGTACATCATACCATGCCTTTCAGCACAACTTTGAAATCTTTCGTTAGATGGATAAGCTTTCCTTACTATAGATTTGCAGGTCCAAAAACTGTAAAAAATAATGATATTGTGGTATTTAACTATCCTGATGGTGATACCGTTGCATTAAATTATCAAGATAGAAGCTATTATTCCTTAGTACGCCATAATGGTTGGGGCAATATTAACAACCCAGATTTTATTCCTCCTCAAGGTTCATTAGCTGTTGGCAAAGTTATTTCGCGACCTGTGGACAAAAGAGAAAACTATATAAAGAGGTGTATCGCAATTCCAGGTGATAATTTAGAAATTAAAGATCAGCAAGTTTATATTAACGGCAAAAAGGCAAAAAATCCCGAGCAGCTCCAATATCAATATTTTATTGTCGGAAAAGATGGAGCTTCCTTTTCGAAAAAAGAGCTTTCAAGAATAGATATCAGCAATGATGATTTTGAGATGTACAATAATTCTTTTTTTAATCAGGGATTTCATAACTACATAATATACGGAATGTTGGCACAATGTTATGCTTTCAAAGAAATACCTGAAAGTAGTTATCCTTATTTAGGAATTATAATTTTGGATGATAGAAATGCCGAAATTTTAAGACATAATCCAAAAGTAGGTGCATTAATAAAAGCTATATATAAAAAAGGTGTTACCAATTCCGAAAATGATATCTTCCCCTTTGATACTTTAAACTACAAATGGAATCAAGATAATTTTGGGCCATTGCACATGCCCTCAAAAGGAGAAACGGTAAATTTAAATCTCAAAAATATCGGACTTTATGCAAGAATAATAGATCCTTATGAAGGACATAAATTACAAGTCAAAAACGGCAAAATATTTATTGATGATGTTGAAACTTATAAATACAAATTTAAAATGGGTTATTATTGGATGATGGGAGATAATAGACATAATTCAGCAGATTCAAGGTTTTGGGGCTTTGTTCCTGAAGACCATATTTCTGGAACTCCTCTGTTTATATGGTTATCCCTTAATAAAGATCGTGAATTATCTGATGGCAAGATTCGTTGGAATAGAGTTTTTAGCGTGCCAAAATAATCAAGAAAACCTCTTTTGACGGCAAATAAAAAAGGAAAGTGTGTTGAAATATCAATCCACTTTCCTTTTTTATTTTGCTAAAAGAAAAATTACAATTTTGGAAGTTTTATTTCCACAGCCTTAATTTCGCTTTCTTCAATGTTGAGTTTTTGACGAACTTTTGAATAGAGTTCGTATTCCTTATTATGAATGTTTCCATCAGCAATCATAACTAAATCCATCCACGCCAAAGCATTAACTTTTTGGTCATGCGACGTATCTTTAAGAATATTTACCACAGTGGAAAGTTGGTCTTCGGAAGAACCAAGGTCTGAATTAATGAAATTATCAAAATCAGAATCACCAATATCTTCATGATCTCTCATCAATTTCATGATTTTCCATTCAGGATCATCGGGGTCAAAGTTTTTCATGCCATCTGCTCCCGACATCAACCAATACAGATATAGCAAGCCGGATTTGTAATTTAATTTTCCCATAACTAGAAAGATTTATTTATAGATTTTTAAAATTCAAATTATCGATTTATAAAGACCAAATGTACAAAAAAAAATATATCGAATAATAAATTTTTTTTATAATTTTACATCCAACAAAATTAGTTATAAATAATCTTATAAAATTAAATAAACGATGTCGGATAAAATTAAAAAATACTCAATATATGTTTTGTTTTTTATAATATTTCTAATTCTACTCGCCATTGCTTTATTCTATATTGAACATAACGACTCTAAAACAAATATGCATAGTATCGAAGATTCACTTTGGTATATGCTCGTTACTATTACATCGGTAGGTTATGGTGATATTGTTCCAGTAACTGCATTAGGCAGAATTATTGGTACTTTTTTAATTTTATTAAGTTTGTTAATTCTCGGAGTATTAATCAGCAGCATAGCATCAAATATTTATACCATGATAGAAGAAAAAAAATTAGGATTTAGAGGGACTAATTTTGTTAACCATATTGTTTGCATTGGTTGGAACGACTTTAGTAGAATGGTAGTTAATGAGGTATTAGCCGCCAAAAAAAAAGTAGCTATTGTAACCGGAAACAAAGATGACGTAGATTTAATTTATGACCAATATGGACATACAGAAGTATTTGTGCTTTTTGCCGACTTGCATAACATAGAATCCTTGTCGAAAACAAATCCTAACGAATCCTCGGAAGTATTTTTGAGTTTTTCTGATGACACTGAATCATTGATTTATGTTATACATTTCAAAAAACTATATCCAAAACCATCGGTAGTGGTTGCCATACAAAACCATAAGTTAAGAGATACTTTTATGACAGCTGGCGTAAAATATGTTGTTGCAAGAAATGAAATTTCATCAAAATTAGTAGCTTCTTATGTCTTTGAACCTGATGTTGCTGATCTAAATATTGATTTATTATCCTCGGCAATTACAGATGACGATTTCGATAATCAACAATATATTGTCAATAAAGATAATCCTTACCTCAATAAAAAGTATATAGAAGCATTTATTGATTTAAAACAAAATTATAATGTTGTATTACTTGGTATGAGTAGAGTTATCAACAAAAACAAATCGCTTATGGTAAACCCAGAAAGCAATACTATCATAGAATTGAACGACTATTTGATAATGATGGTAAGTGGAAAAACCAAAGGAATTATCGAAAAATTATTCAAAGTTTGTGAGGGCAAACAATAGTTTTATTTTTTTGTATGAATAATCAATTATTATTATAAATTTGTTTATTCAATTTTCTAAGAATTAATCTTTTTAACATAACAGAATTATGAAAATAAAATTTACTTATTTAATGGCGTTGATACTAACATTTATATCAACTTTAGCAACACAAAATGTAGCGGCACAAAATGAAGAAAAAGAAGCAACTGCAACTGCCGCTTTAAATCCCGAGAAAGTAACAATTATTTCAGGTTTTAAGGGTGGCTCTTATTACCAAATGGCTCTGGATATTCAAAAGATGAGCAGAAAAACTTTAGGCACAGCAGTTATGTCAACGGAAACTAAAGAAATTTATTCCATGGGAAAAGATGGAGATACACTTAAAGACGCTGATGGAAACGCAATTACAAAAGAAATCACTTCCGAAATGCCTACTGGAGATACAATTGATTTTGTAAAAGTTAAAGATAGTGATGGAGCATATTACAACTTTTCAAAAATTAGCAACTCAGACGTGGATATAACTTTTTTGCAATATGATGTGCTACTTTATGAAGACTTAAAAGACTTAAAAAGAAAAACAAAAAAGACTTCAGACGTAAGAATTTTGCTTCCATTAGGTACAGAAGAAATTCACCTTATCACCACCAAAGAAAGTGGTATTGAAGATTTTGGAGATTTAAAGAAAAAACGTGTTGGTATTGGTTCAAGCCTTCAAGGAACTAATATAACTGCAAAATATATTAAAGAGCAGACCAAATCAACTTGGGAAGATGTTGAAATTCCTTACGACAAAGCTTTCCGTGCACTTTTTAATAATGATATAGATGCCTTTTTCTTTGTTGGCAAAATGCCTATACAAGATTTAGCCAACTTGCCCAAATCTATGAAAGACAAAATAAAACTTGTTTCTTTACCAGTTAATGAAAAGCTTAAAGAAGCTTATGGTGAACAAATTGAGATAAGTAACACCATTTACTCTTGGGTTGATAAACCTGTAAAGACTTATGCTGTAAAAGCTATACTTGTTACTTCTATCTTAGGACAAACTCCTGAGCAAGTTGAGAATATTCGTAAAGTATTGGAAGTTTTGAAAGCCAACAAAGATAATCCTGGATATTTCAAAGGTTGGGAATCAGTTAAATTCGAGGAAGACCCTTCTATTGAGTGGGAATATCATCCAATGATGAAATCTTTATTAAAATAGATTTTATCAAACACAAAAAAGCCAGCACGAAATGCTGGCTTTTTTGTTTGAGTAAATTTTCACAATCATAATTTATCCTTTAGATATTTTCCTGTAAAACTGTTTGAATTTTTAACCAAGTCCTCAGGCAATCCTTCAAAGACAAGGTTTCCTCCTGCTTGTCCACCTTCAGGACCTAAATCGATAACCCAATCTGCACATTTTATCAGTTCTTGATTATGCTCAATAATAATTACTGAATGTCCATATTTAATAAGTTCATTTATTGAGTTATACAGTTTTATTACATCATGAAAATGAAGTCCAGTGGTAGGTTCATCAAAAATAAACATTATTTTTTCATTAGTTACTCCACGAGTTAAATGAAAGGCGAGCTTAATTCTCTGAGCTTCGCCCCCACTTAAGGTATTCGACTGCTGACCAAGTTGAACATAACCAAGTCCAACATCATCCAATATTTTTAGTTTATCATAAATTTTTGATTCCAATTTAGATGAATCATTGCCAGAAAAAAACTCAAGAGCTTCAGAAACTGTCATCAGAAGTATATCGGCAATTGATTTATCTTTATATTTAACTTCAAGAGTTTCAGGCTTGTATCTACTTCCATTGCAATGTTCACATTTCAAATAAATATCAGCCATAAACTGCATTTCAATTTTTACAAGCCCATCACCTTGGCACATTTCACACCTACCACCAGGAACATTAAAACTAAAAAATCCTGGTTTGTAAGCTCTTAACTTTGCCAGTTTTAGGTTGGCAAAAAGGGTTCGTATTTCATCAAAAGCTTTAATATAAGTTACTGGATTTGACCTTGAAGAACGGCCAATAGGGTTTTGATCTATGAGCTCCACCGCTGACAATAATTTATAATCGCCCCCAATTGATGAAAAATTACCCATTTGTTCAACATATTCTCCAAGTCTATTTCTTAATCCTGGATACAACACATCTTTTATTAAAGATGTTTTACCAGAGCCACTTACACCAGTTATTAATGTGATGACACCAAGCGGAATTTTTACAAAAATATTTTTCAAATTATTTTGTTGTGCTCCATCAATCTCTATATGATAGTTCCATTTACGACGTATTTTTGGAATTGGAATCTGCAAATCCTTTCTTAGATATTTGGCAGTAAGACCATTAGAAGTCTTTAATAAATCTTGATAACTGCCAGAGAAAATCAATTCACCACCATTGCGTCCAGCTTCTGGTCCAATATCTATAATAAAATCAGCGGCTTTCATTATATCTTCGTCGTGCTCCACAACAATAACAGTATTACCGATATCTCTAAGGTTTTTCAAAACTTTAATAAGCCTCTCGGTATCGCGAGGATGCAAGCCTATACTTGGCTCGTCGAGAATATACATAGACCCAATTAGGCTTGAACCTAGTGAAGTTCCAAGATTTATTCTTTGTGATTCTCCACCAGAAAGTGAGTTGCTTTGACGATTTAAAGTAAGATATGACAAACCAACATCTTGAAGAATTTTTAATCTATTTTCAATTTCTGAAATAATTCTTTTAGCAATTTTATTTTCAAATTCGGTAAGTTTAATTGAAGCAAAAAAATTGGCTGCTTCATCAATTGTCATCAATAAAATATCTGTTATTGATTTATAATTTATTTTCACGTAGTTAGCATCCTTACGCAATTTTGTTCCTCTACAATCGGGGCAAACAGTTTTGCCTCTAAATCGAGATAGTAAAACACGATATTGAATTTTGTAGCTATTATTTTCTACCTCCTTGAAAAAAGAATTTATTCCCTCAAAGTATTCATTACCAGTCCATAAAATTTCTTTTTGTTTATCATCAAGCAAATTATATGGTCGATGTATTGGAAAATCAAATTTTTGAGCTGACATAATTAATGAGTTTTTCCATTCGGAAAGTTTCTCTCCTGACCAACAGGCGACAGCACCTTCAAAAATTGATTTATTTTTATCTGGAATCACAAGGTCAGGATTTATACCAATCACAGAGCCATAACCTTCACATTTTTTACAGGCTCCAAATGGATTATTGAAGCTAAAAAAATCTACCGACGGATCAGTAAATGATATTCCATCGAGTTCAAATTTATTGCTAAAGCTTTTATTTTCCCATAATAAACCTAATTCATAAAATATTGTGCAATTACCTTGACCTTCATAAAATGCTGTTTGAATGGAATCAGCAAGGCGCGAATGCCAATTTGTTTTATCATTATCCACAGCAAGTCTGTCAATTACCAAAAAATAATTGTCATTTATTTCTTCGCCCTTTTCAATAACATCCTCAAGAGTAATAAACTCACCATCGTTAAACAATCTTGAAAAGCCTTGCTTTCTAAGGATATCTAATTGTGTAATTTTATCTCTATCATTATAAATAATAGGCGATACAATTACCACACGAGTATTATTTTCAATTGTAGTAACAAAGTCAACAATATCAGAAACACTATGCCGCTTGACTTCATTTCCTGATATTGGAGAAAATGTTATACCAATTCGTGAAAAAAGCAGCTTAAGGTAATCATAAATCTCTGTGGAAGTTCCCACAGTAGATCTTGGATTTCTTGTATTCACCTTTTGTTCGATAGCAATAGCTGGAGAAATTCCATCAATTTTATCAACCTCTGGTTTGCTCATGCGACCGAGAAACTGACGAGCATAAGAGCTCAAACTCTCTACATACCTTCTTTGTCCATCGGCATATAATGTGTCGAATGCTAGTGATGACTTGCCTGAGCCTGATAAACCAGTAATTACCACCAACTTATTTCTTGGTATTTTTACTGAAATATTCTTTAAATTATTTACTCTTGCCCCATATATTTCGATAAACTCTGGTTCTTTATTCACTATGAAGATTAAATTTAAATTGAGGCACAAATGTATAATAATATGGGTTTTATTGTTGGAAGAATTTTCTCAATAAATTTAAAATGCATCAAATATTCATAAATTGCTACTTTTGCAGTCCATAAATTTTAAATAATTTTTAATGATTGAAAATACTGCTACAAAGAAAGAACAAGTTAGGAATATGTTTAATAATATTGCTTTACGCTATGATTTTTTGAACCATTTCTTGTCTTTTGGAATAGATTACTATTGGAGAAGAAGGGTTTTAAATTTAGCAAAAAAAATCAATCCTCAAGAAATTATCGACATAGCTACTGGCACTGGAGATTTAGCCATAGCACTTGCTAAGACAAATCCTAAAAATATTCTCGGAGTAGATATTTCTTCATCAATGCTTGAAAAAGGCAAAGAAAAAATTCATAAGAAATCTTTATCAAATCTTATTGAAATGCAGCTTGGAGATTCAGAAAATTTATTGTTAAAAGAAAATACTTTTGACCTTGCAACTGTTGCTTTTGGAGTTAGAAATTTTGAAGATTTAAAAAAAGGTTTAAGCGAAATTCTAAGGGTTCTAAAACCTGGAGGTTCTTTGATTATTCTTGAATTCTCTCATCCTAAATCTTTTCCTATCAAGCAATTATATAGTTTTTATTCCTTCAAAATCTTGCCAATAATTGGGAAGCTCGTTTCTAATGATGCTTCAGCATACACATATCTGCCAGAATCTGTAGCTAAATTTCCTTGCTATAATGAATTGACTAATATTATGGAAGCTTGTGGATTTATTGATACAAGTTATATTAGTTTAACAGGTGGAATTGCAAGTATTTATATTGCCAAGAAAGACATATTACAGTAAAATTTGATATAAGTGAAATAAGGCAATATTTAATTCGTTTGTAAGAATATTTTAAGATTTAAAAGTGACTAAGTACAGAATTTATATTTTATTTTTTCTCTTTTCTCCCTTATTTTCCTTGGGGCAAAGTTATCCTTTGAATCTTCCAAATTACGATTATAAGCAGTGGCATTTTGGTTTTACACTGGGAATTAACGAAATGAATTTTATTAGCTGGCCAGTAGATTTTATTGACTACAATAAAAAAGTTTTGATAATTGAGCCCATTCCAAGTCAAGGAATAAATATCGGAATTGTTGCCAACAAAAGATTAGCAGAATATTTAGATTTAAGATTTGTACCCACTTTGTCATTTGGCGAAAGAAAACTAAGCTACGAGATTATTGTGTCTGATACAGTACATCAAAAATATTTAAAGACTGTTGAATCAACTCTTTTTGATTTTCCTTTTACGCTAAAATATAAATCGAAGAGATTACCTGGAGTTTTTAATAATACGAGAGTTTATGTATTGGGAGGTGCTCGCTATAGCATAGATTTAGCATCACAAAAATCTAAAAAGAATAATGTAGATGATATAGTTATTAAGTTGAAATCCAACGATTTCATGCTAACCTCAGGCTTTGGTTTCGACTTTTATTTTGAATGGTTTAAGTTTGGAGTAGAGCTTCAGATGTCTTTTGGAATGCTCGATGTTTTATATCAGGAACACAATCAATTTACTTCAAATCTTGATAAGTTAACCTCAAGAATGAGTTGGATAACTTTTACTTTTGAGTAGACTAATAGAGAAAAATTTACAAATCAATAAGGGTATTTCCAGATTTTCTCTCAGGGAAAATGATATTAACTCCAAAATGGAAATTTGCATACTTGACGGCATCAGGCACAAAAATTCCAGCAATATTATCGCTAA
>MNXP01000040.1 GCA_001872625.1 Bacteroidetes bacterium CG2_30_33_31
GGAAACCTTACATCATCGCAAGGCTTGGTTTTCGATGTATTTGCGCCAATAACTTTGCACTCTGTAAATGTTTACGCTAATTCAATGGGTACTCGAACAATAATATTACAAAATTCAGCTGGAGCAACAATATCTACTAAAACTGTAAATGTTACCTCTGGCCTTAACACTGTAATTCTTGATTTTGCCTTAAATGTTGGCACAAATTATAAGCTTATGGGCAGCAATTTATATAGAAATAATTCTGGAGTTTCTTATCCATACACTTTGCCAGGTTATTTAAGCATAACTACAAGTACTGCAGGTACAAGCGCAAATAATTATTATTATTTTTATTATGATTGGAAATTGATACAAGAGCCATGCAAGAGCTCAAGAACGGTAGTGCATGCCTATGTAAATAATTCTGCACCACTAACAGATTTTACTATTACCAATAATGATCCAATGGTTTCATTTACTGATATCAGTCAAAATCCTGGCAATGCTTTATGGAATTTTGGCGATGGAACAGGCTCAGCATTGAATAATCCAAATCATATTTATAGTCAGAATGGTACTTATCAGGTAGAATTAAATGTTGACAATGGCTGTGGGACGAACAAAAAAACTAAAACAGTTGTAATTGGTTTAGCTACTGGAGTTGATAAAAATATAGAAAAAAGCAGCATTAGTTTGTATCCTAATCCAGCAAAAAATTCGGTATGGATAAATTTTGAAAATGAAAATTTTGGTGGTGAATTGCAAATCCTCGATTATACAGGTAAGGTAATATTTGTTGCCGAAATCCCAAAGAATAGCAATTCGCAAAAAATCAATATTGAGAATTATTCGGCTGGTATATATTTGATAAAATATAAAACTCTAAATAAGGTTTCTAACTTAAAGCTTATGGTGTATTGATTTTAAGTGATTGATTTATAAAGCTGTAAGGTAGAATAATCTCTTTACAGCTTTTTTGTTTTACACATTATCAAGTTGTATTGATCATTTACAGAGTTAAAATATTATTATTAGCAAATTTTAAACATGATTACAAAGGCATTTAAAGTTATTGGAATCGCAGTATTTATTCCGTTGTTTTCCTTTTTTTCTGTTGCTATATTTTTGCCTGATGAAGTAAAAGTTGATAAAAAAGTTGAAATTGAGACTCCACTAATAAATGTTTTTTATTTGGTAAATGACTTTAATGAATGGAAAAAATGGATGCCATGGACTGATACCACGGTATCTTTGCTTATTAACGGTGGTGAAACAGGTAAAGGAATCGACGCAATGATGCTCTGGGTTGATAATAAAGAAAAAGTAGGAGCGAGGCAGATAATTAAAGCAGATTTTTTGCGATTGATTGTTGTAGAAACTTGCAATGCAAAAGAGCAATCTAAATCAATTATGAGGTTCAATTTTAAGGAATTAGCTTCAGGAAATAGTGAATTAAAAATTACCATGAAGATTGACAAACGTTTCTCATATCCTTTTGGTAGATATGTTGCATGGATGATTCAAGGAAGTGCAGACGAGAGTTTTGAAAAGGCTTTAGAAAATATTAAAACTTTGGCAGAAAAATAATATTATACTAAATTACATAAATCAGCTTGCTCTTTTTCCGTTCATAAGCAATTTTACTGCATCTCGCAATGAGCCAGCTTTTGCTACCGAACCACCATTTACAAAGAAAATCTCATCAGCATTTTCGATTGTTACAAGTCTATGGGCTATAATAATTTTCATTGTACTTTTGGGTAATTGATTAAGAATTTCTTCGAGCAATTGTTCTGTAACAGTGTCGATATTAGCAGTAGCTTCATCGAGAATAAGTAAATCAGGACGTCTGATGATGGCTCTCATAAATGCAATAATTTGTTTCTGCCCAATGCTGAGGCCGTCGTTGGAGGAGTTTATTACTGTATCAAGTCCATCGTCGAATCTTTTAAGCAAATCGCCAAGATGAACCTCATTTAATTCTTTGAGCAATTCATCTTTACTAAGATTTTTAAAACATTCATTGCCATGCAAAATATTATCACGAACAGTTCCACTAAATAAAAATGGATCTTGGAGAATAAATCCAATTTTAGCAACTCTGTTACTTGGACTAAGCGAGCGGATGTCGTATCCATTAAATAAAATTTTTCCGGAGGTGGGGTCGTAAAGGCGAGCAATTAATGAAGCCGTTGTTGTTTTGCCTCCGCCAGTTGGTCCAACCATAGCATAGGTTTTGCCTTTTTCTAAACAGAAACTTACGTTTTTCAATATTTCCTTATCTTGGGTATAAGAGAATGATACATTTTGAAATTCTAAGACATAAGAATCGTTTTCCTTTTTCGTTGCTTCTATCACATTTAAATTATTCTTCATAGATAGAATTTGAGAAATTCTACCCCATCCAGCCATAGAAACTTGGAAGTTTGCCCACAATGCTGCAATTTGTCTTAAAGGATTGTAAAACAATGCAATGTATGCCAAAAAACTTATTAATAAACCTATTGAAAACTCATGCACAGAAATCAAATAAATCCCAAAAGCAAGAACAACCATTTGACCGATGCTGGCTAAGAAACTGTAAACCGGTGTAAAAATATTGTTGGCGATGCCAGCTTTTATAGCGCTGTTATAATTCTCTGTATTTACTTTCTCGAAACGTTTACGAAAATAATCGCGGCGATTAAAAGCCACAATTACTTTAAAATTGTTAAGACTTTCTTGAATTTCAGAGCTTAAAAATCCAGTACTCTTCATATTTATTCGATTTCGCTCTTTCACCCATGGAGATATTGCACGGGTAAAAAAGAATAATAAAAGCGCTGGTGCAAGTGCGGCTAAAGCAAGTTTGGTATTTATGGAAAGTAGAAATATTGCAGCGCCAGTCATAGTAGAAATATTGCCTATAAATTGTACCAAAGATTGAGAAAAGAACTGATTTATTTTATCTGTATCATTGTTTATCCGTGAGATAAGATCGCCTGCTTTATTTTGATTGAAAAAATCAATTGGTAATTCTTGCAATTTTGTAAAAACAGTGTTGCGCAAATTAAATAAAATTCGCTGCCCAACACGTCCCATCAATTGTGTTTGTGTATATCCACTAAATAATGCAAAAGCATAAACAACCAAAAGTATAATTGAATATTTTATTACTCCGTCATACTGTTTAGTTACTACAAAATTATCTACGGCATGTCCCATAAGATAAGGCCCAACGAGGTTTAATCCTGAGTTTATCACAATAAAAATTATAGCAATGTATAAGTTTTTATGCTCCTTGCCAATTAAAGTATTGAGTTGCTTAAATATAGATGTAGTGCTATCTTTTTCGTTCTTAGAACTACTTTTATTTATGTTCAGATTATAGTTCATAGTGGTTGGTGCTTCTTTGAGAATTATAAATTTGGACATATTCAGGGCAAGTCTTCATAAGATTATCGTGTGTTCCACTTCCCAATATTTCGCCTTCCTCCAAGAGAATTACTTGTTGATAATCTTGCACTGATGAAATTTTTTGAGTTATTGAAAGAAGTGTTAAATTAGGATAATTTTTCTCAATGTTTTGCAATATTTCTTTTTCTGTTTGATTATCGACACGTGCAGTAAAATCATCAAGCAATAATATTTTTGGGTTAAGTGCTAAGGCTCTTGCCAGCATAATTCGTTGCTTCTGTCCACCAGAAAGGCTATTTCCATTTTCGCTAACAATGGTATTTAATCCTTCGGGCAAAGAATCTATAAAATTTTTTAATTCGGCTGTTTCTATTGCTTTTGCTAAAGATTCATCAGTAACATTTCCGTTAAATGCAATATTTTCACGAAGGCTCATATTAAATATTATACTATCTTGAAAAACAAAACCTATTTGGTATTGAAAAGATTCTTTATTGTAGTCGTTGATATTTATATCATCGTAAAATATATCGCCTGTGGCAGGTTTTATTAGGCCTGTCAGCAGATAAAGTAATTGAGTTTTTCCAGCGGCAGTAGGTCCAATTACAGCAGTTTTACTGCCTTTTTCAATAGTAATTGATATATTTTGTAAGGCATTTTTGTCTCCATATTTCACTGTTATGTTTTTCATACTGATGTTGCCATTCAATGGTGTTTTTACAGTGCCAGAATCTAAATCCTGTGGATTATCTAAAACCGCACAAATTCTTCCATAAGATATAGATGCTTGAACAATAAAATTGCTAATGAAGCCAATAATTATGATTGGGAAAATTAATAAAACTAAATAAGAATTAAAAGCTGCAAAATCTCCTAAGCTCATTTTCCCTGTGATAACATAATGTCCACCTAATGCCAAAATAAGTATTGATGCCATATTGCTTACAAAAACTACAATTGGAATTAAGGTGGCAAAAAGCCTTAGAATTGACATTCCTAAATTTTTAGCCTGAGTGTTGGCTTCTAAAAACTTATGATATTCTTGTGCTTGAGAGTTTACTATTCGCACTAATGCAGCACCCAAAATACTTTCATTGATAACTTTATTGAGCAAGTCAATTATTTCACGGCTTTTTTTAAACAAAACACCAACTTTTCGAAATACAAGATAAAATGCGCCGCTAATAATAGGGAAAATTGTTAACACTGAAAGAGCTAATTCCCAATTTATTGAAAAAAGTAAAATGCTTGCTCCAATGATAATAAAAATTGATGATGCCAAGGAAACTATGGCCATGGAAACAAACAGTTTTATCGAATCAATATCCGAAGTTAGGTTTGTTAGAAGTTTTGAAGGATTTGTTTGTTGTATGTAAGCATAGCTTTGATTAGAAATTTTATTGGATAATTTCGCCCTCAAATCACGTGCAACTATCTCAGAAGCATAAGTTTGCAATATTCCTTGCAAGAAAGTGAAAACAAGAATTATAAAAGCTGCAATGAGAAATTGGATTATTAGCTTTTCATAAGAGAAACTTCCATTGGAGAAATCGTCGATTCCATAAGATATAAGTTTTGGAATTACTAAATTCACGGCATTACTCAATAAGGCGATGCCAATAAGTCCAGAAATCATTAATTTATAAGGTTTTACTACGGCAAAAATATTAGGTTTTCTTATTTTTTCATCCTCATCATTAACTTTTGTTTTCATCTTTATAAATAAAATTTTGAAGCTGAATTAATAAATTTGATGGTAAAATGTCTCCAATATTGCTTTTAAAATCAATAATGAATAATCCTTATGGAATGCAAATTGCCTTCAAAATATTTCATGCAAAGTTAGAATTAAGAATAAGAAGTTTATAGAAACCTTCATAAATTGTACTAAATATCAGATTTTTGAATAAAATTCAATTTGAAATTAAATATCCGAATCTGGCTTAATAAGGATTAATAAAGTCCAATTTTTCAATAAACATTTCCATAAAATCTAATTATATCACTCCTCTTAACTTTTTCTACGCTAATATTCATTACAATTGGTTTTATTGGAATTGAACCGTCAACAGGCTGATTAGCAATCTTATCAATAACATCAAACCCAATGATTACTTGACCGAAAACAGTATAACTATTATCCAAATGGTGAGTGCCATCATGGTTTTGAACAATGTAAAACTGTGAAATATCAGAGCGTTTCTCAGGATTTTCAGTTCTGGCGGCAGCGAGGGCGCCAAACTTATGAAGGTGTTTTCCGCTTATTTCATTGGGCAAAGTTTTTTTATCGAAGGCTAATGTGTCGTAATAAGATTGAAATTCTTTTGGTAATCCTCCACCTTGAATCATGAAATTATTGATAACCCTATGAAAAATGCTCCCATTATATTTTCCCTCGCCAGCCAAAGTAATAAAATTCTTTTTATGCATTGGAGTATCATCGAAAAGCAACAGTTTCATCTCGCCAAATTCAGTTTTTATACTTACCAAATAATCAAATTCTTTAGATGATTGGTATTGGAAAATGGCTGTTGAACCAAGTGATAGAAAGATTATTACTAAGAATAAGATTTTGAAATTTAATGTTTTAATCATAATTATATATTTAAGTTATTGCTTTTGAATTAATGAAGGTAATGCCTCTTAATTTTTTTTGTTACAAAAATCTAACTCTAATTTTTTTCTTTTTGAGTTTTGTATTATTCACAAGCTTGATAAGATTTTCGGTGCAATTGGAGTGAACAGCAACAAAAGCACAATCTTGTTTCAATTCGATGATTCCCAAGTCTTCATTTTTGAGCTTTCCTTGCTTTATAAAAAGACCAGCAATATCACCTTTTGAAATCTTATCGCCACGACCTCCAGAAATAAATAAGGTAGTCCAAATAGAATTTACTTGTTTCTCAATTTTTATGGAGTCTTGAAAATGTAAAATTTCCAAGTTTTGTTCTTCAATATATTCAGGCAACATATCATCTTTGCAATGAAGTATATAGGCTGTCCCCTTATTATTCATGCGAGCGGTTCTTCCATTTCTATGAATAAACTCGTGCTGTCTGTTGGGCATTTGAAAATGAACTATAAATTTGATTTCAGGAATATCTATTCCTCTGGCAGCCAAATCAGTAGCGACAATAAGTTGATGACTCCCATTTCTAAATTGTATCAAAGATCTTTCTCTATCATTTTGTTCCATATCTCCATGAAAGCAACCATGAGCAATATTATTTTCTAATAGATATTGGCTCACATTCTGAATTGTATCTTTGAAATTACAGAAGATTATTCCAGGCTCATTTTTAATAGATAACAAGAGGTTTTTAAGCGTCAGCAATTTGTCCTTGTCGTTGGTATAGACTAATTTTGTTTTTAAATTAGCTATTTTATCTTCCAGAAAATCAAGGATTACTGGTTTTTTCAAGCCCACAAACATAGGAATTTTTTCTGCCTGTGTGGCTGAAGTTAGAATTTTCTTTTTCAAAGTTGGCAACGCATCAATTATCTCAATCATATCAGTTTCAAAGCCAATTTCAAGAGATTTGTCGAACTCGTCTAAGACGAGCATTTTTATACTTAATAGAGAAAAAGTCTCTCTTCTAAAATGATCTGCTATGCGCCCTGGCGTTCCAATGAGAATTGCTGGTGGATGATTTAAATCCGATTTATCTTTGGATGAAGCCCTTCCGCCATAAATTGCATTTACCTTAAATCCTGTTCCCATTTCTCTAATCACTTGCTCAATTTGAATTGCCAATTCTCTCGATGGCACTACTATAAGAAGTTGAACATCATCACATTTCCTGTTCAATTCACTTAAAAGGGGAAGCAAAAAAGCAAGAGTTTTGCCAGTACCTGTGGGTGAAAGTAAAACTACATCTGAATTTTTTTCAATTGCTATAAGTGTCTCCTCTTGCATTTCGTTAAGATTTTCAATGCCTAACTTTGCAAGGATTTCTTTTTGATTTTTTATATTCGACATTATAAAAATTAGAGTTATTAGTTATAATCAATATTTGAATTAAATATGCTAATAAGTCTAACATATTTGAAATATGGCAATTAGAGTAAGTAAACAATTAGACTCTTAACTTTATGATAAAGATAAAATGCTAATTTCGACAAGCTCTTAAAATAAAATTTCCTGAATTTTGAGCTTGCGAATAAAACTCTTTCGCTAGAAAAATATACTTAGGAAATTAATAATCGCCTTGACTTCTATTAGCTTTTTTCTTTCTCTTTTCTTCCTTTTTTTCCTTTGGAGTTTTAAGAGCTTCTTTTTTTACATTTTTCTTAGCATCTTGTGTCTTAGCCATGATATTAGTATTTAAAGGTTTATGTATAAAATATTCTAAGTACTTTTTAACTTTATTTAATCAAAATTGGTAATAATGACAAGAAAAAACATAAATTATAACCAAATTCTTACAGACAAATATAAATTAATATTAAAATCTACATCAAAAAAAATATTTATCTTTATTTCAACAAAAGTAATAAATTTAAATTTGTTTACAATTGGATAATTTCATTTTAAGGGATTATTTTCAAGAAATTTAATTAAAGTACTGCACATCAAAAATATATCTAATTTTGGTATTATTAATTTCAAAATTAATTCTGATCGAATCATAAGGCTAAAAAATTTTTAAATTAAAAAATATCGATATGAAAAAATTAATATTATTTTTAAGTATTTCACTTGCTTCTATTTCATTAATTGGACAAGAGGATTATGTGCAATATCCAAAATATGAGACTGTTGTAAATAAATTATTTAAAGAATATTCACTATCTGAATTGCTTTCTAATTCATATTTTGAATTTCAAAAGCGACCCAAAGGCTGGTACATTCTTGTAAAAAATTATAATGATGGAATGAAAATAATAAAGAATGAATTATTTTGGGATAGGGAAATCGGCTCGTTTAAGGATATTGATGTTGAAAAGATTTCAGACCTTGAAAGTAATGAGACTTATATGGAAGATTATTTGAAAGCCCAAAATGCTCAAAATTACAATATATGTCCATACTTTGGCTATGAAGGTTGGGATTTGGACGTGATAAAAGATTTTAAGAATTCCAGCATCTTATCAGACACTTTATTATACGCTTTAGGGCGCGCTTATTCTTCTTTTGCGAGCAATCTATTAAATAATAATTCAGGATTGGCCGATAGCAATTATCAATACTCCTTGCCGCAAGGCAAAAATTGCATGACTGATAATCAGCTTGAAAATTATCGACTTTATCGCCATTTGGCAATTGACAATTTCAAAAAATTAGCGGTTAGAAATCCAAATTTTGAAACTATTGTGGGCCCAATTTGGATAAAAGTTTCCAACGAATATCTTACATCATTTCTTGATTTACGAATTTATCAAAATGAATTGGAAGCAAGCAAGGAAATTGTTGATGGATTATATGACGCTTTCTATATCTCTATTGCTAAAAATTATCTTAATTCCTGCGCACAAAATGCGGTGTTGTTCACTAATGGTGATAATGATACTTACCCTTTGCTATATCTCCAATCAAAATATGGATTCAGAAAAGATGTGTTGGTGGTAAATTTAAGTTTACTCAACACTGAAAGATATTTTATAAGTATGAAGGATAAAGTATTTGATTCTGAAGGACTAAAATTTCGCCTATCGAATAATCAAATTTCTGATGGGAAAAGAGATTTTGTTCTGCTTTTGGATAATGGAAATGGGCCTATGGAATTAAAGGAACTTATTGATTTTGTGATAAATGATGAGAATACTATGAATTATGATGGCAGGGATTATTATTATTTGCCAACAAACCAATTTCTAATTTCTACTGTGAATGATACCATTTCTTGGGGTGTAGATAATAGTTATATTTTTAAAAATCAGCTTATTGTGTTAGATTTCTTGGCTAATAATAAAATGAAAAGGCCGGTTTATTTTGCATCTTCTATTGGCTCTGATGCATATTTTGGTTTAGAACCATATTTGAAATCTGAAGGCTTAGCACTTCGACTTACAGCACAGAAAGAGGAGATGTCCAGCAGCCAACTTTTTCTTGTTAATTCTACTGTAATGTATAAAAATATGATGGATATCTTTGATTTTGCGAGCATAGAAAAAGCTTCACAATCAGAGAAATATTTCTGCTCAAACTATCGATATTTTTTTCAAAATTTAGCAAATACATTGATAGTTGAGCACAAGAATGACAGTGCTAAAACTGTACTCGATAAATGTATAGAAATCATTCCAAACAAGCTTGTTCCATTCGATTATTATATGGTTTACATTATTGAAAACTATTATAGTATTGGTGAATTTGAAAAAGCAAATCAGATTATAAAACAATTGATTTATAATTTAAAAAATGCCAATGAAGTTTATGAAGAAAAATCTCTTTTGCAGATTAAAGAAAACCAAGAAGCTACTTTAGAAAAAATAAATGAATTGGCGAGTCAATATTCTCAATTGGAAATCATAGAAAATCTGGAGAAATAAATATTGATATGGCAAAAAAAATCCTCATTGAAAATTTCAATGAGGATTTTTTTTATAATGGAATTTACTGTATCACAATTTTTTCAAACCTTAATAGATTTGCATTTTTCATTCTTATAAAATAAACTCCTTTAGCAAGATTTGGAATATTAAGATTATAATCCATAAGCGGCGCAGTGAATTTTATTGAACCTTTTTTGATAATTTGACCTTGAATATTGATAATATCATAATCAATATTTTTAGATATCGCAGATTCAATATGTATAGTAAATTTTCCGCTTGAAGGATTTGGGAATACTTTAATATCATAATTATCAGATAGTTCAGATATAGATTGGCAAAGATAAACTTTCAATTTAATTGTATCACTTGCCTTACATCCATAGATTGAACTTACGTCAACATATATTTTGTGAATTCCCACGCCAACATTTGCACCACTGACAGTTATTAATTGAGTAGTATCGCCTGTGCTCCATAAATAGTTGTGAAATCCAAAACCAGCGTCCAACACTTTACTTGAAGTGCTGCAAATGCTATCATCTAAACCTAAATTTAGATATAGAGAGTTGCCTTTTACAATATTAATGATATCGGTGGCTTTGCAATTACCAGCATTTGTTACCACAACTGAATAAGTGTGAGTTCCGGGTGATAAATTTAATCCTAAAATATTTATGGTTTGTGAGGTTGCTCCATTTGACCATAAATAGGATGCAAAACCACTTCCAGCATTTAGTGTTAAATTTTGATTGCCACAAAGAAGAGCATCAGCACCAAGATTTACTGATGGCAATGGACTTACAGTAACTAAAATGCTATCTATTAATGTGTTGATGCCATCACTAACGCTTAGATAAAATTTGGTGTTTGCAATAGGATGAAAAATTGGACTATAAACAGATGAAGTGAATCCGTTAGGATTTGATGTCCAAGTATAAGAATAATTGCCTGTGCCTCCTGAAGCTAATGCAGTTAAATTTATACTATCTCCATAGCAAATTGCTGTGCTTGTTGAGCTTAGAGCTAAAGTAAGACTTCCTCCAGAAACATTTATTAAAACTTTATCACTGTCAATACATAAGGTTTGGTTATCAGTAACTTTAACATTGAAAATTTTGGAAATTAATAAATTTGTTGTAGAAGTAGCTGCTACATTTGCGTTGATTACAAAGGTAGAAGGGCTCCACAAATAACTATAACTTCCACTACCACCGCTTGCCGAACTGCTGAGATTAGCAGCAGAATTATATGAAATTGTTTGGTCGTTGCCAGCATTGGCAACAGGGGAGGAGTTAACCACAATATTTGCGGTGGCAGTATCTGAACAAGAATTTGCATCAATATAAATATACTTTATAATATATGTACCAACTCCGTTAGCCACTGGATTAAACGAATTAGATACAACACCAATTCCAGAATAGAATCCACCAGCAGGACTTCCTCCAGTAAGAGAAAATGCTGGAGTTGAATTACATACAGAACTAAAATTACTTAAGCTGGCTATGGGATTTGCATTAACTGTAAGAACTTTTGTAGCAGAATTTATACAGCCATTTGCATCGGTAAATGAATATTTTATTTGATGATTTCCAATGCCAGCTGCAATTGGATAAAACTGTCCAGCAACTACTCCTGCACCAGAATAAATTCCACCAGAAGGTAAACCACCATATAAGGCAAAGTTTGTACTGCCTTCACAAATGGGCATTATTGAACTAAAACTTACCGATGGTAAGGAATTTACTGTTACATAAATTGAATCTACTTTTGTAGTATTTACATCAGATAAAACAATCTTATAATAGCCGCTTGTTGTTGGAATTGCTAATGGGCTGCTATTATTTGAAAATAAATTACCTCCAAAATACCAACTGTAAGAGTAATTTCCCGTTCCTCCACCTGCCACGGCATGAAGTATAACAGAATCGCCAAGGCAAATAGAGTTGTTGGAAACAGAAAGATTAAGTGTTAATGCTCCGCCAATAACCGTAACTGTTACATTGTCGCTGTCGGAACAGCCATTTGTAGTTTCAGTAGCAGTTAGTGTAAAAATTTGACTTGATGTCATTGAAATTGTTTGTGTGGAAAGTGCAGATGCATTTACAACTTTATTTGCTGGAGTCCAATGATGAGTATATGTTCCAGAACCTGTTACAGTACCTGCCAGCTGAGCAGTCAAACTATAGTTTACATTTATATCAGTTCCTGCATTAACTTGTGGTAATGCTTGTATCGAAACTGAATGAGAAACTGAATTAGAACAATTATTTGCGTTGGTATAGGAATATGTAATTGAATGAATTCCTGTGCCAGCAATGCTTGGGTTAAATACACTTCCACTCATTCCAGTGCCAGAAAATGTTCCACCCAATGGTGAACCTACAAGTGTGATGTTTGGTGATCCCGCACATAATATTGAAGGTAAGCCTGAAAATGAAACTGTTGGGAGTGCATTTACTGTAATTGTTTGGCTTGCAGTATCGCTACAGCCAGAGGCATTTGTAAAAGTATAATAAACAGTATGAATTCCTGCGCCTGCTGTTGCTGGATTAAAGCTTCCATTAATTACATTTACTCCAAAATAAGTTCCTCCAACTGGACTTGCTTGAGTAAGATTAAAAGCAGATGCTGTTACACAAACAGAAGGTATTGCAGAAAATGTGATGTTTGGTTTAGCATATACAGTAATATTTTTAGTGTCGGTAGATGAGCATCCAAAATCATCTGATACACTTAAAGTATAAGTTCCGTTATTTGTCAAAGGAATATTATTTATTACAGGATTATAGCCAGTTGCATTATAAGAATTTGGACCAGTCCAAGTAAAATGTGCGGTATCAATAGCTACAATTTCAACTTGATAATCTTCGGTTTCACCATAACTATAAGCGTTATCGCAACCTGAAACAATTTGGGATGCATATTTTAATATTACTCTCATTTTAGTTTTACCTAATACTGCATTTGATGGTACAGTTACAATTCCTGAGTAAACATGTGTTCCAGAAAAATTATACGAGCCCATTGAAATTGAAGGCTCATCGAATAGCCCATTTCTGTTCCAGTCAATATAAGCATCAACATATTCAAGATATGGAGTTGTTCCTGGTATTTTTCCAGTTACAGCTATATTATATGATGAATCCTTATTTAATATGGTGAAAAGATTTAAGCTGTTATCTTGGTATCCTACCCCTTCGTTTTCGCTTGTATTTATTGAACCATTAATGCTAACCTGATGAATGTATTCATAGCCATCATTATTTGAATGAGATACACAATACGTTGGCATTGAGCAGCTTGAATTACATTGTTTTGTTCCATAAGAAATTATAGCATTTAAACTTATATTGTTTCCTTCGCAAATACTGATATCTGTGCCGGCATTAGCAAGAGGTGATGAAGAAACATAAACCATTGATGTTGTGCTGTCAGAATTTATTCCGTTAGAAACTTTTAACTTAATTATATGAGATCCAATAGTTGTGAATATGTATGTTAAATTTGTTGTTGAACTTGCATAAACACCATCTACATACCACAAATTAGTGGTATTATTTAATGAAGTATTAGTAAAAGTAGATGTTGAGTTTTTACAGAGATATTGTGAAGAAGTAGTAATACCAGCAACAACATTTGATGCTTGACTTAACACAGCTGTTACATTTGGTAATCCAGTAGAATATACAGTTATTGTTGCATTTCTTGGTGCTCCAGCATTTGCCGAATAATTAACTGTTAATGCGCTGCTTCCCGCACCATAGGAAGGTGATTCAGTTACCCAGCCAGCATTATCAGCAACTGTCCATGATTGGTTAGTTATTATTTGAAATGTTGTAGAACCTAATGCTGCGCTTACATTCTTGCTTGTTGGAGTAATATTCAAATAAGGAGGTTCAGTAACACAAAGTTTGAAACTTCCAGTTCCATTTCCATTAAATTTCCAAAATCGAATAAATATTGTGTCTCCTGAAGTCAAACCAGATAATGACAAATGTGGCATATTTCCACTACCAAGATAATCATCGTTACAATTGATGTAGGTAAGATTGGAACAACTTCCAGAGTAAGCAGCCATTGCTCCATCGTGAAAATAACCAGGCACTGTGTCGGCGTCAATTGTCATATATCCCGATGTAGGAACTACTGCTTTGAACCATACATCATTACCATTGTAACCTCCACAGAGCGGATTTGTAATACCAGTTGTTGAAGTTGAATTTGCATTGGTTGATGTTGTATAATTGCATGATGTACCTACAGTTAAAGTCGTTGCCCCACATGGATTGTCGTTCGCTGGTGGAGTAATTTGTTGAACAAATATATCATCAATGGCGATATCATTTCTATAATCACCCGAAGAAATGACTCTAAATCTTAACTTAATAGTATATCCTGCATAAGCTTGAAGATTTACTATTGCTTGCAACCATGGTAAGGTTTGGACGCTTTGCTGTTGACCTGTAATTGTATAAACATTTGTCCAATTGCCACTATAAAATACATCAACATTTAGAGCTGAGATGCCTGCGCCATACATGTGATACCAGAATTTTAATTCTGCATTGGCAACTGAAGTGAAATTCAAGAATGGTGTTACCAATTGAGCCTCAGAACCGCTGGCTCCTGCACTGGCTTCAGTAAACATATATTTACCAACGGATGTACCAAGAGTGTGATCAACATTAGGCCCAGTATAGGCCGAGGGAGTCGATCCAGAATTTACTGTCCAATTAAAACCTCCTGTAGCTGTTGATGACCATGAGTTATTAAGAGAGCCTGGAGTGCCAACAGTAAAAGTTTCAAAGTTTTCGCTGAATGGAAGTGAATTTCCAGATGCTACTGTTATGTAATTTGTTTTTGTTAAAGTATCACTACCATAAGCATTAGTAGCAATTAATGAAACTGAATATTGTCCAGCAGCATTAAAGATTATTTGAGGATTTTGTGTATTGTTGTTTGTTCCATTTTGATAGCTAACTGTCGCTGGACTAAAAATCCAATTCCATGTGTTTGGGCTATTTAAAGTCATATCAGCAAAAGATACTGGAACTCCAGTCAATGTGCTTGTGGTAGAAGCAATAAAATTCACTACTGGAATTGAAATAGCTGATTCAATAGAAATATCATCTACAGCCACATCTCCATTATAACTTGCACCACGTATAACTCTAAATCTAACTCTAATTGTAGATCCTGCATAAGTAGCAAGTGATGATGTTGCTTTAAGCCAGGCTGATGCTGATGATGTCTGCTGTTGTCCTGAAATTGTCCAAACATTATTAATCCAATTACCATTTGAAAAAATATCTACATGAAGTCCAGTAATGTTGCTTCCATACATGTGATACCAAAAAGCTAATTGATAGTTTGTTCCAGTTGGAATGTTTATGCAGGGACTTATTAATCGAGCCTCTTCACCTGCAACGGCTGGGGCTGATGCTTCAGTGTATAAATATTTTCCCGAGCTTGTTCCTGTGGTATGGTCAGAGTTTGGTCCTGTTGCGGTTGTAGGGGTTGTACCACTATTTACTCTCCAGTTAAAGGCTCCAGAATTGCTAAATGTCCAGTCATGAAGAAAAGTACCAGGATTTCCAACAGTGAAAGTTTCAAAATTTTCAACATTTGGTGCCGTGTATGATGAACCAACAATTATATAATTTATTTTGGTAAGTGTATCACTACCATATTGATTGATAGCAATTAATGTAACTGAATAATTTCCAGTTGCATTAAATTGAACAATTGGATTTTGTGAATTTGCATTGGTACCGCCAACATAGCTAATAGTTGCGGGGCTAAAACTCCAATGCCATGAAGTTGGTCCGTTTGTAGATAAATCATTAAAAACAGATGCTCCTCCTTGACATGGTGAAGTAAGAGGACTGCTGAAATCTGCTACTGGTGGTGCATTTGGGGGGCTGTATAAATCTGAAGACCATAAACCGCGTCCGAAAGTTGCGGCTCTAAGTTTTGATTGTGATGAAATAGCCCCATAATAGATTTCCAATTCAGAAACTGATGCTGATGCTGGTAAACCTACCGAAAAAGTTACCCAATTACTCATAGTTGCATTAATATAAAAAACTCCAATATCAGTTCCTACATAAATTCCTTCGTTTGATGAGGTATCAAAAACTATGGTGTTCATGCTAACTGTTGGCAGGTTCCCTTTAATTGAAGTCCATGAAGAACCTTTATTGGTTGATTTATAAATGTTTGTCCCCGCTGTAATATAAACAATATTTGGGTTTGTTGGGTGAGCTTCAATATCTGAAATAGTTCCAGGAGCTGTTAAAGTTGTCCATGTTGGAAGTGCAGAATTAACATTATCGCTGCGAAAAAATGACGCTCCTCTTGAGGCATAGAGAATATTTTGATCAGCAGGGGAGTTTTCTAACATATTTATCTTTGAAGTATTGCCGAATGTAGAAATTTTTGTCCAACCTATATTTGAAACATTATTAGTTTTCACATTAGTGCTTCTCCATACGTTTTTATATCCAATGTACATAATATTTGGATTAGTTACATTGAGAGTGTAAGGAGTTACCCAAGCACCATCTTCGGTAATTCCATTTGTGCCATTGGCAGCTATTGGAGAAAAATATGTTCCATTATTGTTAGACCTATTTATATCTCCAAAATACAAAGCTCCATACATAAAATTGGTATCTGTTGGATCAATAATACATTCGAAGCCATCTCCACCAATTTCAGTTGACCAATTGCCATGTTTGTAAATAGCTGTTCCATTATCTTGATATCCATTGATTACCAAATTTTTATTTGATGCACTTTGCCCTATTCTATATACTTGCGCAATAGCTAATCCGCTGGAAATGTCATTCCATGCTGAACCTCCATTAGTTGTGAAATAAACCCCACCATCACATCCTAAATATAATCTTGAATTTATTGGGTTAAAACCAAGCCAATGTTGGTCGGCATGCACTGCTGGGGCAGAAGTTCCTACCCAATGAGCATTAATTGTCCATGATGCACCTCCATTTGTGGATTTCCAAACATTTATACCTCCAACATAAAGTATATTTGCGTTAGTTCTATCAACAGCTACACAGAGGTCATACCAAGCCTGACTACTATTATCGCTACCGTTGGCAGCGTAACCAAGAATATTTGGTGAACTTCCAGTAACAGTAAAACTTTGCCCGCTATTTGTAGAAAGATAAGCACCTGTAAATCCAGTTCCTGAGCCAGCAATAATGTAAACGTAATTTGCATTTGCTGGACTAACTCCAATCACAAATCGAGAAGTAGTAGGTAATCCAGAACTTACTTGAGTCCAGCTGTCGCCAGTATTAGTAGATCTAAAAAAGGCATTATTGATAACAGCATAAACTATTGCAGGATTACCTGGATTAAACTTAAGATCCTTATAATTTGAAGTATTAGAAGAAACTAAAGTCCAAGAAGCCCCAGCATTTATGCTTTTATAAATTCCACCACTTGTAGCGGCAAGTAAAATATTGTGATTTGATGGATGTATTAGCATCATGCCAACGGTTAAATTTCCCATTCCAGTATTAGAAGCTGCCCATGATAATCCTCCGTTTGTAGATTTATAAACGCCAATCCCAGGAGAATCTCCAGCGTCTCTATCACCAGTACCTATATAAATTGTTGAGGGGTTTAGTGAGTCAATAATTATTGAAGAAACGCCTAAGGATGGAAGGTTATCAGTAAGGTTTGTCCAAGAAGCTCCTCCATTATTTGACCTCCAAAGACCGCCTGCAGGAGCACCAATATAAATTATATTTGCATTGGAAGGGTGAAATGCTACGCAATTTACTCTTCCTAATCCATTGGGTTGGCCTGTTCCATTTGCTGGAAGCGCCGTTGGCCCTAACTGCGTCCAGGCACCACTTGCCGATAATCCATTATTTGCAAAACCTTGAATTTGCGTTTGATTAAAGGCTAAAAGATTCTGTGCAGGAGATGGAAAGTATCCATTGGCATCAACTCTGGTTTGCCAATAGGCTTCCCAACGTTTGAATTGTTTCCATCCTTGACCCTTTTTTATAGGACGATTAGCCCAATATAAATTAAAAGCCCTTTGAGTTTTGTAAAAACTGATACTTTGATTTTGCATCATCTCTATCCAATATGGATATTGCGACGTATCGCTTGGATTCATCTGCTCATTAGCCTGAGAACTAACGTCAAATGCAAAAAACAATAATAAACAAAAAAAGTAAATTTTTTTCATAATGTGTGTGTTGATTTTCTCGTTTCAAATTGCGAATAAATTTCAGACCATAAAAGTATAAAAAGTTGCCATTGTATGATAATATATTTTAAAGTCCATATAATTTAATTAATCTATGCAAAAAGTGATTTTTTAATCTTTAATAAACTTTTTTGCTTTACCTTTGTCAGAACAAACCTAAAGTCATTTATAATTTTATAAATTAAGCCATGAAAGCAAAAACTATTATCTCTTTAATAATCATGACAACATTCTTTTTATTTTCAAATACTACCAAAGAAAATGAATGGAAACTTTTCAAATCAATAGATGGTATTAATATTTATACGCAAGTGCAAGAATACCAAGCCAATAATGTGACAAAGAATTATTTAATTTTCAAGTATGAAAATACTAACAACACCGCAAAAGTTGTTAATTGGAGATTGGATTTATGGTATAACGGCGTTTGTAGAGCTTGCAATTTGCCTTCGCCAAACGAATATGAATTGACTTTGACACTTGACAAAGGAGAAGTGATAACTGGAAAAGTTGATTCCGAATCAAAGATATTTTCAGTTTTTTATAGTTCAACTTCAGAAGCACTTGCTCCACTTGATAAGTTTGAACTCACTAATTTAACAGTTAAAAATTAATATAAAATTATGAAAAGACTGCTGAACATTATAGTATTATTATTAACGATTATTGAAGTAGATGCTCAATTGTTAGTTAACACCAATTATACCGCGGCTCAATATGTTCAAAATACTTTAATTGGATATGGAGTTACAGTGTCTAATATTTCATATACTGGTGCCGCAGCTGCAATAGGAAAATTCACCAATGGAGGCACTACCAATATAGGTTTATATTCTGGTATAATTCTCACTTCAGGGAATGCAGTAATTGCAATTGGTCCAAATAATTCAAGTTCTGCTGGAGCCAATGTAAATGGAGGAAGTGATCCTCAGCTTGCTTCATTAGTTTCAGGAACAATTTACGATGCAGCGGCTTTAGAATTTGATTTTGTGCCAATTGCAGATACCATTAAATTTAGATATGTTTTTGCTTCTGATGAGTATCCTGAATATGCAAATTCCTCATTTAATGATGTTTTCGGATTTTTTATTTCTGGACCAAATCCAGCAGGTGGTAATTATACTAATAAAAATATGGCCATTGTGCCTGGAACTTTAAATACACCTGTTTCAATAAATAATATAAATAATGGAACTTCCAACACTGGACCTTGTGTGAATTGCAGCAAATATGTTGATAATAATGGTGGTCTAACAATTCAATATGATGGAATGACTGTAGTTATGACTGCATGGACGACCGTAATACCATGTAGTACATATCATTTCAAAGCCGCTGTTGGAGATGTAAGCGATCATGTTTACGATTCTGGAGTTTTCTTAGAAGCCAATAGTTTTATTTCCACTGCAGTACAAATCTCTGCAAAGTTTGCTGTTCAAGGTGCTTGGCCTGTTGCTCTTGAAGGTTGCAACGATGCCATTATTACAGCCAAAATTCCCAAAGCATTAAATCATTCGGTTACCGTACATGTAGATACAATGTGGGGTTCAGCAACTAACGGTACTGATTTTCCATTAATTCCCGACAGCATATTGATTCCTGCAGGTTCAAAGACTGGAACAATAACTCTTCATCCTTTGGTAGATCATGTTGCCGAAGGCCAAGAAAATTTTAATTTAAAATTTATTACTTCACCCTGTACAATTGATACCGTTGCAATAAAAATTGATGATTATGTGCCAATTATTACTACACACTCAGCCGATACAAGTGTTTGTGAAGATACGGCAAAGCTTTTAGTTACTCCTCAATTTGGAATTCAGCCTTATACTTTCGACTGGTCACCATCAAATTTGGTTAATAATCCGAATTCTAATAGCATTTCGACTTTTCCTGCACAGACAACCCAATATATTGTGAAAGTTTCAGATACTACGGGCTGCCCAGCTTTATATGATACAATAAATGTTGAAGTTAATCCTAAACCTAGCGTTAGCTTTCTCCCTGATGTTTTTCATGGATGCGAGCCTTTAACTGTTAATTTTAATGATATGTCATACCCATCTATTACCAAATGGAATTGGGATTTTGGTGATGGTTCAAATTCAACAGTAAACAATCCTTCACATATTTATAATGCTGGATTATATACTGTTACATTATCTGTTGAAACTGATAAAGCGTGTAAAGGAACTCTTAACGTACCTAATATTATAAATTCATATCCATCACCTTCCGCAGCATTTATGACAGTACCTCCTGTAACAACTATTGAAGCTCCCACTATAAATTTTACGGATATGTCTACTAATGGTACTATTTATAGTTGGAATTTTGGAGATTTGGCTTCAAGTAATAATACTTCTACATTTACAAACCCGGAACATTTGTATTCTAAAGATGGTAATTATACAGTTTGGCTTGTCTTAAAAACCGACAAAGGATGTATCGATTCAATTTCGCACGAAGTAATGGTAATTATTGATGAAATTAATATTCCTAATATAATCACACCTAATGGCGACGGATTTAATGATGTATTCTTCATTAAAAATATTGATAAATTAGAATCTTCAACTCTTATTATTTACAACCGTTGGGGTAAGAAAATATATGAAGCAGATAATTACAAAAACGACTGGGATGGCGCTGGTTCAGCAGATGGAGTTTATTATTATATGCTTTCATATAAAACTTACTTTCGTACTGACAAAGCTCAGGGAACAATCACCTTAATGCGCTAAATGTAAATATCTTCTGATTTTAAAATTGAAAATGAAATCTGTATCCTTAATCTAATAGGCTACAGATTTTTTTATAGGGGTTCTAACCCCGATAGCCATCGGGGTTAGAACTCCTCCTTAGCCTTTACTCGCATTAAATTCTTAAACATCTATAATTTGTTTTAAAATATGAAAATAATAGCTAAATACCTATAAATATATCCATGCTCATTTCATGATTATAATTCATGAAGCCAAACGATTTCTAAAGTAAATTCACTATCAAATTTGTAAAACTGATAATGAAATTTAAAGTAAACTAACAAACTTTTTTTAAAAAAATCTTTGATGGTATTAACATCTTATTGTTGATTTGTTTTGGATAATAAAAATATTAAAAAAGGGCAATACTTTAAATTTGAGTACATTTTAAATCTTATTATTTAATGAAATTAAGTAACTGATAAACAACAATATAAATTATGAGTAAATTAAAAATAGCTGCAATAGTGCTTGCGTCAATTTTAGTTGTAGCATTAGGTTATGTTGCCTTCAAATATTTTTCAAAAGCTGCGGTTGAAATAGTGCAACCTATTGATGCCATTCCTGATAATAATGCCTTTATACTTATGTTAAATTCAATAAGTGAGTTGCAAAATTATCTAAAATCTAATTCAAATTTTTTAGGTCAAATAATGCTTGGCACAGAAAAAGACAGCTCAATGGCTTCCTTGCAATCTCTATTTCAAGAAGCATCAAAAGATGAAGATTTGAATGAAATTATAAGCAATTCAAATCTTTATGTGTCAGCACATCTTATGAGTACCGACAATTTTAAATATCTTTATACAATTCCATATTCTGAGGATTTTGATGGAAAGTCATTATTCAAATTTTTAGAAAAAAAAGGAAGTTTTACTATTAGTAAATTTCAAGATATTACAGTTAATAATTTTACTTTTAATTCTAATAATTTGAAGTTATATTTTGTTGTTAATAAAGGTATTATATCAATTACTAATAGCAAATTTTTAATTGAAAAAGTTGTATTTAATTTAAAGAATATTCATAAAATTTCTACAACTCCTGCCATGGCCAAACTCATTAAAATGGCTGGAAAAGATGATCCGAACTTATATGTTAACTATAAATATTTTTATAGATATTTGGCTTCTTTAGCACCGAATTACAGGCAAGAGATAGATTGCTTATCAAACTTAAGCCATAGAGCAGAGATGGATATTAAAGTATCAGGTAATTATATACTTTTTTCGGGTTATTCCATAGAAACTGACTCAATACCCACTTTTTTAAAATTGCTCGATGGACAACAGCCTCAACATATTAATATTATAAATATTGCGCCATATAACACTATGTTTCTTTATTATACTGCTGTTGAAAATTATTCCGAATTCTATAATAAATCTAAAGAATTTTATACGGAAACGCAGAAATCGCGAACAACTGAAATGGAGGAAAAGTATAAAATTGATGTTAAAGAAAATGTATTATCGTGGATAAATAAAGAAGTAGCAATGTGTGTTACTAAATCTGAATGGAATTTAGATAAAGAAAATTCCTTTGCAATTATTGCTGCTACTGATTTAAAAGAAGCAAATCAGCAACTGGAGTCAATTAGCATTAAATCTAATTCGCGAGATACACCAGTTTACCGAGAATACACAATTAGACATATAAATATCCCTTATTTTATTCCAAATATTTTTGGTAAAATGTATGAAAATCTTATAAATACATATTATACTCAGGTCGGAAATAATATAGTTTTTGCAAATAGTGGAGCTGCTCTTTACCCTTTTATTGATTCATACTTGATAGGAAGAACTCTCAAAGAAGATGAGAAATTCAATGAATTTGCAAAAAATATTAGCGACAATGCCAATATCTTTATCTTTTCAAATTTTACTCAATATAATAGCTATTTTTCAAAATATTTAAAAACAAACCTTGATTCAAATATGAAAATTTTTGGTTTAAATTTTAATAAGATTGGCTGCATTGGAATAGAATTTAGTGCTGGAGAAAATGGTACTTACACCTCCATAGTGCTTAATAGTGGAAACATTAATGCTACTAACAATGCTTCTGAAAAATGGCAGACAGCACTCGATGCTGATGTCTTTGGAAATCCTTTGCCAATAATAAATATACAAAATAACCTTGAAGAGTTGCTGGTTTTTGATAATCAAAAAAATCTTTACAAGATCGATAATAGTGGGAAAATTATTTGGAAGATTCCTTTAATCGAAGCTCCAGTAAGTGATATTTATGTTTTAGATTTTTATAAAAATGGTAGGAATGAATATGCTTTCAATACTGCAAATTATATCTATATTATTGATATTAATGGCAATAGGGTAGAAGATTATCCACATAAGTTGAAACATTCTGCTACTGGCAAAATGGCTTTAATGGATTATGATGGCACTAAAGACTATAGATTTGTGATACCTTTAAAAGATGGGAAACTCCATAATATTATGCTCAATGGACAAGAAACTACAGGTTGGGCTAAACCCGATTTTTCATCTCGATATCTAACTCCAGTTCAGCATATAAGATTGAATACTAAAGATTTTTTGCTCTTTTCTGATACTCTTGGAAACGTTATTTTTGCAAGCCGTAGAGGTGAAGTTAGAATGGAAGCCAAACTAAGTTTTACAAATAATTGCAAAACCAAATATTATATAAAAGGTACTGGAAATGCAGAGAAATTAATTACAACTGATCTACTGGGTAGGGTAGTCGAAATATCTGCTGACGGAGGGGTTACAAAAACTTTCTTCGCGGATTTTTCAACTAAGCATGATTTTATATACTCTGATTTTGATATGGATGGAAATTCTGATTATATTTATTTAGATAAAAATGTTTTAACGGTTTTTTCTGAAGATAAAACAGTCATTTATCAACATAGATTGGCAGGAGTTCAAATAGATAAAATGGTGGCGATAAATTATAAAACAGAAGATAATAGCAAATTAATTCTTCACAATAAAACTGATAATTCCTTAATTTTAGTGGGTGTTGCAGGCAAAGCTTTAACTAATAGCGAATTCAAATCAACTATAAATTACCAAATAGGCGAAGCAACAAAAAGTGACTTTTTGCGTCTGATAACAATTAACAATAGAGTTGTAAGTAATTTTTTAATTAAATAAACTATTTACTTTAAAAAAAAAGCTTACTTTTATTGTCTCATTTTAAAGCTAATTTTTCAGCCTTAAATTGTTATTAAAGATGCAAAATTAAATATACACACAATAATATATTTGTAATGAAAATGAAAAAGTTTTTTAAAAATCTATTCGTTTTAGTTGTCATTTCTCTTTTAGTAAACTCTTGTTATAAAGATAGATTTTCAACTGATAAAATTGCTGGTGGTGAATGGAATCCCGACTTAGCAGCACCTTTAATTAAATCAAAACTTACTATGGCTCAGATAATTGAGAATAGTTCAGAAATATGGTCTGAAAACCCTGACGGCTTATTAAGTTTAACATATCGACAAAAAGATTCAAGTCAGAATAGCCTAAATGTTGTTACAATTCCCGATCAATTTATTGATTCAAACTTTCGAATCGTACTTCCTTCTGGCATGATTCCTAATGATTCTACATATAGAATTTTTAATTTGGACGCCAATATTGTGGGGTCGAATGGAGAACTTGTAGATAGTATTTTTGTTAAGCATGGTTCTTTGGACTTTGAAATTACTACAAATATTAATCACGAATCGACTGTACAAATTATTATTCCAGAACTTACAAGGTATGGCGTTACCTTTATTCAAAATATTAAAATACCATCTGCCGGAGGTGCATCCCATACTGTTTTAGCTTCATTTCCTTTAAATCTTTACACCGCAAGATTTCAACATCCAAATGGAAATGATAATAAATTGAGTGAATTTGTTAAAGTAATGGTAAAATTTGGTCCACACCCCGACAACTCACCTTATAATATGTATGTAAAACAAAGTGTTAGAAATGTTACCTACTATAATGCTTATGGGTATTTTGGACAATATAACTTCAATATAGACCAAGGTTCATTAGGCATGTCTCTTTTTGATAATTCTACAATTGATCAGATTTTTCTTGAAGATCCTAAACTCCATCTTAAATTTTATAATTCTTTTGGCTTGCCCATTAAAATTAATATGGATGAACTTTATGTCGAAAAAGATGGAATTAAAAAGAATTTTATATCAACACTACTGTCGAACTTGGTTATAGGCGCAGCCACAAGCCAAAAAACTTTTGATACTACTGTTTTTACTTTTGATAAAAGCAACTCTAATATTGTAGATATATTTAATTTTCAACCAACAAAAATGGTTTTCAAGGAATCTTGCACTACCAATCCAGCTGGAGGAATAAACAATAATTTTGTATTTGACAACTCTAAAGTATATGTTGATGCAGAAATTGAACTCCCAATGTATGGAAGAACTTTGAACTTTACTTTGAAAGATTCAGGCGATTTGAATATTGAAAAAGTTGCCGGTGTGAAGTCAGCGGAGTTAAGATTTAATCTTAGCAATATGTTTCCAGCTGACGCTTATGTTCAATTTTATTTAGCCGACTCAAACTATGTAATATTAGATTCTCTTTTGCCTTACAACGAACAACTTTTAATATCAGCATTAGTTGGTCCTCCACCAGAATATAGAACCTACAGTCCATTGAATAAAACCACAGTCGTTGTTTTATCAGGTGACAAATTGAATACATTATTTAATTCTAAAAAGATTATTTTCGCAGCAAAATTGTCCACATCCGAACAAGGTCAAAAAGTTGTTAAGATTTACTCAGATTATGGAATTGATATTAAATTAGCTTTAAAACTTAATTATTTATCAGATTTTTAATTTTAAATAAATAATAGAATGAAGAAATCAAAAATTATATCAGCCATAGCCATTAGCTTTACCTTCCTGATTGCAGCAAATAATCTTTACGGACAATTTGACCTTACTATGTACAATTTTAATCCTGTAATTCAAACCAATCAAGCAAACCCAGCATTTATACCCAAATATCAATATCATGTAGGAATTCCTGGTTTATCGTCGGTTTATGCTCAAATGGGCACAAGTGGAATAAAATATAATCAACTTTTCACAAGAAGGGCTGACGATTCTTTGATAATAAATTTTAACGATATCTCTAATCATATAAAAAACAATAATAATATTGGCATTAGGTTAAGCGAACAATGGCTTAATGGTGGAATGTTATGGAAAAAATACTATTTCAATTTTGCTGTTTCCGATATAATTGATTTTAATATGATGTATTCAAATGATTTAGTAAATCTTGCTGTACATGGTAATGGTACAAGCATCGGAAAAAGTATCGACTTGGCTCCAACATTTTTGAAAGCTACTCATTATAGAGAATATGCATTTGGCGCTGCTTACAACTTTGATTCTAAATGGAATTTTGGGGCAAAAGTTAAAATGCTTTTTGGCAAATCTAACATTCATACCAAAACCTTAGATGCAAAATTATATACAGCCGAAAACACTTATTTTCTCACAACTGAAACCAATATGCTTATAAATACTTCTGTTCCAAAACAATGGTTTAATGGAGGAAATTATTCTAATTCCGAGTATTTATTTTATGGAGGAAGTTTTGGCCTGAGTATAGATTTGGGGGCAACATATAAACTCGATGATAAATACAGTTTCTCTGCTTCAATTTTGGATTTGGGGTATATAAAATTTGATAGGAATTATTTAAATTACTCAACCACAAGCAATCAATGGACTTTTGAAGGAATCGATGCACTTGCTTTTAGAAACATGACAAATGACCAAGTGAATAATAAAATAACTTCAATAGGTGATTCACTTATAAATAAATTTGATATCAAAGAATCATGGCATAGTTACAATATCTTGATGACTGCTAAAATTTATCTTGGGGCAACTTATAAATTGAGTGATAAAGAAAATATTGGTGTTTTAGTAAGATCAGAGATTGTAAATAAAATTTTGAGACCTTCATTTACAGCAACTTATTATAGACAAATGCTTAATAATTTGGGAGTTATTGGCTCATATTCTATTATAAATCGAAGCTACTCAAATATTGGCGCTGGTATTTATTACAATATAGAACCTGTTCAGATATATTTAGTTAGCGATAATATTGCTGGAATTTTTGTGCCTGATGCCGTTAAATATGCAAATTTCCACTTTGGTGTTAACATTATTTTCCCTGAAAAAAAATCTGGAAATACCCTTATTGATTTGTAAATTTTTCT
>MNXP01000068.1 GCA_001872625.1 Bacteroidetes bacterium CG2_30_33_31
ATATATGAAGAAATATTTCCTTTCGGAATGTACAAAACAGATTGGGCGGAAGTTTACAAAGACGGAAATTATGGATTTATAGATGTCAATGGAAAAGAAGTTGTTAGCTCAATATATGAAGAAATATTTCCTTTCGGAATGTACAAAACAGATTGGGCGGAAGTTTACAAAGACGGAAATTTTGGTTTTATTGATGCCTCTGGAAATGAAGTTGTTAAACCTATTTATGATAAAATTATTATGAAAGAAAAGCTTACTGGTTATAATGGAGACCATGAAGAAGAAATCATTGAGAAAATCATTAAGTAAATGAATAACAACGATATATTGAGGCGCTTACGCTACACTTTCAAGCTTTCTGATGACAACATGATTAGGATTTTTGCTTTGGCAGATGCCGAGGTTACGAGATCCGAAATTAGCGATTGGCTAAAAAAAGACGACGACGAGGCTTTCAAAGAAATTCATGATAAGCAATTGGCTATTTTTCTAAACGGTTTTATCAATTACCGCAGGGGTAAAAAAGATGGAGCACAAGCGATTCCAGAAAAAAGCACCAATAATAATATCATATTAAGAAAGCTTAAAATTGCTTTAGATTTAAAAGATGAAGATATTTTGGATATTTTTAAACTTGTGGATATGCAAGTGAGCAGGCACGAACTCAGTGCATTATTTCGTAAGCCAATTCAAAGCCAATATAGGGTTTGCAAAGACCAGTTTTTAAGAAATTTCTTACAAGGTTTGCAGTTAAAATTTCATGACTAATTAATTTTTTTCTATATCTAAATCCATATTATTCCGCCACCATCGATAAGTTTACCTTGGTAAAGTTCTATAATTTCTAATTCGTTTGTGGAAGCAAAATCTATTATAATCTGACTTTCCCGAACAAATTTTAAAGCGCCAATAATAAATAATTTGTCATCGAAAACACTACAGCAACCTCCAATAAAACCATTATTTGCACCCTCCAAAATAATATCTTTTGGATTAAAATATTGAGAATTAGTTTTTTTGCATATTCCCAGGTCAGAAGTTAGCATCGATTTTTTTCCAACAACAATATTGCAAGCCGAATATCCTTGATTAAAATGAACCACTCTCTTGCGGTTATGCAATTTTAAAACTGACTTATCTATGATATTTTTATTGCAAAAAAGTTCATTTTCATTGGCAACGGCATTATAAAGTGCTGTTGTCGGATAATTTTTACCAAGAGCTATTTCACCAGCAATCATTTGAAATTCAGTATTTTCAATATTCTTTAAGTATTCACTTGGAGTGTTGGGAGCATAAATAATTGAACTTTCAAAAGCATGAAAAAAAATATCTGGATGTCCAGAAATAGCTTCATAGACAATCTCATTGGTTAAAAACTCCACAACTTCGCCATATTTGCTAAGCTTAAGCTTTGCCGATTGTGGCAACCTTTTATCACAAATAATCAACATGAAATTCTCTATTTTTTAATTGAGTATCGGCAATAAATTTTACCGAAAGAAACTTAGATTTCAGAAAATGCCAATTAGATTTCTTATATCCATTGGCAAAATTAAATTCTTTTACTGGAACTTTAAGAATTATTTTATCCGTTTTAGGTTCAATTTCTTTTAGAATATCTTTCCATATTTCGCTCATAACAAGCTCCTTAAAAGAGTTATGAAAAGGCCCAGCCAAAAATCCACTATTATCCACAAGTTCCTCCGATGGATAAAGTCCTACCCTCAATATCTTAATTTTATTTTTTTCGAAATATTTATATAATTCGCTTGATTGCCTAACTGCCTCTTCCAAGGTCAAAGGTTGATAACTTCCCTTAAGCCAGCGTTGTTCCAAAACAGTATCTTTTATTACCAATGTTGGATAAATTCGAGTTTCATCAGCTCCAGCATTCACAATGAGTCTTGCTGTTTCCATGGCTTTTTCAAAACTATCGCCTGGCAAACCTATCATCATTTGAAGTCCAAGCTGAAATCCTTGACTTTTAATAAGTTCAGCCGCTTGGAGCACTTTTTTGTGGTCATGTCCTCTACCAGAAAGCCTCAATACTTCATCATCCATCGACTGAGCGCCAAGCTCAATATTGCTTACATGATATTTTTTAAGAATTTGCAAACCTTCAAAATTGATATAATCAGGGCGTGTAGAAATTCTTATTCCAGTGATATTTCCAACTATTAAGGGTTGAATAGACTTTAAATAATCTTCTTGAATTTCAATTGGGAGTCCAGTAAAACTTCCACCAAAAAAAGCAATTTTTATTTCGGTATTTTTACGATTAATAGTTGAAAGATAGCTCATTACTAAAGATTTAACTTCTTCAGCTTTGGGTGCTTTGTGAATGCCAGTAATTGTTTCTTGATTGCAGAAAACACATCTGTGAGGGCAAGCTATTTCAGGAATAAAAACTGGAATATTATAATGCCGCACTTCCATGATTTCTATTTTTGACCAATAAGGCCTCTGCCTTTTTTTACAATAGTACCTATTTTTAATCCTTCTTCAATTGTTTTATCGAGCATACCATTAATAAAAATATTGCTTTTAGCTGAGCTGAAATGCTTAGCCAATTCAATGATTTCATTTAATGTAACTTTTAATGGAATAGTCTCAAATTCAAATATTTCAGTCATTCCCATTCTCATCAAAACCAAATCGATTGCCGCAATTCTATCAAACTCCCAATTAATAGCTCTTGCCTTAATCAAAGCGTCGTATTTATCAACATTAGCAATGCATTTTCTACAAAGATTAAAAAGAAAATCCTCATCCTCATTGCGCCCATTTGTATCGTAGGCATTTTTATAAAGCGGTGAAAGTTTGGCTTCAACTGCCCAATTTTCATCAATTTCGTCTAAACTTGTTAGCACAAAAGACAAAGTCATGTAGAAATCTTCGCTCCAAAGGAAATATTTCTCTTCAAAGTAATCTTTTAAATTATCATTGTTTATCAGTACTTTACGAACAATATTGATGATTATATTTTTATCTTGTTCAAAATTATCTTCAGCATTTTCCAGATATTTTGTATAAAAAGACTGGCTTCTAATATCGGCAAGAATCTTCTTAAGCATTTCTCTTTCACCACCCCAATTAATTTTAAAATTTTCGTGTTGAGCAATGTAATCCTTGTTATTTCTAAGTTTATGGATAAACCTATTATCAATAAATTTTGTTGAAGGCTTAAGGTCTGCCTCAGTAGGTAAATATTTATTTTTACCATCCTCAATGCGCTCTTCGGCAATATCTACAATTTCAATTAACAACGATAACTGATAAATATACAGCTCATAAAGTTTTTTCATGTTTTGTTTTAGGAATTTCTCTGTCGAAATATAATCATCTGTTCCCGACTGAAAATGAGCATATAATGCTTGGAGGGCTTTTATTCGAATTTGTCTTCTATTTAACATCCTGAAAGAACCTTTAATATCGTTTATTTATAAATTTTGGACGGCAAAAGTACATTTTTTTTGCAAACTTTTTCATTATTAATAAATTTTGGTGAATAATATTTTCTTTAAACTTGCAGCCAGTTAAATTTAGAATACATGAACAAACGGAAAATTAAAATTGCCAAGGCAATAAGATTAGATTATACGCTTAAATCTATTAAAGATGAGGACATTAGCATTGTTGAATATCCAGCTCTATACCGTCAATTTGACCATGATGGTAAATTATTAGAGGAATTGAGCTATGATTCTAACGGTAATTTGGCAGAAAAATATAGCTTTGTGTATAAAGACGGAATCCTAAAAGAGCAGATAATTTTTATGGATGATGAGAGCATTGGTGAACATAAATTTTTTGAATATTCCGACGGAAGAATCAGCAAAATTATTACTAAATATGCTGAAAATTACAGCGATGAAACCGCTATTTCTTATGATGCTGAAGGTAGATTAATTTCCAAAATAACTTATGATGAAGGCGAAGAAGGGGAAAAGCATCTCTATGAATATAGTAATGATTCAAATACTTACAAGATTTTTGATGATTATGGGAAACTCGAGACACAAGAAAAAAGAAAATTTTCTTCAGAGGGAAATTTAGTTCAATTGGTTATTACTGATTATAAAGATGATATTGAAACTACTACTGATTATACTTACAACGATAAAAATTTTTTGATAGAAGAGATTTCGAGAAACAAGAAAAATCTTATCATTTCCAATATAATTTATTCATACGATGAAAAGGGAAATATTGAAAAATCAGTACTTTCCACTGGCAAAACTATCATAACAAGCTCATATAAATATGACGACCACAATAATGAAATTGAGCATATTGAATCCAATAAAGAAGGCGAAATAAATCACAGCATTGTAAGAACTTATGATGAAGATGGAAATATTTTGACTACCGAGGCAGAAATTTTTATGCACGGCATGGGCATCGACTCTAAATATGCATTGAAATACGATTACATATTCTTTGAATAAACTGTAATTCAACTATTTGAATTGAAGTACAAATTCAGCCATATTTTGCTTAATAATATATCTTCAAAAGTTTTTTCTTGTAATAAATGATTGCATTGTATTTCAATAGAAAATCACTACCAAGCACACCATCAATACCTTTAAAGCCAAGCATTTCATAAGATTGGTTAACATATTCCATAGGCAATGCAACAGAATTGTAGTTTTTGAGCTGCAAACTTCCAACCTGAAATTTTTTAATCACTACAATATGGCTTTCCATAGTATTGGTTCCCAGTCCAGTAGATAAATGTGGGGAAAGATCTAACTTAAAATTTTCATCATCTATTTTCAAAAGTTTTTTGATTCTTGAAATATCAAAAACAGTTTGGCTCGCTCCAGTATCTACAAGCAGAGTTGCCGACTTTCCATTAACTTTCACCTTTATAATTAAATGAAAACCATCAGTTTCAATCTTCAACATTTTAATTGGAATGTTGCAAATATTTAAATTCATCAAAAGTTTGGTTTCAAATGATACTTGGTATAGAAATTATTTATGTGAGCAACAGCTTCTTCTGGTGAATCGACGATTTTGAAAATTGATAAATCGGATTCTTTGATATTTCCAGAAAGCAGCAGTGTTTTTTTAATCCAATCTACCAAGCCTTCCCAATAATCTTTGCCAACTAAGGCTATAGGAAAATTTACCATTTTATTAGTTTGAATCAGCGTGATGGCTTCAAAAAGTTCATCCATCGTTCCAAACCCACCAGGCATGGTAATGTAACCCTGAGAATATTTCATAAACATCAACTTTCTTACAAAGAAATAGTTGAATGTTAGCAATTTATCATTATCAATAAATGGATTTGAAGTTTGTTCAAAAGGCAAATCTATATTCAAGCCAACAGATTTGCCACCCGAAAAATGAGCGCCTTTATTTCCTGCCTCCATAATACCAGGCCCACCGCCAGTGATTACTCCAAAGCCTTGTTTGGTAAGCAGATACGCTATCTCTTCAGCCATTTGGTAATAGGGATTGTCTGACTTTGTGCGCGCTGAACCAAAAATTGTAACACAAGGTCCTATTTTCGACATCTTTTCAAAACCTTCAACCATTTCGGCCATCATCTTGAATACAGCCCAGCTATCATGTGTTTTAGTTTCATTCCATGGTTTTGGGTTAAAAGCTTCCTTTAATTTCTCAGCCATTTTATCATCATGATTCTTATTTTCTATTACCATAATATTATTATTTAATGATTTACAATTATTGAAGATATTTTATTCTACAAAATTAATTAATTTCTCAATAATAAATTCAGAAGCCTTGCCCTTACCATATAAATCCATTGAAAAATCTATGTCATAACGCTGATTTTCGAAAGATTGAATTATCTTATCTTTCCGAGCTCCCACAACTGTATTAAACCCATTTTCCACAAGTTCAACCCACTCGGTTTCATCCCTTAGAGTGATGCAAGGTTTTTTAAAAAAGAATGCTTCTTTCTGAAGTCCTCCGCTATCAGTCATTATTAATTTGGCTCTTTTCAAAAGAAAAACCATTTCCAAATAACCAATAGGATTAATGATTTGAACTCTATCTTCATTAATATTAAATGAGGAAGATTCAATAATTTTCTTAGTTCGCGGATGTAAGGGCAGAATGACTGGCATTGTTTTTCCAATTTCGGAAAAGGCTTCAAAAATATTTTCAAGGCGTGATTTATCATCAGTGTTTTCGGCTCTGTGAATTGTTGCTAAAACAAATTCTTTTGGCAAAAATAAATCAGGAGCTTTTGCTTTTTCTTCATAAAATAAGGCCGCATCTTGCATCACATCGCCTGATTTAACTATTTGTATATCAATATTTTCATAACCTTCAGCTTTCAGGTTATTAATTGCGGCATTTGTAGGGCAGAATAAAATATTTGATATCCTATCCGTTAGAATACGGTTTATTTCTTCAGGCATGGTCATATTAAACGAGCGCAATCCAGCTTCTACATGAGCCACTTTTATATGAAGTTTTCGCGCAGCTAATGCTCCTGCAATTGTGGAGTTGGTATCGCCATAAACCAGCACCCAATCTGGTTTTTCTATCATCAAAACTTCTTCAATCTTTTCTATCATCTGACCTGTCATTGCGCCATGACTTAAACCATTAATATTGAGGTTATAATGAGGTTTTGGAATATGCATTTCTTCGAAAAATATCTCAGACATATTAGCATCGAAATGCTGTCCAGTATGAACGATAATTTCCTGAATATCTTTATACTTTTCAATTTCTCTACTTACTGCTGCTGCTTTTATAAATTGTGGCCTCGCTCCTACTATGGTGATAATTTTCATATAAATTTTCTATAATAATAAAGGGTCAAAGATAATTTTTTATGCTTTACACATTTTAGTTTTTTGATTGTTAGCACCAAAGATTTATCGAAATTAGCACTTTGATGGTTTATAAATATTGCTTTGGCATAAACTTCTTAATGGCTTGTGGCATAAAATTTCCTCAAAACCGAATTAATGCAAAACATAACAAGCAACAAACAAATTAACACCAGAAAATAAAATGTTTTACATTTGCCAAATAATCAGAGTTAGGAATATATTTGATGAAAAAATTTCAATTAGTAGAAGGAAGTTTCCTTAAAAACGTAGTGATTCTAATGTTTGGGTCTGGACTTTCTCAGCTTATTCCTTTTGCATTTTCTATAATTTTAAGTAGATTATACACCTCCTCTGATTATGGAATATTCACAATTTTTCTTACTGTTTCTGCATTTTTAGGAGTATTAGCAACTTTCCGTTACGACCTGGCAATTATGCTTCCGGCAAAGAAGGCCGACTCTTTTCACCTCTTAGTATTATCCATCGGAATTACTATAATTTTATCGCTAATTATATTAATAATAACATTAATATTTCCAGAGGCCATTAGCAGAGCATTATCGTCAAAAGATATTAAACCTTGGCTTCCTTTGCTAAGCTTAAGCGTGTTATTCTTAGGAATCACCCAAGCGTTTAATTTTTGGCACAATAGAAATAAATCATATAAAGCATTATCTTACAATATGATAAGCCAATCTTCGACCACTGCAACAATAAGTACAATCAATGGTTTTGCAAAAATGAAAGCTGGTGGACTTATTATTGGGAGCATCTCGGGGCAGTTAGTTTCAACCTTACTTTATTCATTAAAATTTATTTCTGAAGACAGAAAAAGATTAAAAAAGATTTCATGGAAAAGATTGAAAGAAGTAGCAAAAACTTACATTGAATATCCTAAATTTAATTTGCCACATCGTTTGGTAGATATGATCTCTATCACAGGAATTCCAATAATCCTAATGATGTTGTTTTCCCAATCTATTGTAGGTCTTTATGGTTTTATGTTGAGAGTATTAAAAGCTCCAATAGCCATTTTAGCATCAAGTCTTGGTCAGGTTTTTTATCAGCAATTCTCTGAAAAAGTTGCTAAAAAATACTCTGTCAAAGCTTTGTTTACCAAAACTATAAGAAACATTGCTTTTTTAACTTTCCCTTTCTTTATAATCATACTTTTTTGGGGACCGCAAATATTTTCAGTAGTTTTTAGCAAAGAATGGCGCGAAGCTGGTGTTTATGCTCAATATCTAACTCCATGGCTTTTCTTCTCCACTATAGCCTCTCCAGTTTCTCAAGTGCCACTAACATTAGGTTATGTAAAAACAAATATGTTTGCTGGTATTATCAATAATTTTTTGTTGGTTATGATTTTTGTGGTGGCTTCGCAATATTACAGCGATCCAACCTACGTTTTTCTTTGGGTAGGCACTTTGATGCCTGTTTTTTATATAGTTATACTACTTTGGTTCTACCGAATAATTTTAAAATATGAGAAAACAAGAATTACCATTGATTCTGTAGAAGCCAATAAAATTTCTTAATTTTGCAAACTTGAGGCAGTATTATAATTGAATTAAATTCCTAAGTATGAAAGATAAATTTCAGGCATTGTTTTACTACTTAAATTATCCTATAACTTTAGTCAAAGCATGGCTAAAATTATATTTCATAGGCAATTACGCATTAACAAGTTTTATCCAAAAAGCGAATAGAAATTACACTGTTGCTATTCTCAAAAAATTTGGTGCCAACATTGGCAAAACTCCAAATTTCAATGGTAAAATAATCATTGACAATACATCTTTAGGTTCAAAGCCATTTAAAAATATTTATATTGGCGACAATTGTTTCATCGGAACTGATGTTTTTTTTGATCTTCCCGACGAAATAATTCTTGAAAACAATGCTATTTTAAGTGCTGGAGTAAAAATTCTTACACATCAAGATTGTGGCGGCAGACCAATGAGTAAGTATTATCCTCGAAAAGTCGGCAAAGTTATTATAGGCGAAAATTCTTGGATTGGACTCAATGTAGTCATCTTGGCTGGAGTTTCCATAGGTAAAAACTCGGTTGTAGCTGCTGGCGCGGTGGTTACCAAGAATATACCTGCATTTTCAGTTGCTGCTGGTAATCCTGCAAAAATTATAAAATCTCTTATATAGCTGATAATGAAAGTTTTAATTGTAGGACTACCTTACTTTACAAAATACTTAGTAAATAAACTAAAGGCAAAATATCCTCAATTTACTTTTATAGCTCTAAATACATACTACTCGAAGTCTGACAAACTTAAATTTCTTTTACACATCTGGAACTGTGATGTAATTCACTCTATTAATGGCTCTTTAGAAAAAAGTTTTGTCTTTGACCTTTCAATTTTACTACATAGAAAACTGATTTTTCATTGGGTAGGATCCGATTTGTATAGAGCAGTACAAATTGCGAATACTCCAATTTCAAAACCCAAATATATTAAATATCCAATACATTTAACCGACACTCCATGGTATGTAAATGAGCTATCAAAAATTCAAATTAATTCTGAATTTGTTCCATTAAAAGGATTTAATAAAGAACAGAAAATTTCAGATTTTCCATCAACTTTTTCTGTCTTAACCTACATAGGAAACTCAAATCCAGAATTTTATGGAATAAACGAACTTATAATTATTGCTGAATGTCTGTCAGAAGTTAACTTTTATGTTGTTGGTTTAGAATCCTACAAAAAGCCATTGCCTTCTAATATTTATTTGCTTGGCTGGGTTGATAATATGCAAGAAAAAATTGAAAATTCGGTAGTTTGCCTTAGAATGCCTAAGACAGATGGGCTTGCATTTTTTGTGCTTGAGGCTCTATATTTCGGTAGATATGTTGCATATAATCAAGAATTTGAATCGTCAGAATTCTGTAAAAATACCCAAGAATTTATAAATTACATTTACAAACTAAAAACTGAATTTGATTCTAAGAAATTACAACCAAACTATCAAATTGCTGCAAAAATTCTCAACGATTTCGATGAAGAAATAATCTTGGAAAACATTATAAAACAATACCTTAAATAAATTATTGATTTTGAACAAACATAAATTATATATACTTTCAACTTATTTTCCGCCAACAATTTCTGTTGCCAGCAATAGAATTTTAGCATTTGCCAACTATATCGACAAATCTGTTTTTGATGTGGAAGTTATAACTGTTGAAAATGAAAATAATGCTAAAGAATCAATTGAATTAGTGAGCTATAAAGTGAAAAGATTTAAAAATTCAGGACTATTTCATATTATGAAATTTACTGGAAAAGAGTCTTTTTTTATTCATAAACTGAAAGCTGCATATAATAAAGTATTTACATATTTTGTCAGAAATGAATATCAGCTTTGGCAAAATTTAGCAGAAAAATATCTTTCAGAAAAATTTTTACAGAATAAAAAATCAATAGTTTTAAGCACTTACGCCCCAGTTTCAACGCATTTGGCGGCATTAAATCTTAAGAAAAAAGGCAATGATTTTTTTTGGATTGCCGATTTTCGCGACAATATGATTCATCCACATTTTAATAAATCTCAAGAAAATTATTTCGATAAAATTCAGAAGGAAATTGTAAATTCAGCCGAATTAATTTTGTCAGTTTCAGAGCCAATATTGGATTATTTGGCAAAATATCAAACCACAAAGAAATCTAATTTTTTGGAAATTAGGAATGGTTTCGACTTTGACATGGAAAATGTAAAAAAGAATTTCAATAATATTTTTACCGTGTCATACGTTGGTAGTTTTTATGGAGAAAGGAAACCATTTAACTTTTTTGAAGCTTTAAAATTATTTCTAATAAACAATTCTGAGGCTAAAATTCAGATTAATTTTGTTGGCGTAGGGAATCAAATTCAGATACCAGATTTTGCTTCAAAAATCATTAGCACATCACCGAAAGTCACACATAATCAAGCACTTCAAGCAATGCAAGATTCTGACGCGCTACTTTTAATACATCCAAATCAAAATCAAAAAGGTGTTTTTAGTGGAAAAATATTTGAATATTTGGGCTGTCTTAAACCAATCATTGCCACTGTAGATAAAAATGATGTGGCTGCCAAATTAATTGAAGACTGCAGAGCGGGTTTTGTGGCAGAATTCGACGATATAAATGCCACAGCAGATTGCTTCCAAAAAGCTTATGACTTATGGCTAAATCATAAATCTTTAGATTTCAATTTAGATTTGATAAAGCAGCATCATAGAAAAGTTCAGGTAAAGAGACTTAATGAAGAGCTTAAAAACCTTTTAAAATTGTGAGATGATTGATAAAAAACCAAATACCATTAAAAGAAAAAAATACTTATTAATTGGCGACGGTGAAAGTGTTCATATCGTAAAATGGGCTAAGATATTAACAAAATATTTTGATTTATATTTAATCTCCTTTCAAGGTTTTCATACTGATTTATTTGAGATTATTAAAGAGCAAAATCGAACTTCTTTCAATATAAGTCTCAACTCCAACGGTGGAAATGTAGTTGTATTGAAGAAAATTTGGGCGGTATTGAAAATCATAAATAATTGGAAACCAGATATTGTAAATGCACATTATATTTCCAGTTCGGGTTTTTTGGCGGCCATAGCCAAAAAGCTGTCGCTACATCATTTCACCCTGATACAATCCGCTTGGGGTTCAGATATTTTAGTTAGCCCCAAGAAAAATTATTTTTATATATTAATAACTAAATTCGCCTTAAACTCATCAGAAATAATAACTTCTGATTCAGAGTTTATGTCCGCCGAAATCAGAAAATTAAGCACAAAGAAAATCTGCACTTTCACTTTTGGTATAGAAAATTTGCCAGATGTGGATGCTTCATCCAAAAATGTTAATCTATATTTCAGCAATCGCGGACTTAGTCAAACTTATAGAATTGATAAAATCATAGATTTCTTTGCAAAAATAAAAGCTAAAAATAATAAAGCTAAATTAATTATTTCCAACGATGGAAATATGAGAGGCATGCTCGAAAAACAAGTAGTAAAACTTGATTTACAAGATGATGTTTCATTTTTAGGTTTTATAAATCAGAACTCTCAGAATGAAATTTATGAAAAATCTCAATTTTTTTTGAGTCTTCCAGATAGCGATTCAACTTCTGTAAGTCTTATTGAAGCAATGAGTTACGGCTGTATTCCGCTACTTTCTGACTTGCCTGCTAACAAGGAATGGATTCAAAATTGGCAAAATGGTTTAATTGAACCTTTTGAACCAAAAGATTTAGAACAAATGTTAATTCATAGAAAAGAAATATTTGATTTTAACAGAAATCTGATAAATGAAAAAGGTATCTTTTCAAATTCAATTTACAAATTTCTTAAAGATAATAGACTATTATAAAGCTCTTTGCCTTAAATATTTTTATGAATTTGATAAAATAATAGTCTTAAATTGACATTGAATTATAAAAATTGAGATTATTAACTATTTTTGTACTTCAAATTAACAGCAGATGCCGAAAATTCAATTTTACCATTTAAAATATTTTTCGTTCTTAATATATTTTCTGTTTCTAAATTTTGGCGGTCGAATGGCATTAAATGGAACTGCATTTTTCGTCCTTGTTTGCATTATTGGTTTTTTTGCAGAAGGTTATAATTCTTTCAAAAAATTCAATAAATTATTGCTAATTACAATATTTTTTTATGTGCTTCATATTTTCTCAGCATTCTTATCGGAGCATCAGCCAGAGGCGCTTTTCGACTTAGAAGTTAAGTTGCCATTTCTGATTTTGCCGTTAATTTTCGGCTTTGAAAAACCTAATTCTAAAGTTGTTTTAGACCATATTTTAAGTCTTTATTCTGTCGCAACTTTGGTTGCCGCCATTGTACTTCTTTTAAGAGCCATATTGATAAAAATTTCAGGTAATAATTTCCCTACTTACTCTCCATTCTCACCGCATCTTCATGTAACTTATTTAGCTGCTTACATGACTATAAATCTGATAATCAACATTTTTCTTATAAATAAAACTCATAATAAGAAACTCAAATATTTATATTCTTTCTCTGCCATAATCACTCTTCCTATTATTTGGGCAACACAATCAAAAGCAGGTATTTTAATCTATTTTATTGTAGTGCTGATAGTTGCCTTACGATACACCTTTAATTGGAACAAAATAATTGCAGTTTCAATAATGACATTTATGCTGCTTTCAGCTTATTGGATTATTGGCACAAATTATAGATTTCAAGCTATGATTAAATCGGTAAAAAACTACCAACAATATTTAAAAGGTAGCCAGCAAAATGTAGAAAGTACCGCCGAGCGAATTATGACTTGGGATGCATCAATTCAGCTTATTAAGCAAAATTTCTGGTTAGGATTAGGCAATGGAGACGTAAGAATTGAGCTAAAGAAAAAATATGAAATACTCGGTTATACTGAGCCAGCTCGCTTAAAGTTAAATGCTCACAATCAATATCTTGAAAGCATTCTATACGTTGGAATTTTTGGGTTTGTTTCGCTTTTAGCAATAATGTTTGTTCCTTTTTCATCTCAATCAAATCGAAAATCATTAATCTTTAGTCTTTTCATCTTGACTTTCTGTCTGCATTTTTTATTCGAATCTATGCTAAATACTCAAGCTGGCGTGGTATATTTCGTTTTTTTCTATGCTTTAATTATCTCTTATAATTCCAATAATATTCAAAACCATGACGCTTAATAAAATTCATCAATACGATTATATCATTATTGGAAGTGGATTTGGTGGTTCTATCTCAGCATTAAGACTTGCCGAAAAAGGATACAAAGTTCTCGTGATTGAAAAAGGCAAAAAATATGAAGTTGATGATTTTCCTAAATCAAATTGGAATCTTAAGAAATGGATTTGGCTTCCATCGGTGGGTTTTTACGGCATAATGAAGATGACTTTTTACAAACATATTGGTATTCTTAGCGGAACTGGTGTTGGAGGCGGTTCATTAGTTTATGCCAATACTTTGCCGATGCCAAAAGATGAATTTTACAATTCTGGCTCTTGGAAAGATTTATGCGACTGGAAAACTGAGCTTAAACCTCACTATGAAATTGCAAAAAAAATGCTGGGAAGCGCCTTAAATCCTAAACTTGGACAAGGCGATTTGGTGATGAAAGACATTGCAAAAAAAAGAGGAATTGAAAATCATTTCGCTCCCACAGAAGTCGCAATATTTTTTGGAGAATCTGATAAAGAAGTTGATGACCCATATTTTGGAGGAAAAGGACCAAGAAGAAGTGCATGCACTTTTTGCGGAGGCTGCATGACTGGATGCCGATTTAACGCAAAAAATACTCTCGACAAAAATTATTTATATCTCGCTCAAAAACTTGGTGTAGAGGTCATTGCCGAACAAGAAGTTTACGATGTTCATCCAATTAACAATGCAAATGGACAAGATGGATACTTTGTAATCTCAAAAAAATCAACAAGTTTATTGAAAAGCAAATCTACTTTTTCAACTAAAAATGTGATTTTCTCGGGTGGAGTTTTGGGAACGATGAATCTATTATTAAAATTGAAAAAGAAAAAATTACCAAACTTAAGCAATCGTTTAGGTATGGATATTCGAACAAATAATGAAGCTTTGATTTTTAATATTACAGCCGACAATTCTTATAACCTTAGCGAAGGCATTGCAATTGGGTCAATATTAGATGTTGATAAAAGCACTCATTTAGAAGTAGTAAGGTATAATAAATCTTCAGGATTTTGGAGAATAGGAATGCTTCCAAATGTAGAAGGTGGAAACTTATTCCATCGAATAGCTCAGCTAATTTCAAAATATTTAACAAATCCATTGGCTTACTTAAAGATAACTACCGTAAATAATTTTGGTAACAAATCTGCAGTACTTTTATTTATGCAACATATCGACACAAAATTATCTTTTTCAAAAGGACTATTCAGATTGAAAACATCTTTGACTGAGGGGAAAAAACCAGTTTCTCAAATTCCATTAGCTTACGATTTAGCCGAGGAATATTCAAAAAAAATTGGTGGCAAGCCCATGGTATTTCTTTCTGAAACTTTATTCAATATTCCATCTACTGCTCATATTTTAGGTGGTGCGGTGATGGGTGATAATATCAAAAATGGAGTAATTGACAAATATAATAAGGTGTTCGGTTATAAAAATTTAATGATTTGTGATGGTTCAACAGTTTCAGCCAATCCTGGAGTAAATCCATCGTTGACAATAAGCGCAATAACTGAGCACGCTATGAATAATATTCCATATAAACGGGATATTTAACTAATGATTTACAATGAGAAACTAAAGTTAAAATACATATAACTAGTGTCCTAACCGTTAAACATTTTAATTTTTATTAATTGATTTATAACAAATTAAACAAATTTGAAATCGAATATTTCGATAATGACTGTGAAATGCTTGGCACAAAATTTCTGATATTTATTAGCTTTAAAGAATTAATCTTAATAGCAATAAATTATTGATGTATGTTTGCATAAAGTTAGTAAATAAATAATATTTTTAAATTTTTAAATAATGGCAATTACAAAAGTTTGGGTAGAAGATGGTTGTACATCTTGCGGCTTGTGCGAGGGCACAGCTCCAGAAGTTTTCGAGATTGATGATGTATCGGAAGTTATAGCAGGAGTTGATTTCAGTTTATACGAAGATGCAATTAAGGAAGCAGCTGATGAATGCCCTGTAGAGGTTATAAAGTTTTCATAAAATTTTTTTTTCATATTCAGTTTTTTAGTTAATAATTAGGACTGTCCTCCCCGGATAGTCCTTTTTATTTTTATGCTATCAAATTAAGCCTATTTTTGCACGCTCAATTAAAGCATCATTTTATGGGAAATATATTAGCAATTGTTGGAAGACCAAATGTAGGCAAATCAACATTATTTAACAGATTGGTTCAAAAAAGACAGGCAATTGTTGAAGAAACAAGCGGAGTTACTCGAGACCGACATTATGGAAAATCTGATTGGAATGGAATTTTCTTCTCAGTAATTGATACTGGCGGATATGTAATTGGAAGCGATGATATTTTTGAAGAGGAAATTCGTAAACAAGTTGATATAGCAATCTCGGAGGCTGATGCAATAGTTTTTGTGGTAGATGCAAAAGACGGAGTAACACCGTTGGACGAAGATGTATCTGAGATACTTCGAAAATCAAAAAAACCCACCTTTCTTGTTGCAAATAAAGTAGATAGCAACAAATTAATTAATGATATTAGCGAATTTTATAGCCTTGGCTTAGGTGAAGTCTTTGCCATTTCAGCAATCAACGGCTCTGGCACTGGTGATCTTTTGGACGAAGTTGTGAAAGTTTTTAATAAAGAAGACTTTGTTGATTATCCAGAAGATATTCCACGAATTGCAATAGCAGGAAGACCAAATGTTGGCAAATCATCCTTGGTAAATGCACTCATGGGGGAAGATAGAAATATTGTTACTTCAATTGCCGGCACCACGCGTGACTCACTTTTTACTCGCTATACTAATTTTGGTTACGATATGCTTTTGGTTGATACTGCCGGTATCAGAAAGAAAACTAAGGTAAAAGAAAATGTAGAATTTTATTCAACGATTAGAGCAATTCGCTCTATCGAGGAAAGTGAAGTTGTACTCTTAATGATTGATGCACAAAATGGGTTTGAATCACAAGATCAAGCAATATTTAATATAGCAAGAAGAAACCATAAAGGCATAGTGATTATGGTAAATAAATGGGATTTGATAGAGAAAGACCAAAACACGATATTGGCTTATACAGAATCTATAAAAGAGCAGATTGCTCCATTTACTGACGTGCCAATTATTTTTACCTCGGTATTAGATAAAAAGCGAATACTTAAGGCTTTAGATTTTGCAAATGATGTGTATAAAAGAAGAGTAACAAAAATTGCCACATCTAAACTGAATGATATTTTGCAACCAATAATTGAACATAATCCGCCACCAGCAATAAGAGGAAGATATATTCATATCAAATATATTACTCAATTGCCTATTCATTATCCATGTTTTGCCTTCTTCTGCAATAATCCGCAGCATATAAAAGAGCCATACAAAAGATTCCTTGAAAATCAGATTCGCGAAAATTTTAATTTTCAAGGAGTTCCAATAGAAATATATTTCAGAGCCAAATAATGATTGCCAGAATCGATAAATATCTTTGGTCGGTTAGGCTTTTCAAAACTCGTTCACAAGCTACCGAAGCATGCAAATCGGGCAAGATAATTATTAATGGAAAAGCTGCAAAAGCCTCTAAAGAGGTAAGTATTGGTAACATCATTTATGTGAAAAAAGACAGCTTTAATTTAAGTTTTGAGGTAATTGATCCAATTCAAAAACGCGTTGGCGCAAAATTAATAGAGCAATATATTAAAGATTTAACTCCAGAAAGTGAATATAATAAACTTGAGTTGATGAAGCAAAATTTTGAATATCGCGATCGCGGATTAGGGCGACCTACAAAAAAAGACAGACGAATAATATCAAAAATAAAACAAAATAATGATTAAACATAATATTTTCAAAATGCTGTTAATTAGCGCTTTTGCTTTTATTAACTGCCAAATATCTGCTCAAAGCAACCTTTGCAATAAAAATCTTCTAATAGCTTTCTACAATACAGAAAATCTTTTTGACACTATTCATGATCAAAGCAAACTCGATATAGAATTTACACCTGATGGAAACAAAAAATGGACATCAGAAAGATATCTTACTAAGATTCAAAATATTAGCAAAGTTATTTCATCCTACGATTCAAAAAAACTCCCCGATATAGTTGGACTCTGCGAAATAGAAAACAGAAAAGTTGTTAATGATTTGATTAATTCAAATAATTTGAAGAAAGGAAAATATTCAATAATTCATCATGAAAGCCCAGATATTAGAGGAATTGATGTTGCCTTAATTTATAAGAAAACCAACTTAAATCTAATAAGCGAAAAAAATTATCCAGTAACTCTTACTAACGATGCGAGATTTAAAACACGTGATATACTTTATGCTAAGTTTTATGTGAAAGGCGCAAAAGATACATTGCATATTTTTGTAAATCATTGGCCTTCACGACTTGGTGGTGAAGAGAAATCGAGAAACAAAAGAGCCGCCGCAGCAATGGTGGTAAAGCATCTTACCGACTCATTAAGCAAACTGAATTTTAAAGTTAAGCTATTAATTATGGGCGATTTAAATGACGAACCTTTGGACTTTAGCGTTAAAGAAGTCCTAAAAGCTGGAAGAACCGACACTTTAATTAACTCAAATTCGCTTTATGATCTATGCCTAAAAGAGCAATTAAATCACGAGGGAAGCTATTATTATTGGGCTGAAAACAAATGGAATATGATTGATAATATGATTGTAAATGGCAATTTGCTATATGCTGCTAATGGCTTGAAAATCAATAAAACTCAAATAATTATTTTTAAACCTGATTGGGTTTTGACAGCTGATAAGAAGGGTGGAAATATTCCTTTTAAAACCTACGGCAAAGGATATACAGGCGGTTTTAGCGATCATCTTTCCATATTCACATATTTATGTTTTATAAGCAAAAACAAATAAAATATTGCTTTGAAACAAAGTTTAAAGAAAAAGATTATTTTTGCGGCGTTTTATATTAAAACCAATTTTCAACTATGAGCAAATCAAAACTATTCCTATTATGGGTTATTACAGTAGTAATAACTATCAGCATTATGATGTATCAAAGGCTAACTGGACCTACATATCCAGCAAAAACAGATGTGATGTTGGAACAACAGAAGTATCACTTTGATCTAATACGAACATGTGAAATAGGATCTGAATGCAACATAGATCTACCAATTGAAGATACTTCTGTTGAAGCAATTATTTTTTACAAAAAGTATCGCGTAGATGAAGCATGGACATCTGAAAAAATGATTAGAAAAAGCATTCATAAAAATGCAATCTTTGGTGAAGGAAAAGAAATAAGTGTTTTATCTTCTACTCTTCCTGAACAAGCAGCAGCCGGCAAAATTGAATACCATATAGAATTGTATAAAGGGGAATCAAAAATCGCCATTATGGATAAAACCCCAGTAGTGGTTAGGTTTAAAGGATTTGTACCACGCTATATATTAATTCCGCACATTCTCTTTATGATTATTAGCCTTTTATTTGCTACAAGAGCAGGCATAGAAACCATTTTTAAGGGAAATAATACTATCAAATTCGCAAGAGTAACTATTATAGCTTTAGGAATTGGCGGATTGTTGCTTGGGCCACTTGTACAAGAATATGCTTTTGGTGCTTATTGGACTGGCTGGCCATTTGGAGGCGATTGGACAGACAATAAAACCCTTTTTGCTTTTATATTTTGGGTCTTTGCTTTTTTTGTTTTACGCAAAAAACCGCAAAACAGACTGTGGCCTATTTTAGCTTTAATTGTACTTTTTTCTATGTATTTGATTCCCCATTCTAAAGGAGGATCGGAATTGAACACAAGCACAGGTAAAATTGAAACTGGATTAAAAAAATAATATACTTAAATATTTGTGTAAGCCTAATATGATTAATGAAAATATCTAAATATGATTCCATATAAAATTATTTTGTTTACAAAAAGCATTGCTAATATTGATTGAAAGAATTTATTATTTTATCACTAAAATGCAAAACAAATTTATTTTAACGAATCAAAAAAAATCTTAATTGATGTCAAAAAATCTAGTAATAGTTGAGTCACCCGCGAAAGCAAAAACCATCGAAAAGTTTCTTGGTAAGGACTTTATAGTCAAATCAAGCTTTGGACATGTACGCGATTTATCTAAAAGTAAGTTGGGTGTTGAAGTAGAAAATGGTTTTAAACCAATTTACGTAAATGACCCAGAAAAGAAAAAAATAATTACTGAACTCAAAAAACTTTCTGAAGAATCAGAAATTGTATGGCTCGCCACTGACGAGGACCGTGAAGGAGAGGCTATTGCATGGCATTTGAAAGAGACTCTAAAATTGGCAGATGACAAAATAAAGAGAATAGTTTTTCATGAAATAACCAAAGATGCCATACTTAATGCTGTACAAAATCCAAGAACAATAGATATTGATTTAGTAAACGCTCAGCAAGCAAGAAGGGTTTTAGATCGCCTTGTTGGTTTTGAACTTTCTCCACTTTTATGGCGAAAAGTAATGCCATCATTGTCGGCAGGCAGAGTGCAATCAGTTTCACTTCGACTTATTGTAGAAAGAGAGGTTGAGATTGATGAATTTAGTGCAGAACCAGCATTTAAGATTACTGGCACATTTTTGACATCTAATGGCGAAATAATCAAAGCAGAAATTTCTAATAGATTTGTATTGAAAAAAGACGCAGAAGAATTTCTTAAGAGCTGCTCAAAAGCAAATTTTAAGATTTCATCCGTCGAGAAAAAACCTGCTAAAAAAACTCCACCACCCCCTTTTACTACTTCAACGCTTCAGCAAGAAGCAGCAAGAAAGTTAGGTTTTTCAGTAGCTAAAACCATGATGACTGCTCAGAAACTCTATGAATCTGGGCAAATTACATATATGAGAACTGACTCTGTGCATCTCTCCGATTTGGCTTTAAACGCAGCAAAAGCAGAAATAACAGAATCTTTTGGAAGCAAATATTCTAAAAGTCGTCAATTTGCCACTAACACTAAAGGAGCTCAAGAAGCTCATGAAGCCATTCGACCAACCTATTTTAACAAACAATCATCTGCTGGTGATGCATCTCAAAAAAGACTTTACGATTTAATTTGGAAACGCAGCACAGCAAGTCAAATGGCGGATGCCGAATTAGAAAAAACCGTAATAAATATTGAAGCAGCCAATGTTAAATACAATTTTGTTGCTCGTGGAGAAGTTATCATTTTCGATGGCTTTTTAAAACTCTATACCGAAACTTCTGACAACGAAGACGAAGAAGTTATTGATGGACTATTACCAAAGGTATCTAAAAACGAGGCATTAAATTATGGAGTTATTGAAGCTATCCAGCGGTTTACAAAGCAGCCTCCAAGATATACTGAAGCAAGCCTTGTTAAAAAAATGGAAGAATTGGGCATTGGACGACCTTCAACTTATGCTCCAACAATTTCGACCATAATAAAAAGAAATTACGTTGTAAAAGAAGAAAGAGAAGGCAAACAAAGAAATATTGAAAAAATTGAATTGAAAGATGGTAAACTTACATCATCGAATTTTTTTGAAAACTATGGTTTTGAAAAAAATAAATTATTTCCAACAGATATAGGAATTTTAGTAAACAGCTTTTTGATGACATATTTTTCAGATATTATTGATTACCAATTCACTGCCAATGTTGAAAAAGAATTTGACTTAATCTCTGATGGTAAAAATGAATGGAATGCTATGATTAAAGAATTTTATGTTGGTTTTCGCAAAAAGATTGAGGAAACAAAAGAAAATTCAGATAAGTTTAGTGGGGAAAGGTTTATGGGCATCGACCAAAAAACCGGTAAAAATATTTATGTAAAATTGGGTAAATACGGTCCAATAGCACAAATTGGTGAGACCACTGATGAAATAAAGCCCAGATTTGCAGGCCTAAATGAAAACCAATCTTTAAAAACCATTTCTCTTGAAGAAGTAATTAAACTATTTGACTATCCGAAATTTATAGGAAAGTACAATAATTTTGAATTAAATGTAGCAGTTGGAAGATTTGGCCCTTATATTAAAATGGATAAAAGCTTTTTCTCTATCCCTAAATCCGATGACCCATCAAATATAACTTTAGATAGAGCAATTGAACTTATCACAGCAAAACAAGAAGCAGACAAGAATAAATTAATTCAAGAATTTAGTGAAGAAGAAGGAATTAAAGTCCTCAATGGCAGATTTGGACCTTATATTTCTTTTGAAAAAAATAATTATAAAATTGATAAAACCAAAGACCCAAAAACCTTAACTTTAGAAGATTGCAAACTAATAATTGGAAAATCGGCAACTAAAAAGAAAATTCCACGTAAGAAGAAATCTTAGTATCGATAACGATTAATTATTATGGATTCAGAAATCTATTTGCATCCGATAGAACAACCGGATTTTAGTCATGACGGTAAGCTTGATAACCGCCGATTAGGCAATTTTATAAATTGTTTCACCATCTTAAATGGATTTCCTGAAATTAAAAATGCTGAATTAGCAATTTTAGGAATCAAAGAATCTAGAAATTCGGTCAATAATATTGGTACTGAAGAAGCTCCAGCTGCAGTCAGAAAATTTCTCTATTCCCTTTTTAGCTTTACTCACAGGTTAAAAATTATTGATATTGGAAATATTGAGGCAGGTAACACCATTGACGACACTTATTATGCTGCAAGAAATGTAATAGCAGAGCTTCTGGAAAACAAAATTATACCTATTATTATTGGAGGCAGTCAAGATTTAACCTATGCCAATTATTTAGCATATCAAAAACAAGGTAAAATTGTAAATCTTACAACTATTGATTCAAGCTTCGACCTCGGTAATGCTGAGGAGATTTTTAATTCTCAATCACATATTAGCAAAATAATTTTACATCAACCTAACTTCCTTTTTAACCTCACAAATATTGGATATCAATCTTATTTTGTTGATTATGAGGCAATAAATTTAATGAAAAAACTCTATTTTGATGTTTACAGATTAGGAATAGTGCACGCTGATATGGAAAAAACAGAGCCTTTAATTCGCAACTCAGATATTGTTAGTTTCGATCTGAGTGCAATAAGGCAATCGGATGCACCAGGTAATTTAAATGCTTCACCAAACGGATTTTATGGTGAAGAAGCCTGCCAAATTGCTCGTTATGCTGGTATTAGCGATAAAGTCTCTTCGATAGGATTTTACGAATTTAATCCCTTAGTTGACAAAAATAATCAAACTGCATACCTTCTATCGCAAATGATTTGGTACTTTATTGAAGGATTTTATAACAGAAAAGGTGATGCCCCACACAAAGATAAATCAGATTATTTGAAATTTATTGTGCCCATCGACCAAAATATTGACGAAATTGTGTTCTATAAAAGCCAAAAAAGTAGCCGTTGGTGGATGGAAATTCCTCTTACAAGCAATGAATTTGAAAAATATAAACGTCATTTTATGGTACCTTGCTCATATCAAGATTATGAGGATGCAACCGCTGGAGAAGTCCCCGACAGATGGTGGCAAGTATATCAAAAACTTATGTAAATTTTATTATAATATTGATTATTAACTAATTATATAATTTTTTTGAAAATTTAATTAATAATATTTCCCAAAATTAAAATTATTACATTAAAAAAAATCGAAATTTATTTTTTTCAGAATATATTATTTAGTTAAATTATTGCTAAAAAAAATAAAATAAAATATAGACTCAACCTTTTTTACTATATTTGTGTCTTCAAATTCGTGCTGGTTTTTTTGTAAAGGATAAATACTTTTTAACATATTGTTACTATTTTGTTACATAAAAAATTGCGTTTGTATATACCAATTAGTTTTTTTTCTACTTTAGCGCAACTTTTTGACAGGAGTAATACTAAATCAAACCTATGAACAGAAAATTACTTTTTATAAGTTTTATGCTTTTAAGTGTGTTTGGATATGCGCAACAGGAAATTCAATATACGAATTTTATGTTTTCGAATATGGCATTCAACCCTGGCTATGCAGGAAGCAACGATGCTATCAGTGCAACAGCACTTTACAGACAGCAATGGATTGGGTTTACCTCAACTTATGGAGGAGATCAAGGCGCTCCAGAAAATATATATTTTACTCTTGAAAGCAATGTAAATGCAATTCATGGTGGAATTGGCTTATCCATTATTAAAGATAAAATTGGCTTTGAAGATAATATAGGAATTCGCTTAGCATACGCTTATCGACTTAATTTAGGCCCCGGAAAACTTGGCATTGGACTTCAGGCTGGAGCTATCAATAAAAAAGTTGATTTTTCTAAATTTGTTCCCACAGACCCAACCGACCCTTTGCTTCAAAGCAAAAATGTTCAAACGTCAATGTCACTCGATATGGCTTTTGGAGCATACTATAAAATCGACCAGCTTATGTATGCTGGTATTTCAAGCACACAACTCAGTCAATCCGTAGCACAATTTCAAAGCGGATTAGGAAGCCCTCAATACAAAAGGCACTATTTTATTTATGGAGGTTACTATTATCAACTGCCTACAATGCCAAACATAGTAATTAATCCGAATTTATTGGTTAAAACAGATTTTGTATCAGCACAGTACGATATAAATGTGCTTGGTTGGTACAATAATGCAATATATGCTGGCGTTACTTACCGTGCTGTTGATGCAGTAGCCATTTTGGCTGGTATGAAAATTCCCCAAGTACCTGGATTTGATTTGGGAATATCTTACGACATTACTACATCAGCCATAGGAAGAAAAGGATCTGATAATAAGAAAAGGAGTTTTGGTTCTGCTGAAGTTTACTTGCACTATTCTTTTGAAATTATAGTGCCTGTGAAACCATCAAGACATAAAACAGTATTATTTTTATAATGAAACATATTAATTTGGTTCTCGTAAAAAACCGCAATTGATAAATTAGAGAAGTTATGTTGATTAAATCAAGAAGAAATCTGTACAGTATTTTAGCCCTCGTTGCCGTGTCAATAGGGTTTACTGCATGTAGCTCAGACCATGGTGAATTAATCGGTGTTCAAGACCGTGAAGACTGGTATCAAGAAGACCCTTATGGAATGCTCTTCATCCCACAAGGCTCATATAATATGGGCGAAAGTGATGAAGACCTCCCTTATGGCCAGATGAATGCAACTCGGACAGTGTCTGTTCAAGCCTTTTATATGGACGAAACGGAAATCACCAATAACGAGTATCGCCAATTTGTAGAATGGGTGCGTGACTCAATTGCTCATACGCTTTTAGGTCAAGCAGATAACCCAGAAGAATTAGGTGAGCATTATCAAATGGATAAAGATGGTAACGTTATTGAATATGGAGATCAAATGCCATATAGTTTAATAAATTGGAGAGAAAAAATAAATTGGGATCAAGAAGAAACCAAACTTATCCTTGAAGACCCTAATTATGGTATGTTTCTGCCAGAGCATGAAAGATATTATCATATCAAACAACTCGATACAAGAAAATTAAACTTTGAATACTATTGGATTAACTTAAAAGAAGCTGCCAAAAGAGGAAATAGACCTCAAGGTCAGATTGACCGCTCATATTTTATAGAAAAAAGAATTGATAACATTTATCCTGACACTCTCTGCTGGGTGCATGATTTTACCTATTCCTTTAATGAGCCAATGACAATGAATTACTTCTGGCATCCAGCTTACGACCATTATCCAGTCGTTGGAGTTACTTGGTTACAAGCAAGAGCCTTTTCAATATGGAGAACTGGCTTAAAACGTAGTAATCAGGAAACTAATGGTGTACCATTTTGGAATGAATATAGGCTACCAAGTGAATCAGAATGGGAATGGGCTTCGCGAGGAGGACTCGATTTAAACAAATTTCCTTGGGGAGGTCCTTACACAAGAAATGCAAATGGTTGTTTCTTAGCCAATTTTAAACCATTGAGAGGAAATTACATCGATGATGGAGGTTTACACACCTTAATAGTAGCTCATTATGCACCAAATGATTATGGGCTTTATGATATGGCTGGTAACGTAGCTGAATGGTGTGATGACTCTTTTGATCCATCTTCATATCGATTTGCACATGATTTGAATATGCAATTTTCAAGAGATGCAAATGATGACCTTAACACAGCTAATAAAAGAAGAATTATTAGAGGTGGATCATGGAAAGACATTGCTTATTATATAAGCTCAAGCACAAGAACATTTGAATATCAAGATACAGCCAAAGCATATATAGGTTTCAGAAATGTACAAACTTATCTCGGTCGTGCAAAAGGTGATGGGCCAAACTCTTCTGCAGTTTACAGATAAATTAGGGAAATAATATTTACAAGAATAAATTAATTTAGTATTAACCACAAACAATTTAATTATCATGGGTATAAGTAGTTTAGTAAGGAGTAAAGGATTTAAAAACTTTATGGCAAAGCTATATGGTTGGGGAGCTTCAGTAGTTTTAGTTGGTGCCCTTTTTAAAATTAATCATTATCCAGGCGCACAAATAATGCTTGTAATAGGTCTATTGACAGAGGCTGCCATTTTCTTTTTCTCAGCTTTTGAGCCGCCTCATGTTGAACCAGATTGGAGTCTTGTTTACCCTGAACTTGCTGGTATGTATGAAGGATATAGCGAGGAAAGTCTTCGCCAATTTGGACTTGATGGTGGCGAATCTAAAAGCGTTTCAGGTGAACTTGATAGTATGCTTGAAGATGCTAAAATTGGACCCGAGCTTATAGAGAGTTTAGGAATAGGGCTAAGAAATTTAAGCGACAACGCCAATAAGATGTCTGATATTTCCGATGCTTCGGTTGCCACAGGTGAATATACTGCAAATATTAGAACAGCAGCAAATTCTATCAGTGAACTATCCGACAGTTATGTTAAAACATCCAATGTATTAACAGAATCAACTGAAAAAATCGCTAAATCAGCTGAATCAATTGACTTTTCAGACATCGATGGAAAAGCATTCAGTAATGAATTGACAAAAATTTCTTCAAATTTATCTGCCCTAAATTCTGTGTATGAGTTGCAATTGAAATCTTCAACAATTCAAACAGAAACTATAGATAAAGTTGGTGAGTCGATGAATACTTTCCTAAGTAATTTAACACAATCTATCGAGAATACAGCCAAGTACAAGGATCAAGCTAATGAACTTGCCAAGAATGTTGAGGCATTAAACAAAGTATATGGAAATATGCTTAATGCAATGAACGTACAACGTTCTTAATGTACACCAATAAATTTATAAATCTTTAAATTAATTATTAATGGCTGGATATAAAGAAACCCCGAGGCAAAAGATGATTGGCATGATGTACTTGTTCTACACAGCTTTGCTGGCTTTGAACGTATCTGTCGAGATTCTCAATGCTTTCGTAATAGTAAACGAAGGTATGGAACGTACAGTTGCAAACTTCGGTTCCAAAAACGCTATTTTATATAGCGATTTTGAAAAACAATTTGAAATGAACAAAGCTAAGGTAGCTCCATTCTGGGAAGCTACTAAAGAAACGAGAACTCTTTCTGATAATCTTATTGCTCAACTGGAAACAGTAAAAAATCAAGTTATAGGCTATACTGAATTTGGCGATAAAAACGCTAAAAATGTATTATATAAAATGAAAAATGATAAAGGTCATGAAGTTGAAATAAAAGCACCATTACCAAGTGATGTACCTCTTGAGTGGATTAATAGTAAGGACAATTATAACAAACCAATGGAAATTCTTTTAGGTGTTCTAAAAGAAGATGGCACAAGTGGAGAAGCAACTAAAATCAAAAAAGCATTTGCTGATTATACAAATAACATAATGAAGCTGCTTAAAGGTGATACAATTGGCTTAAATTTAGGACTCAATACTGAAGATAAATATAATTCAAGGGCAGGTATCAGACAAAATTGGGAGATGAATACTTTTCATCAGACGGTATTAGCTGCTGATATAGTATTATTGAATAAATATATTTCAGATGTTAGAAATATTGAATTTGAAGTTGTAAAACGACTATACAGCCAAATAAGCTCACGAGATTTTAAATTTGATAAAATTGCGGCTAAGGTTGTTCCTCATGCCAATATTGTGATTTCTGGACAAGAATATGCTGCTGATATTTTTGTAGCTGCATATTCTACCACTGATACACCTCAGGTAATTTTAAAACCAGGATTGGACTCAAATTCCATCAAAAAAATTGATTTGAATAATGCTGGTGGAGTTACCAGAATTAATAAAGTTAATAATGGAGTTGTTGAATATACAGTAAAAACTGGAGCAACAGGAGAATTTACATACGCCGGTATTATAAATGTAAAGCAACCCGACGGAACTTTAAAAGCTTATCCTTTTAGTTCATCCTATAACGTTATAAAACCAACTGCAACGGTATCTGCAGATAAAATGAATGTGGTTTATCGAGGTCTAAGTAACCCTATGTCAGTATCAGCACCTGGATTTACGAACGAAAATGTAAGTCTCTCCTCAAGTGGGGGTGGCACATTAGCAAGGACATCACCAGGACATTATTTCTTTACGCCATCAAAAGATAGTAAAGCAAAAGACGTAACTTTCTTTGTATCTGCAAAATCAGGAAAAGGTTCACAACGCTTAGGTGAATTTAAGTACAGAATCAAAAATTTACCTCCTCCAACAATAACTCTTGCTGGGAAAGTTGATGGTGAAACAGTTAGCAAAACCGTAGTGCTTGCAAGCCCATATCTAAGAGCTCAATTACTTGACTTTTTGTTTGATGGGGTAAGCTACAACGTAACATCATTTGAGTTTTATGCCTCGCATCCTATAAAGGGGAAAATTGCCCTTGAAACAGTGAAAGGAAGTTCATTAAATGCAACAATAATAGCTGCTTTAAGAAAAGCTCCAGCTGGTACGAGAGTTAGTATTTCCTCAGTAAATGTTGTAGGACCTGATGGAGGCAAAAGAGCTTCAGGATTAAATATTATCTTAAACTAAACGTTATGAAAAAGATTATCATTTTCATTTTAATTGCATTTTCCTTTGAAGGTTACTCTCAGATTTTGGATCCTGTATTAGGACCAAGAAGTTATAAAAAAGAAGATAACGCTCAAAGAGAAGCAATTGCATTAACTCCCATTAGAGAGGCTGATGTAATGTGGTCTACACGAATTTGGAGAGAAATTGATTTGCGTCAGAAAATGAATCAGCCTTTATATTTTCCTTTAGACTCTGCTCTTCATGGAAAAAGATCTTTAGTTCAGATTTTATATGATGACTTCATTAATAATCCTGCATCTAATGTAAAAATGTATAAAAATGATAATTTTTTAGTACCATTAACACAGGAAGAAGCAGTAAGAATGGTAGCTCGTCAAGATAGCGTCTGGAAAATTGATTCACTGGGAAACGCAGTTAGATTTTTTGCACAAAATCTTTTTGATGATGTAAAACCAAAGATTACAAAGATTGAATTAATGGAAGACCAATTATTTGATAAACAGCGCTCAGTTATGGACGTTAGGCTTTTGGCACTATCAATTAAAATTCCAGTTTATCAAGTTGATGAAAGTCTTGATGTATTCAATAATGTTGTTGTTTTCAATGGTTACAAAATAATGGACGGCTATAATGAACTTTGGTTCTTTTTCCCTGACTTGAGACCAACATTTGCTGTTTTAGAATGCTACAAAAGGCAAAATGATGCTGCAAGGTTAAGCTACGATGACATATTTCTACAAAGAATTTTTTCGAGTTATATTTATAGAGAAGAAAATGTTTTTGATAGAACAATAGCTAACTATACTGCTGGCTTAGATGCACTTCTTGAATCCGAAAATATTAAAAATAATATTTCTGAACTTGAACAAGACTTGTGGCAATATTAAAATATAATTGCTTTATAAAAACTCCTCCCAATTCGGGAGGAGTTTTTTTTTATCTTTACTTTCAATTAAATCATTAAATGTCCGAAGTAAATTTATTAGAAACGCCAATAAAATTTCTTAAAGGAGTTGGTCCTAAGAAAGCTATTTTGCTTTCCAGTGAATTGAATATTAATGTTTTTGAAGATCTTTTAAACTATTTTCCTTTCCGCTATATTGATAGAAGCAAATTTTTTAAAGTTTCCGAAATAAATAGCGACTCCATATTTTACCAATTAAAAGGAAGAATTTCAAGAATGGAAAGCTTTGGAAAAGGTAGAGGACAAAGATTAACAGCTGTCTTTAGCGACGAAACAGGCTCAATTCAATTAGTTTGGTTTCAAGGTATTAAATGGATTATCGAAAAAATAAAAACAAATAAAGAGTATATAATCTATGGCAAACCAAATAACTATAGAGGTAGATATACTATAAACCATCCAGAAATAGAAGAAATTGACAACGAAATTGACTTCGAGAAATATCTATATCCAGTTTACCATACGGGAGATAAACTCTCAATATCTGGACTAAATTCGAGAGGGATTTCTCAACTGCTAATAAATCTGCTCCAATCTATTTCTAAAGTTATACCTGAAAATTTGAGCCAAAAAATTCTCTCAGATAATAATTTTCTGGCTCGTAAAGATGCTTTTGTTTATATACATTTCCCGCCAAATAATGAACTATTAGAAAAATCGAAAAAAAGATTAATTTTTGAAGAGTTATTTTTTATTCAATTGGGAGTTATAAAATTAAGATTGCATCGCAACCTTAAATCTCAAGGACACATCTTTAAAAATGTTGGAAAATATTTTAATGATTTTTATTCCAAATATTTACCCTTTGAGCTTACTAATGCACAGAAAAAAGTTATCAAGGAAATTCGATCCGACATGGGGAAACCACATCAAATGAATCGCCTTTTACAAGGTGATGTTGGCAGTGGAAAGACTCTGGTAGCACTCCTTTGTATGCTAATAGCAGCCGATAATTCATACCAATCGGCACTCATGGCACCAACAGAAATTCTTGCAATTCAACATTATAATTCAATTACGAAAATGTTAGCAGGTATGGATATTAATGTTGCTATCCTTACGGGCAGCTCAACCACAGCTCAAAGAAAAATAATTCATAAAAATCTTTTAGATGGCACTTTACAAATTATTATTGGAACACATGCATTAATTGAAGATGTTGTAAAATTTAATAATCTTGGTTTTGTTGTCATCGACGAACAACACAGATTTGGAGTAGCTCAGCGAGCAAAATTGTGGACAAAAAATGTAATACCTCCAGATGTGCTTGTAATGACCGCAACTCCTATTCCAAGAACTATGGCAATGACTCTTTATGGAGATTTAGATTATTCGGTTATTGATGAACTTCCAATGGGCAGAAAACCAATAATAACCCTGCACTTCACTGAAGCATATAGGCTTAGGGTATTTAAATTCATGAAAGAAATAATTGATAAAGGACATCAAGTTTATATTGTTTATCCATTAATTGAAGAATCTGAAACCCTTGATTTGAAAAATCTTATGGAAGGTTATGAAGCCATAAGTAGATCATTCCCATTACCAAAATATAAATTAGGAATTGTACACGGAAAAATGGAGCCAAAAAACAAAGATTTTGAGATGCAAAATTTTGCTCATGGCATAACTAATATACTCATCTCCACAACAGTTATTGAAGTTGGAGTAGATGTTCCAAATGCATCTCTTATGATAATTGAAAATGCTAATCGATTTGGTCTTTCCCAATTGCACCAGCTCAGAGGAAGAGTTGGTAGAGGCGATGAACAATCATATTGCATTCTAATGAGTGAAGGAAGACTTTCTAATGAAGCTAAAACTCGTCTTGAAACTATGGTAGAAACATCTGATGGATTTAGAATTGCAGATATAGACCTTAAACTCCGAGGTCCAGGAGATTTGCAAGGGACTCAACAAAGTGGGTTGTTAGACCTAAAAATTGCAGACATAATTAATGATGAGAAAATTGTAAAACACGCAAGGGCTACTGCTAACAATCTCCTTGAAGATGACCCAAACCTAGAAAAAAAGGAGAATTTTATTATTAAAAATTATCTTTTAATGCACAAAACAACAAGTTTTGATTGGGGTAAAATAAGTTGAAAGCATCAATACTTTTAATTAATTTTGTCAACATTTTATTTCATATTTAAATACTTATAAATGAAGATTTCATACAATTGGCTTAAGAATTATATCAACATTAATGTTGAACCAAATAAATTATCTGAATATTTAACCGACTGCGGTCTTGAAGTTGAAAGCTTTCAAAAGGTAGAATCAATAAAAGGTGGACTAAAAGGAGTAATCGTTGGAGAAGTAATTAGTTGCTCTAAGCATTTGAATGCTGACAAATTGAGTGTTACAACAATTGACATTGGAAATAATATAACACTACCAATTGTTTGTGGAGCTCCAAATGTGGAAAAAGGACAAAAAGTATTGGTTGCCACTGTCGGCACCATTTTATATAATGGAAATGAAGCTTTTGAAATAAAAAAATCTAAAATTAGAGGTGAAATCTCTGAAGGAATGATTTGCGCAGAAGATGAATTAGGTTTAGGCAAATCACATGCTGGTATAATAGTTTTGGAAAACTCTGTGGAAAAAGGGACTTTGGCATCCGAATATTTTAAAATTGAAACTGATTATGTTTTTGAAATTGGTCTAACTCCCAATAGAGCCGATGCCACTTCTCATATTGGCACAGCCAGAGACCTTGTTGCTGTCCTTAATAGATTTAATGCTAATGAAACTTTTTCATTAAATAAACCTGATGTTTCGGAATTTAAAATAGATAATAATTTACTTCCGATAGAAATCAAAATAGAAGATTCTATTGGCTGCAAAAGATATACAGGCATTACGCTCAAAGGAATCAAAGTTGAAGATTCGCCAAAATGGCTCCAAATAAAACTTGAAAATATTGGGATTAGACCAATAAATAATATAGTCGATATCACTAACTTTGTATTGATGGAAAATGGGCAACCTCTTCATGCTTTTGATTATGATAAAATTGAAGGGGAAAATATTATCATAAAAAAATTGCCTTCGGGCACAAAATTTACTACTCTTGACGAACAAGAAAGATTGCTCTCGGGCAACGATTTAATGATTTGTGATGCAAAAAAACCTTTATGCTTGGCTGGAATTTTTGGAGGAAACAACAGCGGCATTTCAGAGAAAACTACAAATATATTTATAGAAAGTGCCTATTTTGATCCAGCAACTATTAGAAAATCTTCAAAATATCATGCTTTACAAACAGATGCTTCATTTCGCTTTGAAAGAGGCGCAGACCCAAATATAACAGATTATGCTTTAAAAAGAGCAGCCATGTTAATAAAGGAAATCGCAGGAGGCGAAATTGCATCAGAAATAATTGATATTTACCCTACTCCTATTTTAAATTGGAAAATTAAAATTAACTATAAAACTATTTCTAAAATTATCGGCGATGATATTCCAAAAGAGTATATAAAAACCATAGTTTCTGATTTAGAAATGGCGATTTTAAATGAAGATGAAAAAGGGTTAGTTCTTGAAGTTCCAACTTTTAAAGTTGATGTAGTGCGTGAAATTGATGTAATTGAAGAGATTTTAAGAATATATGGCTATAATAATATTAAGCTTGACGACCATATAAAATCCGCAATTTCATATACTAAAAAGCCTGATGACGAGAAGATCAAAAACTATGTCTCAGATTTTTTAGTTGCAAAAGGTTACTTCGAAACTATGAATAACTCCCTATCAAAGGAAGACTATTACAAAAAATATAATTTTCAAAGTCGGAATAGTATTTCAGTGCTAAACCCATTAAGTTCTGAACTAAATATTATGAGACAAGATTTAGTTTTTGGTATGTTAGAATCAATAATTAGAAACATTAATTTCAAAAACAAAAATCTTCAGCTCTTTGAATTTGGCAAACATTATTCTTATAATTCGGAAAATAAACTCGAAGATTTATCGAAATATTCCGAATCGTCGCACCTTGCTATTGCCATTTGTGGTAATGAAAAGGATGAAAATTGGAAATATCAGAAGGAAATTTCAGACTTTTTCACTCTTAAAGCATTGCTTATTAGCATAATAAAGAGTCTGGGTATCGAATTGGAGAAATTCAATATAGTTGAAGATAATTCAAATATCGGCATTTTCGAAAAATCTCTTACTTACTACTATAATAGCCATTTAATAGCTCAGATTGGAATATTAAATAAAAATCTATTAAATGATTTTGATATTTCTGAGTTGGTTTCTTATGCAGATATTAATTGGAAAAATCTATTAAACCTGACCACTTTGAATAGAATAAGTTTCAAGGAGCTGAATAAATTTCCTGTGGTTAGACGCGATTTAGCATTACTTATGGATAAGAATGTACGGTTTGATGACATTAAAACTTTTGCATATAAATCAGAGTCGAATTTGCTTAAAAACGTAAATCTATTTGATGTTTATGAAGGCAAAGGAATTGAAAAAGGAAAGAAATCTTATGCTATAAGTTTTTCCATACAAGATGAAAACAAAACACTCACTGACAAGCAAATAGATAAAATAATGAGTAAAATTGTTTATTCTTTGGAAACAAATCTAAATATTAAATTAAGATAAGAAAGGCAAAAAAAATGCTGACCGTTTGGTCAGCATTTTTTTTTGCTTATTATTAATAATTTCCAATTGGACTGCCGACTCTCGTCATAGCACAACGGAAACCAATAAAATCTGTAGATTGGCGCTCATCAAGGAAACGTCTTGCTCCAGGAGATAACCAAAATTGACTATCTTTCCATGAACCTCCTTTATAGACGCGAGCTTTATCATTTAACATAGAAGTATGTGAATAATCGTACATAGAATTAGATCCATCATCTTTTTGCCATGATGCCCAACCATTCATATCATAATTAGAAGCATAATCTCCATCTAAATAGTTTATATTATTTGACTTACGATAATTTCTTCTTTCAAGATTTTCTTCAATACTTACGTTTCTTTCACGTAATTCACCAGGTGTAGCTACTATAAAGTCAGAAATTCCTTTCAATAATTCAGTGGCAATTTCAATAGCATCAGGAGCGCCATCAATAGTAATAAGTGCATCCTCAATCTGTTCTGAAGCTTCTTCAAATTTTCGTTCTGCATTTTTCTTTATGGCAGCATCAACGCTCTTGTTAACTTTCGCAAGCAAATCATCTTCACGAGGATCCAATTGTCCACCATTTCTATCAGTTAGATTTTTGATAAACCCATCTTCAGCATTATTTAACCATTTGTCAATTGCCTCGTAATCATATATTATATAAGTCAATTTATCATCAATAGCTCCGGAGTTATCACGAACAAATGTTTTATAAACATTTCCACGGAAAGAATTAAAATCGTCGAAATCTTCAAATGAAAGAGGGCGATAAACATCCATTACCCATTCGGAAACATTTCCAGCCATGTTATAAAGACCATAATCATTAGGCCAATAAGCATAAACGGGGGCTGTAACTGAGGCTGCATCATTCAAACTACCAGCAACACCCATGTAATCGCCACGACCTCTGCGGAAATTGGCAACAAAATCACCATAATTTGATGGTGCATCAGTACGAGCAACATGTCCATTCCAAGGATAAAGTCTTCTTTCAACGACACGTTCGTAAAGAGTGTTACCTATTAAGCCTAAAGCGGCAAATTCCCATTCAGCTTCTGTTGGAAGTCTGTATTTAGGAAGCAAAATTCCATCTTCCATTTTTGGGCGGCGAGTTTCTCCATTAGGGCTCAAGTCCACCAATTGGCGATTAGTCTCTTCACCAGTATATTTATTAGCAAAATATGCATCAGTATTAAAATGATCATCATTAGTTTGACCAGTATAATGCTTCAGAATTCCATAATTTATTAGAATATATTCATTTACGCGGTCAGTTCTCCATTTACAATAATCATTTGCTTGTAACCAATTTATACCAACAACAGGATAATCACGGTAGGCAGGGTGACGTAAATAATACTCAACCATTGGCTCATTATAAGCCAATTTGCTTCTCCAAACAAGTGTATCTGGCAATGCTTTTTGAACTATTCTAGGATAGTCGAGATTATATACTCTTGTTAACCAGAATAGATATTCAAGATAATCTATATTTCGCACCTCAGTTTGATCCATATAAAATGATGGCACTGTTACACGGCGAGGCTGATTATCCCACTCATAATTAACATCTTGTTCGGTTCTACCCATAGTAAAAGTACCACCTTCAATTAGCACTAAACCAGGACCAGTCTCTTGTTCTTCATAAGGAACAACTTCAAAACCACCGTTTTTACGGTCGTTATAATTCCATCCTGTTGTCGTAGATTGTTCATGTTTGCAGGATGTGAATACAACTATAAGGGCTAATAAAGCCAATTTTCCAAATAAATTTCTGTTTGCTATCATAACATTAATCAATTGATTCAAAATATACAACTAAAATGATGGGCAAATTATTTCATGGAGCCGAATTTTTTTGCGTGGAGGATTAAATTTCAATCCCATAGAGATTTCATGAGCTCCTCCAGAAGCATTCGACAATTTTGAAACTGTTATATCGTAACTATACCCAAATTTAAATTTATCATATTCAAAGCCTACCATAATAATAAGTGCATCATAACCTTGAAAAAATTGGCGGTACCAAAGCCCTATTATCATCGGTTGCTTTTCGAAATAGAGTCCATAATTCAATTGTTGAAATTTCCCTTGTTGCATAAACAACAGATTTGGGGAAATAAAAGGGTCGCTCGGTCTAAAACGACGACGTCCACTTTCGGTAACCGGGATATTAACACCAGCATGTGCAGTCAATTTCATTGGCAGATAGCTTTCATTTCCATCTATAAAAGCTTCATTTACAGGCACAAGATGGTGAGCGGCAAAACCCACAAAAAATTTCTTTGAAAATCCAAGTATTCCAGCATCAAAATCTATGTCATTGGTAGAATATACGCCACCTTTAGGGCTTACCTCTTTAGTAGGACTTGAAAAACCCCAACGCGAGTCAATTTGGTCGCCAAAAGTAAGGAGACGAAAATCTAAATGCTTCTGGAAAAAGCCAGCTTGAAGACCAGCTTTTAAGAAAAATTCACGAGAAATGGGCACTGTAACTGAATATACTAAAGAAACTTGCTGGCTTGTTAGCACGCCTTCACCTTGTCTATCGGAACTTAATAGAATTCCTAAACCACCGCTCAGGGCGTCAAAATGCATATCAAAACTTGCATTATAAGTAACGTAAGAACCTGGAATTGATGGCCATTGGTTTCTATAATTCATTATCATTCTGGGAGTCATACTGCTTCCTGCAAATGCTGGATTAAGGTATAATGGGTTTGCATAAAATTGGGAAAAATGAGGATCTTGAGCTTTTATGGCTTGAAATCCAATCAAAAAGAGTACTGTAATAAATAAGTTTCTTGTTTTAGTTCCCATTATAAACAATGATTCGTGTTTAAAGTACAATATTACAAAAATATTTAAAACCACCGCAAAATTTATTCTATCTGAAATTCAGCAGTTAAGTGCCAATTATACTATTTCCTATGCCATTTGGTTACACTAAAATATTCAATTCTTTCAAATAATCACAGACAAATAAATTATAATATTTGCAAGGTCAATTATTTAAGTATCTCAAATTGCAGATTAAATAAAATCAGATTAGTTTGCTTTGACAAAGTAAAAGAAAAAAAGGTTGTTTGATTTGATAATCTTTTGTTATTATTTTTTAAATATCTGCTAATTATTTTTTTTGTTTCACATACTTGTAATATTTTGTTCTTTTAAAAAAATATCTACAATTCTATTTTTGTAGAAAAAAGACTCAATTATAATCTCTAATTTAAAATTTTAATTTCGAAAAATCTACAATAAAGAAAGCCTAATGAAGTTATTAAACATAACAAATCTTATTAAATTTTAAAAGTATTCGCAAATAGACATGTTGAAATTAAAAATTTTATTTTGTACAATAATAACAGCTATTAGCTTGCAGGTTTATTGTCAAGAAAACATAATTATATCTAAAGTCATTAATTATCAAGAATATAGTGAAAATATTGCTGGCAATAAAATTGATAAACTGTCTTTCGAAAATACTGTAAATACAGAAAAATATGGAGAATTACCGGTTTATCTTTATCAGCAAGTAATAAACAATTCGATAGATTCCGTTTCAATAAATTTATTTAAATCTGAATTTATTCAACCTACCATAGAAATTCATTCATCATTAATAAATAATTCTCCTCAGATTTCGCAAGATATTTCATTTTCAAGAGGGCAGAAGATTTTAAATATTTACATTATGCCCTTCATAAACAATGGCAGCAAAGTTGAAGCATTGTCAAAATTTGAATTAATGGTAACTACATTTTCATCCAATTCTAATAAAAAACGTTTGGGCGGAATACATAATTGGGCTTCAAATTCTGTACTTGCTACTGGTGATTGGTATAAGGTAAAAATCAGCAAATCTGGTATTTACAAAATTACCGCAACTGATATTTCAGCTATGGGATTTGATATTAGCAATTTATCTATAAACGATGTTAGGATTTATGGAAATGGCGGTGGAACAATGCCTGAATCAAATAGCGCATTTTATTATGATGATTTAAAGGAGGATGCTATAAAAATATTTGATATAAATTCAAATGGTAAATTTGATGGTTCCGACTATTTAATTTTTTATGCTCAAGGTCCAAATATTTGGAAATATAATAAAAGCACGAACAGTTTTAATCATAATATAAATATTTATGATAACTATTCATATTATTATATAACAATAAGAAATGGCAGTTCTTTGCGCATCAATACTATTCCGCAAAACACCTCCACTCCTACTCAATTAGTAACGGATTTTATTGATTTTCAATTTCATGACACTGATTCATTAAATTTAATTAAATCAGGAAAACAATGGTTTGGCGAAGAGTATGATATTTTGTTAAATCACAATTTCAGTTTTAATTTTCCAAATATTATTAGCGCTAAACCAGTAACTATAAGAACTCTTTTTGCTGCACGATCAACATCGCCTTCAATAATGAATGTGGTAACTAATGGATTCACAAGCTCAGTACAAATTCCTTCTGTACCTGGGACATACGATTCTGATTATGCTGTCAATGCTTTTAAGGAAATGAACATAAATTCTACATTTCCTAATATATCTATTTTCACTAATTACATAAAAAGCACTTCAGTTTCAGTGGCATGGCTCGATTATATTGAAGTGCTTGCTTCTCGCTCTTTAATTATGTCAGGCACTCAAATGTCATTTAGAAATATTGATGCAACTTCATTAGGAAATATTAGCAAATTCACTTTGCAAAATGCCTCAAGCGATATTCAAATTTGGGATATTACAAATATTACTGAACCTAAAAATATTGAATATACGTTTGCTGCAAATGATATAACTTTTGTTCAATCAACAGATAGCTTGCGAGAATTCATTGCTTTTAACAGCAATTATCTAACAGTAACCAATGTTGGAAAATTAAGCAATCAAAATTTGCATAGCCAGGAGAATACTGATTTTGTAATTTGCTACAATCCAATCTTTTTTGAACAAGCCAATGAACTTGCAAATTTTCATAGAACACATGATAATATGTCTGTAACATTGGTGGAACAGTCAAAGTTATTTAATGAATTTTCGTCGGGGGCTGCAGATATATCTGCCCTTCGCAATTTTATGAAGATGCTCTATGATAGAGCCTTAAACAATTCACAAAACCCACCACAGTACTTATTACTCTTTGGTGATGCAAGCTACGACTACAAAGACCGCAAATCTAATAATACTAATTTGATATTAACTTATGAATCACCTGCATCATTAAGTCCGTTAAGTTCTTTCTCTTCTGACGATTTCTATGGTCTTTTGGATGATAATGAAGGAGCAAATTGCAATGGCAATTTAGATATTGGAATTGGTAGATTCCCAATTAGTAGCGTTGAGGAGGCAAAGGTTATTCTCACCAAAATTAAAAGATATACTGCCACTCATGAAATTTCAACTTTATCAGATTGCGACTGTCCCAATGGAATTTCAAATGTTTCAAACCTTGCAGATTGGAGAAATATTGCATGTTTTATTGGCGACGATCAAGATAATAACATTCATGTTTCGCAAGCCGATTATCTTGCAAATTATGTAAAATCAAATAATCCAGTATTTAATATTGATAAAATATTTCTTGATGCTTATGTTCAACAGACCACTCCTGGTGGCCAAAGATATCCAGATGCAATGCGCGATTTAAATTTAAGAATCAAAAAGGGTGCTTTAGTAATTAACTATACTGGCCATGGCGGAGAAACTGGTTTAGCTCACGAATCATTGTTAGTGGTAAGCGATATTAATAGCTGGAAAAATGCCTACAATATGCCATTATTTATTACAGCTACATGTGAGTTCAGTAGGTATGACGACCCTGCAAGAGCCTCTGCTGGGGAATTAAGTTTTTTACATCCCGATGGTGGTTTTATTGGATTATTAACCACCTCAAGATTAACATTCTCTGGTTCAAATTTCACATTGAATAAAGCAATATTTCAGAATATTTTTACACAAACAAATGGAGAATTTCCAGCATTAGGCGATGTTCTTAGAAACTCTAAAGTTACATCAGGTTCTATAAATAATAATAAAAATTTTGTACTCTTAGGGGATCCTGCTCTCAAACTTGCTTACCCACAATTTCAAGTTAAAACCCTCGCAATAAATAATATAGCTTTAGAACAATTTAAAGACACATTAGGGGCATTATCAGAGCTTACTATAAGTGGACAAGTAGAAAATAATGGACAAATTATAAGCAATTTTAATGGGTTTTTATATCCTACAATATTTGATAAATCACAGTCATTAAGTACTTTAGGAAATGATTTGGACAGCAGCCCTTTCCAATTCATGTTACAAAAAAATATTCTTTATAAAGGTAAAATTACTGTAAAAAATGGCCTATTTCACTTTACTTTCATTGTTCCAAAAGACATTAATTATACTATTGGAAACGGGAGAATTTCATATTATGCCGAAAATGGCAGCATTGACGCAAGTGGATACAGTGATTCTCTAAAAATCGGTGGTAGTTCTACAAATAAGATTATGGATAATGAAGGACCGAGAATATTGCCTTTTATTAATGATAAAAATTTTATTTCTGGAGGTTTATCCGATGAAGATCCTATTTTTTTGGCCTATATTTTTGATGAAAATGGAATAAATACTACTGGCAATGGAATTGGACATGATATAATTTTAACTTTAGACGATAATTCGGCTGAATCAATTGAACTTAATTCTTTCTATCAATCTAATATTGATAGTTATAAGGAAGGATCTGTTAAATATCCATTCGCAGGTTTATCAGTTGGACACCACAATCTATCTATAAAAGTTTGGGATATCTTGAATAACTCAAGCACTGCTTCTATAGATTTTGTTGTGGCAAGCAGCGACCAATCAATTATTAGTGAAGTATTCAATTATCCCAATCCATTCAAGGAATATACAAATTTTGTTTTTGAGCATAATCTTCAATGCACCTCCATGGAAGTTGAAATTAAAATTTTTGATGTTGCTGGTAGATTAGTTAGAGTTTTAGGTGCAAATATTTTAGATCCGGGCTTTAGAATTGCCGATGAAGAGTTGAAATGGAATGGTAAATCTGCAAATGGCAGTGCTTTGGCTAATGGAATTTACACATATCAATTGGTAATAAAAACCAACAATAATCAGTCATCCATTAAATCAGGCAAGTTGGTTTATATAAATTAGAATTCGAGATAAAAATCTTGAGTCAATTTTTTATAATCATCTGAATATTTTCCATAAGAATCTTGCACCACAATTTCATTTCTGATAATTTTTCCCAAATAATTTAATGAATATTCTACTAAGATTCTTTTTATTTTACTGTTAAACCTATGCTTAAGGCTTGTAGTTCGACTTAAAAACAAGCCATTTGACATGCAAATTTTGTTCAGTTCTATAAAATTATCTTTAGAAATTATCATAGAAATCAATCCATCTTCACTCATCAATGATTTAGATTTATGAATCAAATTTTCTAAAGGGAGGAAATCCTGAAATCGTGCAAAAGATCTTCCTAACTCTAAAGGTTTTAAATCTCCTTTAAAATATGGAGGATTGCAAATTATTAAGTCGAATTTATTTTCGCAATCCCACTGCAAGATGTTACTATTAAAAAATTGAATATGCTTTTCTAAAGGAAAATTACTCAAGTTTTCCACTGCATCGAGGTAAGCTTCTTCATAAACTTCAACAGCAGTAATTTTCAATTTTGGATATTTCTGAGCCAACATAAAAGCGAGCAAACCACAACCACTACCAATATCCAAGGCACTTTTTGAATTATCAGCATTAGCCCAACAGCCAAGCATGATAGAATCCATACCAATTTTCATTGGCGTATTATCATCTATTAAGGAAAATTTTTTAAAACGAAAATTAGACATAAATATTTATAAGTCATCTAAACCTTCAGGGAAATCGAGTGATAGAATTTTATTTTTATTATCAACATTCAAAATCAAATCATCGGCTAAAGGCAATAAAAACTCCTTTTTTTCATTTCTAACACTCAATAATATCTGGCTTTTATTATCAAAATAATCGACAACCTCGCCAGCACATCTTTTCTTGTCGTAAATTTTCCAACCAATTAAACCACTTTCTATCAGCTTATTAACTTCATCGAATATAATATCATTTTTTATTAAATAAAAATCAGAGCCCACCAATTTTGATGCTTCTTCTTCATTTTCAACATTTTTCAACGACAAAATAAATTTCCAATCATCGCTTTTATTCAATTCATTAATTCTATAAGGCACCTTTTCTCCATGTCTTTTAATAAAAATCCATTCAAGCTTATCACTAATTATTTTAGTAGTAAAACCTTCTAATCTGCATATCAACTCACCTTTATAACCATGAGTTTTTGCTACAATTCCTAATAATGTCAATTCATTTTTCATGATAAAAAAATTCTTATTAATAAAAAACAGATTTGCCAAAATTAACAAATCTGTTTTAATAATTATTTGAAGATATAATTAACCTTTGTAAAAAGGCATCTTCACTACTTTTGCCTTTAGTAATTTCTCTCTTACTTTAATATAGATTTCTGTGTTGAGTTTTGAAAATTCTGTTGCAATATAAGCTACACCTATTCCTTTATGAGTCATTGGCGACATAGTGCCAGAGGTAACATGGCCAATCACAAAACCTTGGGCATCACAGACATCGTAACCATGGCGAGGAACTCCCTTATCAACGAGCTCAAAACCTTTGAGTTGTCTTTTTGTTCCATAATTTTTTAAATTTTCATGGTATTCTCTATTTATAAAGTTATTGTTTTTTACAAATTTGGTAATCCAACCTAAGCCAGCTTCAATTGGAGATATTCCATCGTCTAAATCATTTCCATACAGACAGAAACCAGATTCTAATCTTAATGTATCGCGTGCTCCAAGACCAATATTTTTAATATTGTAATCTTTACCAGCTTCAAAAACTGCTTTATAGATTTTATCGGCATCTTCATTTTTCATATATATTTCACATCCACCAGAACCAGTATAACCAGTCGTTGAGAACAAAATATCAGCAACTCCAGCAAAATTTATTACTTTAAAAGTGTAATATTCCATATCTGTAATAGTTGTGGCAGTAAGTTTTTGCATAGCTTCTAATGCTTTTGGACCTTGAACCGCTAATTGTGCAGTATAATCGGAGGCATTGAGAAGTTCTGCGCCAAATTTATTGTTAGAATTTACCCAATTCCAATCTTTTTCTATATTAGATGCGTTTACAACCAATAAATATTCTACATCACTAAATTTATAAACAAGAAGATCATCAACTATTCCACCTTCATTATTAGGGAAACAAGAATATTGAACTTTACCATTAAAAAGTGTGGCAACATCATTTGAAGTGAGATATTGAACAAGGTCGAAAGCTTTTGGTCCTCTAACCCAAAACTCGCCCATGTGCGACACGTCAAAAACTCCCACACCTGTTCTTACAGTAATGTGTTCTGCATTAATGCCTTCAAATTGAATAGGCATATTATAACCTGCAAAAGGAGCCATTTTTGCTCCTAATTCGATATGATACTTTGTAAAAGCTGTATTTTTCATGTTCTAAATTTAAGCGTTATTTAAGATGCAAATGTATAAATTATTATCCATAAAAGTCGTTTACACAAATATATTTTATCAAGCTATTAATTGATATTTCTACATTAAAATCACAAATGGTATTATGTAAATTTATTATTATAATTTTGCTTTTTAATTTTTTAAATAATATTAGATTGATGTTTTACAAAAATAGGAACACACCTCGAAGCGTAATTTTAGCAATCGACACTATAATTGTGTTTATATCTGTGCTGTTGGCTTACTTATTACGATTTAATTTTAATATACCCGATTCAGAAATTGAACTCTTACCTATAGCGATTTCAATAATCTTGATTGTTCGGTTTATTTCATTTTTGCTAAGCAAGATATTTGCTGGAATAATTAGATATACTGAAACTCAAGATGTTGTAAGAGTATTTTTAGTGATTTTGCTGGGTAGTATTATCATTTCCATTATCACATATTCTTATTATTTTTATTCGAATAAGTTTATAATTCCAAGGGCGATTTTGATAATTGAATATATTACTTCCGCTGTTGGCTTAATATTTTTCCGTCTATCGGTTAAAGTTACTTACAACGAAATCAAATCGACAAATTCAGAGAGCCAAAATGTTGCCATTTTTGGGGCAGGAGAAGCAGCAATAATTGCAAAGAATGCCTTAAATCAGGATACACGTCATAAAAATAATATTCTTGCTTTTTTCGATGATAACCCAAAAATTGTTGGCAAAGAGATAGAGCACATATCCATTAAAAACGGAAATTCTCTCGACGATTTTTTATCAAAAAATTCTATAAATCAACTTGTTATTGCAGTTCAAAATATAACTCAGAAAAGAAAAAAAGAAATTGCTGAAACTTGTTTAAAATATAATGTAATTATCAAGGATGTTCCGCCAGTGAGCCAGTGGATTAATGGAGAACTAAGTGCAAGCCAGATAAAAAAAATTAAAATTGTCGACCTCCTAGACCGCGATGAAATATCATTAAATCAAAAAGAAATAAAAAGATCATATTCAGGAAAAACAATTTTAATAACTGGTGCTGCAGGCTCTATCGGAAGTGAGATTGTTCGTCAGCTTATAAATTATAATCCAAAACTTTTAATATTATTTGACCAAGCCGAAACTCCATTATTTCATATTGAACTCGAGCTGATTCAAACAGCTACATGTAAAATTGAATATGTAATTGGCGATATAAGAGACGATTATAGAGTAAAAAAATTATTCAAACATTTCTCACCAGATATAATTTTTCACGCTGCTGCATATAAGCATGTGCCAATGATGGAAAATAATCCCGCTGAGGCAATTATGGCAAATGTAAAAGGCACGAAAATAATTGCTGATTATGCATTAAATAATGGCGCGGAAAAATTCATCATGATTTCTACTGATAAAGCTGTAAACCCGACAAATGTAATGGGGGCTTCAAAAAGAATTGCCGAAATTTACATTCAATCGCTTAACAAAGAATCCATAAAAACAAGCTTTATTACAACCCGATTTGGAAACGTTCTTGGCTCCAATGGCTCAGTAATTACATTATTCAAAAAACAAATTGAAGAAAGAAAGCCTATAACTATTACTCACCCCGAAATAACAAGATTTTTTATGACAATACCTGAGGCATCTCTTTTAGTTTTAGAAGCTGGTGCTACAGGAAATGGGGGTGAAATCTTTGTATTTGATATGGGAAAATCTATAAAAATATTAGACCTTGCCAAGAAAATGATAAAGCTTTCGGGACTTGAAACTGGCAAAGACATTCAAATAATTTATACAGGATTAAGACCTGGTGAAAAACTACATGAGGAATTATTAGCATCCACAGAAAATACAATTCCTACTGAAAATAAGAAAATTCTCAAGGCAAAAGTTAGGGAAGTTGACCCCGAATTGACAAAAGTTCAAATTGAAAATTTAATCACAATGGCATCAGGTGATGATAATATGGAAATTGTCAAATTGATGAAGGAGATAGTTCCAGAATTTGTAAGTAAAAATTCCACTTACGAAGTTTTAGATTAAGCTAAAAACTTATGCTTGAGCATTTGGGCCAAGATTAATAGGCAGTTTAAATCCACCCTCTACATCTTTTATTTCACCAAAAGCTGCCTCATATTTATTGACATTATCCTGCAATGCGCTCATCAATCTTTTTGCATGCTGAGGTGTAAGAATTATTCTTGACTTAACTTTAGCCTTAGGAACTCCTGGCATCATTCTTATAAAATCAACCACAAATTCAGAGTTAGAATGAGTTATTATAGCAAGGTTCGAATAGATACCTTCAGCAGCTTCTTCAGATAATTCGATATTGACTTCGTTTTGATTTAGTTTTTGCTTGTTTTCCATGCTAATATTTTTAAAAGGAAAAGGCGATTTTTTTTCGCCTTTTCCAAATTTTATAAATTTTATAAATTATCGCTTAAATTTTCACCAGAAGATGAGCCTACTAATGTGGAATAATCCTCACTGCTGCCGACAATCAGATGATCGTATTCACGCAAACCAGTTCCTGCAGGAATTTTATGACCTACAATCACATTCTCTTTAAGTCCAAGCAAATTATCTCGCTTAGCATTAACTGCGGCTTCTGTTAAAACCTTGGTGGTTTCTTGGAAAGATGCTGCAGATATGAAGCTTGAAGTTTGTAGAGAAGCTCTTGTAATACCTTGAAGAATTTGTTTTGCAGTAGCTGCCTTAGCATCTCTTGCTTCAGCAAGTCTTAAATCGTGACGTCTCAAATTAGAATTCTCATCTCTTAATTTACGTGCACTTATTATCTGACCAGGTTTTAGAAACTCTGAATCACCAGCCTCTGTAACAATTTTCTTGTCAAAAATCCAGTCATTCTCTTCCATAAATTCTACTTTGTTAACAATCTCTTTTTCAAGAAACTTGGTATCGCCAGTATCTTCAATTTCAACTTTTCTCATCATTTGGCGAACGATAACTTCAAAATGTTTATCATTAATTTTCACACCTTGAAGCCTATAAACTTCCTGAACTTCATTTACTATATATTCTTGTACCTGAGTAGGGCCTTTAATTGCAAGAATACTTGCAGGAGTCATAGCTCCTTCCGATAATGGTGTTCCAGATTTCACATAATCATTCTCTTGAGCAAGAATTTGTTTTGAAGTAGAAATCAAATATTTCTTCTCTTCACCAGTCTTAGAAGTAATTATCACTTCCCTATTTCCACGTTTTAGTTTTTTATTGAATGAAACTGTTCCATCAATTTCAGCTACAATAGCTGGATCTGAAGGATTACGAGCTTCAAAAAGCTCAGTAACTCGAGGTAAACCACCAGTGATATCACCTGATTTTCCGATGGCTCTTGGTATTTTTACCAGCTGAACTCCAGCAATTAACTTGTCTCCTTCATTTACTATTACGTGTGAATTTACTGGAAGGTCATAATTCCTGAGCTCTTCACCCTTATTGTCAACTATAACAATTACAGGATTTTTTGATTTCAAACGAGACTCAATAATAACTTTATCTTGATAGCCTGTTTGTTCATCAGAAACTGTTTTATATGTTTGACCTTCAATTACATTTTCAAATTTAACTGTTCCAGCTACTTCAGAAATAATTGTGGCATTATATGGATCCCAATTACAAATCAAATCATCTTTATTAATTGTGCTTCCTTCACTAAAAAATAAGTTGGCACCATAAGGCACATGATGAGAAGCTAATACAACACCTGTAGCTATATCTTTAATTTTCATTTCGCCAGAACGACCAATAATAATTTTGTATAACTCACCTTCATTATTAGTATAATCGACGTAACGAAGTTCATCAAATTCCAAAACGCCTTCATGACGAGATTTTATACTCGAAGTTATAGCGACATTGGAAGCAGTACCCCCAACGTGGAATGTTCTAAGTGTCAACTGAGTGCCTGGCTCTCCGATAGATTGGGCAGCAATTACACCTACAGCTTCTCCTTTCTGAACCATTCGTCCGTTAGAAAGATTTCGCCCATAACATTTAGCACAAACACCTTTGCGAGACTCACAAGTAAGTACCGAACGAATTTCAATACTATCAATATCGGCTTGTTCAATTTTTAAGGCAATATCTTCAGTTAATTCACTTCCCGATTCCGCTAATAATTCACCAGTTGAATGGTTATAAATATCATGTAAGCAAGTCCTTCCTAAGATTCTGTCATATAATGTTTCAACAACTTCTTCATTGCGTTTCAGTGGTCCAACTATCAATCCTCTCAAAGTGCCGCAATCCCTTTCGGAAATTATAACATCTTGAGCCACATCAACAAGGCGTCGTGTTAAATAACCAGCATCGGCAGTTTTAAGAGCTGTGTCGGCAAGTCCTTTACGAGCACCATGGGTTGAAATAAAATACTCAAGTACAGAAAGTCCTTCTTTAAAGTTAGCAAGAATTGGATTCTCAATAATTTCTGCGCTGGATGCACCAGATTTCTGAGGTTTAGCCATCAAACCTCTCATACCAGATAATTGTCGAATTTGTTCTTTTGATCCTCGAGCACCAGAATCCAACATCATAAATACTGAGTTAAACCCTTGACGGTCAGTTGAAATTTCTTTCATCAATGTTTGAGTCAATCGTGAATTTGTATGAGTCCAAATATCAATTATCTGATTGTATCTTTCGTTGTTAGTAATAAATCCCATATTATAGTTATTCATCACTTCATCAACATCTTGATTTGCTTTTTCTACAAGAGTTTCTTTAATTTTTGGAATTAATACATCTCCCAAATTGAAAGAAAGTCCACCTTCATAAGCCATTTTATAACCTAAGGCTTTAATATCATCAAGAAAATTTGCAGCTACATCATTACCAGTTTTTCTAATTAAAAGGCCAATAATGTCGCGCAAAGATTTCTTTGTAAGTATCTGGTTTATATAACCATACTCTTTAGGAACTACGTTATTAAATAATACTCTTCCTACTGTAGTTTCAATGATTTTAAATTCATTTTCATCATTTCCAGTAGGATTTTGAATTCTAATATTTATTATTGCATGCAAGTCAATAACTCCTTCATTGAAAGCAATATTCACCTCTTCTGGAGAATAAAAAGTCATACCTTCGCCACGAACAATGTGTTCTGGTGTAGATTTACGAGGTTTTGTCATATAATATAAACCTAAAACCATATCCTGAGATGGCACAGCAATAGGAGCCCCATTTGCGGGATTAAGAATATTATGAGACGCTAACATTAGTAGTTGAGTTTCTAAAATAGCTGCATTTCCTAAAGGCACATGCACTGCCATTTGGTCACCGTCAAAGTCAGCATTGAAAGCTGTACAAGCCAATGGATGCAATTGTATTGCTTTTCCTTCAATAAGTTTAGGTTGAAATGCTTGAATACCCAATCGGTGAAGAGTTGGGGCTCTGTTGAGCATTACAGGATGACCTTTTAAAACGCTTTCAAGAATATCCCAAACTACTGGGTCTTTTCTATCCACAATTTTCTTTGCGCTTTTCACAGTTTTAACAATGCCGCGTTCAAGTAATTTTCTGATAATAAAAGGCTTAAACAGTTCAGATGCCATATCTTTAGGCAATCCGCATTCATTAAGTTTTAATTCTGGACCTACCACAATTACAGAACGGCCAGAATAGTCGACACGTTTACCTAATAAATTTTGACGGAATCGGCCTTGTTTGCCTTTCAAACTATCGCTCAAAGATTTTAATGCTCTATTAGAATCTGTTTTTACAGCGCTTGCTTTTCTTGAATTATCGAAAAGGGAGTCAACAGCTTCCTGAAGCATACGTTTTTCATTTCGCAAAATAACATCTGGAGCTTTTATTTCTATTAATCGCTTCAAACGATTATTTCTGATAATAACTCGCCTGTATAAATCATTTAAGTCGGAAGTTGCAAATCTACCTCCATCAAGAGGCACCAATGGTCTCAATTCTGGTGGAATTACTGGAACTACTTTTACTATCATCCATTCAGGACGATTTTCCATTCTTGTATTGGCTTCGCGAAAAGATTCAACAACTTTAAGTCGTTTCAAAGCGTCAGCTTTTCTTTGTTGCGAAGTTTCATTATTTGCTGAATCTCTTAAAGTATAAGAAAGTTCATCGAGGTCGAGGCGAGCAAGTAAGTCATGAATTGCATCTGCACCCATTTTTGCAACGAATTTATTTGGGTCGGTATCATCAAGATATTGATTGTCTTGAGGTAACGAATCTATGATATCAAAATATTCTTCTTCACTTAAAAAGTCGAGATATTTTAATCCGCTTGCTTCTTTTAAGCCTGGATTTATAACTACATATTTCTCATAATAAATAATTGTGTCGAGTTTTTTTGTAGGAATTCCCAATAAAGCTCCCATTTTATTAGGTAGTGTTTTGAAAAACCAAATATGGGCAACTGGTACAACAAGCTTAATGTGTCCCATTCGCTCGCGTCTAACTTTTTTCTCAGTTACTTCTACACCACAGCGGTCGCAAACTATACCTTTGTATCTTATTCTTTTATATTTACCACAATGACATTCGTAGTCCTTTACTGGACCAAAAATTCTTTCACAAAATAAACCATCTCTTTCAGGTTTATAAGTTCTGTAGTTAATAGTTTCGGGTTTTAACACCTCTCCACTAGAAGCTTCCAATATCATTTCAGGGGAAGCTAAACTAATAGTTATAGAGTTAAAGTTCTTATTCTCTGGTACATATTTTCTAAATGCCATATTATTATCTGCAATTAAATTTCAATTTAAAAACTAATCAAATGTGATGTTAAGGCAAAGGCCATTAAGTTCATGAATCAACACATTAAAAGATTCAGGAATTCCAGGAATTGGTGAGCGTTGACCTTTAACAATTGCTTCATAAGCTTTTGCACGGCCTATCACATCATCAGATTTCACTGTTAGAACTTCTTGCAAAACATTGGCTGCACCGAATGCTTCAAGTGCCCATACCTCCATTTCTCCAAAACGCTGACCACCAAATTGAGCTTTCCCGCCCAAAGGTTGCTGAGTAATAAGAGAATAAGGTCCAATTGAACGGGCGTGCATTTTATCATCAACAAGATGATGCAGTTTGAGCATATAAATAATTCCAACGGTTGCTGGTTGATCAAATTTACGACCTGTACCTCCATCATAAAGATGGATTTTACCATTTTCTGGTAATCCAGCAAGTTTCATATAGTCATTTATTTGATCTAAAGAAGCTCCATCAAAAATTGGTGTTGCGAATTTCAGCCCCAATTCTTTACCTGCCCATGCGAGCACGGTTTCATAAATTTGACCAAGGTTCATACGAGAAGGAACTCCAAGTGGATTAAGTACTATATCTACTGGTGTTCCATCTTCCAAAAACGGCATATCTTCATCGCGAACAATTCTGGCTACTATACCTTTGTTACCATGTCGGCCAGCCATTTTATCACCTACTTTCAATTTACGCTTTTTAGCAATATAAATTTTTGCAAGTTTAATAATACCAGATGGAAGCTCGTCTCCAACGGAGATAGCAAATTTCTCACGATTATATTCGCCTAAAATTTCCTTATATTTCCTTCCATAATTATATATAACTTTTTGTATTAAAGAATTTTTATCTTTATCGGTAGTCCATTTAGTAGGATTAATATTTATATAATCCTCAATTGACATCAATAGTTTTTGGGTAAATTTGGTTTTCTTTGGTATTGCAATTTCTTTAAAATTATTGTAAACACCTTGGGAAGTTCTGCCGTTTACCAATACAACAAGTTTATCTACAAGTTGAATTTTTAGCTTTCCACTTTTCTCGTCAAAAATATGTTTGGCTTTTTGAAGGCCATCTTTTTCCATAGATTTTGAGCGTCTATCTTTGATTGCTCTTGCAAAAAGTTTTTTGTCAATAACAATACCCTTTAGAGAAGGGGAGGCTTTAAGTGAAGCATCTTTAACATCACCGGCTTTATCGCCAAATATTGCGCGAAGAAGTTTTTCTTCTGGTGTTGGGTCTGTTTCACCTTTAGGAGTAATTTTACCAATTAGTATATCTCCTTCTTTTACTTCTGCTCCAATTCTTATCAAACCATTTTCGTCGAGATCTTTTGTAGCTTCTGCGCTTACATTAGGAATGTCATTTGTAAGTTCTTCAATTCCGCGTTTGGTATCTCTAACTTCTAAGGTATATTCGTCAATATGTATTGAAGTGAAAATATCATCGCGAACAACTCTTTCAGAAATCACTATAGCATCTTCAAAATTGTATCCTTTCCAAGGCATAAATGCTACTTTTAAATTTCTACCAAGAGCTAATTCACCATCTTTGGTGGCATAGCCTTCTGAAAGTATTTGACCTTTAGTAACTTTTTGTCCTTTTCTAACGACAGGTTTTTGATTTATTGATGTTGATTGATTGGTTTTTTGAAATTTGATTAGGTTATAAGTTACCTTTTCGCTATCAAAATTTATCAATTTTTCTTCTTCTTTTCTATTATAAGTAACAACAATGTGCTTTGCATCAACTTCAGAAATAAAACCATCAGATTCAGCCATAATCATATTGCGAGAATCTCTTGCCAAAGAAGCTTCAATACCAGTGCCAACGATTGGAGCCTCAGGTTTCATAAGTGGTACAGCTTGGCGCATCATATTTGAACCCATAAGAGCACGGTTAGCATCATCATGTTCCAAAAAGGGAATTAATGAAGCTGCTACAGAGGCAATTTGATTTGGTCCTACGTCTATATAATCTATTTTAGTTTTATCCACAATTGGATAATCAGCCATTTTTCTTCCTTTTACTCTTGCTTCAGTTATTTCCCCAGTGGTGCTATCGTATTTTACTTTTGAATGAGTGATAATCATATCCTCTTCTTCGTCTGCTGTAAGAAACACAGGGTTTTCGTCTAACTGAACAATGCCATCTTTTACAGTTTTATAAGGTGTTTCAAGAAATCCAAGTTCATTTACTTTAGCAAAAACTGCAAGAGATGAAATCAAACCGATGTTTGGTCCTTCAGGAGTTTCAATAGTACAAAGTCGTCCATAATGAGTAAAATGTACGTCACGTACTTCAAAACCAGCTCTTTCGCGAGAAAGACCGCCAGGTCCTAAAGCTGAAATTCTTCTTTTATGGGTAACTTCCGAAAGCGGGTTAGTTTGATCCATAAATTGTGACAAAGCATTTGTACCAAAAAATGAATTTATTACAGAAGATAATGTTTTTGCATTTATCAAATCTATTGGTGTAAAAACTTCATTATCTCTAACGTTCATTCTTTCACGTATTGTTCTTGCCATACGAGCTAAACCAACGCCAAATTGATTAGAGAGCTGTTCACCAACTGTTCTTACTCGACGATTACTTAAATGGTCGATATCATCAACTTCGGTTTTAGAATTTATCAATCTAATTAGATGCTTGATAATTTCTATAATATCTTCTTTTGTAAGTACTTTAATGTTTACGTCAACGGTAAGGCCTAATTTTTTATTAATTTTATATCTACCCACATCGCCCAAATCATATCTTTTTTCGCTAAAAAATAGATTATTAATTATACTTCTTGCTGTTTCTTCATCAGGTGGTTCAGCATTTCTTAATTGGCGATAAATATATTCTACAGCTTCCTTTTCTGAGTTGGAAGTATCCTTTTGCAATGTATTAAAAATGATTGAAAATTCGTTTATAGAATTATCATCTTTGTGTAAGATAATTGATTTAACTCCACTATCTACAATAGGATCTAAATGTTCTTTTTCTAAGACTGTCTCACGATCGACAATAACTTCAGTACGTTCAATAGATACAACTTCTCCCGTATCCTCATCAACAAAATCTTCGATCCAAGTGCGAAGAACTTTAGCTGCTAAAGTACGACCCAAAACGCGTTTCAAACCAGCTTTACTAACTTTAACTTCTTCGGCAAGGTCAAATATTTCGAGTATATCTCTATCACTTTCAAATCCAATAGCTCTCAATAATGTGGTAACAGGGAGTTTTTTCTTGCGATCGATATAGGCAAACATGACATTATTTATATCAGTAGCAAATTCAATCCAAGAACCCTGAAAAGGAATAATTCTAGCGGAATAGAGCTGTGAACCATTTGCATGGCGGCTTGTTCCAAAGAATACGCCAGGTGATCTATGTAATTGAGAAACTATTACTCTTTCGGCACCGTTGATAACAAAAGTACCTTTAGGAGTCATATATGGTATTGTGCCCAAATATACATCTTGAATTTGTGTTTCAAAATCCTCGTGTTCTGGATCTGTACAATACAATTTAAGTTTTGCTTTGAGGGGCACGCTATATGTCAAACCTCTTTCGATGCATTCCTCTATGGAATATCTCGGTGGGTCAATGAAATAGTCGAGAAACTCTAAGACAAAATTATTACGCGCATCGGTAATTGGAAAATTATCGGTAAATACTTTATATAAACCTTCATTTTCACGATTTTCAGGGGTTGTTTCCAATTGAAGGAAATCCTTGAATGATTTTAATTGAATATCCAGAAAATCAGGATATTTCACGTGAACTTTTGCAGAAGCAAAATTAATACGTTGTTTTTTATCTAATGATGTCAAAGTCTATGGCTTTAGTGAATTATAAAAATAAAATAAATATACAGCAAAGACCTTAATCCGAAATATCGGAAAAAGGTCTATGCTAATAAGGTATAATATTAATCTTATTATTTAATCTCAACCTCAGCACCAGCCTCTTCAAGTTGAGTTTTAAGTGCTTCAGCTTCAGCTTTAGCTATACCTTCTTTAATTGTAGCTGGAACTGAATCTACCAATTCCTTAGCTTCTTTTAATCCAAGGCTTGTAAGTTCTTTTACCAACTTAACTACAGCTAATTTTGATGCACCGTGAGATTTAAGAATAACGTCGAAAGAAGTTTTTTCTTCAGCTTCTTCAGCTGCTACAGCAACGGGACCAGCAACAGCCACAGCAGCTGCTGCAGGCTCAATACCATATACATCCTTTAAAATTGCTGCTAATTCATTAACTTCTTTAACAGTCAAATTAACTAATTGTTCTGCAAAAGCTTTTAAATCTGCCATTTTATTTCTATTTTATGTTCTTATCGAACTGGTTAAAAAATATTTACTTTCTTAAAAAAAATTATAACTACTCGGCTCTTTCGGATAATGTTTTAATAATACCAGCCAATTTTCCACCTCCAGATTGTAGCGCGGACACTACATTTTTCGCTGGAGATTGTAATAGAGAAATTATTCCTCCTAAAAGCTCGTCTTTCGACTTAATATTAAATAAGAAATCTAATTGATTCTCGCCAACATAACAAGTACTTTCAACATAAGCGCCTTTAAGTAGAGGTTTTGTAGTTTTGAATTTTTTAGTATAATCTTTTATAAGCTTTGCTGGAAGATTTCCTGTATCTGAAAACATAAGGGAGGTATTTCCTTTTAGAACGTCATAAAGCTCCTCATAGTTATTATCAACCTCATTCATTGCTCGTTTAAGCAATGTGTTTTTAACTACTTGCATTTTGACCCCAGTTGTAAAACAGATTCGGCGAAGATTGCTCGTTTGTACGGCATTCAAACCTGATATATCAGTGATATATAAAACAGGTGCAGATTCCAGTTTTGTCTTGAGTTCATCAACAATTAGTTGTTTGTTTTTAATTCTCATAACAATTGTATGTTAAAAGGTTAATAATCTAAAGAGTTATGCTTTTAGTATCAATGCGCAATCCCATACTCATTGTCGAAGACAAGAATACAGATTTAACATAAGTACCCTTAGCTGAAGTCGGTTTCAGTTTAACTATAGAATGAAGAATTTCATTTGCATTTTCAACAAGTTTATTATCTTCAAACGATACTTTACCGAATGATGTGTGAATGATGCCGTACTTATCAACTTTAAAATCGATTTTTCCAGCTTTGACTTCATTAACTGCTCGGGCGATATCCATAGTAACGGTACCGGTCTTAGGATTAGGCATCAAGCCTCTTGGTCCTAAAATACGACCTAATGCACCAACTTTTGGCATAACACTCGGCATAGTTATAACAACGTCAATATCAGTCCAACCGCCTTTAATACGTTCGATATAGTCATCTAATCCAACGTAATCGGCTCCTGCTTGTTTAGCCTCTTCTTCTTTATCGGGAGTACATAGCACCAACACTTTTTTTGTTTTTCCAGTGCCGTGAGGGAGAGTAACAGAACCGCGAACCATTTGGTTAGCTTTTCTTGGATCCACACCCAAACGAACGTCAAGATCAACTGAAGAATCAAATTTGGTGGTAGTAATTTCTTTCACCAAGGCGACTGCTTCTGCAAGTGAATAGGCTTTGTCTTTTTCGACTTTAGCTAAAACTTCTTTGCGTTTTTTGGTCAACTTTGCCATTTTAATTTTAGTTTATTTGTTTATGCTTTAGGAAAATCACCAGTTATGGTAATTCCCATTGAGCGGGCTGTGCCAGCCACCATTTTCATTGCTGCATCAACTTCAAAAGCATTTAAATCAACCATTTTCGCTTCGGCTATTGTTTTAACTTGTTCCCAAGTAATTGAAGCAATTTTTAAACGGTTCGATTCAGCTGAACCTTTTTTGATTTTAGAAGCTTCTAAAAGTTGTATTGCAACTGGAGGAGTTTTAATGATAAATTCAAATGATTTATCTGCAAACACAGTAATGATAACAGGAAGAACCTTACCGGCCTGATCTTGTGATCTAGCATTAAACTGTTTGCAAAACTCCATAATGTTCACCCCTTTTGCACCTAATGCAGGTCCAACTGGAGGTGATGGGTTTGCGGCACCACCTTTGATTTGTAATTTAATTAATGCGCTAACTTCTTTTGCCATCTTTTAAGATTTTAAAAAGATTAAAAAAAAATATTTAATCATTCACTATTGTAACTTATAGTGGAAGATTACTCTTTCTCAACTTGCATAAATCCAAGTTCTAAAGGAGTCTTACGTCCGAATATCTTCACCATAACTTTGAGTCGTTTTTTATCTTCATTTATTTCTTCAATAACTCCTGAGAAGCTAGAGAATGGTCCGTCAGTTACAGTAACTGTCTCTCCTACAATAAATGGAATATTAACAAACTCTCCTTGTTCGGCCAATTCATCTACTTTACCAAGTATTCTATTGACTTCTGAAGGTCGCAATGGATGTGGAGTTCCTCCTTTTTCGGCTCCTAAAAACCCAATAACGTTTGGTACACCTTTAATCACATGAGCAACTTCACCCAATAATGCAGCTTTTACAAGCACATATCCAGGAAAATAATTACGTTCTTTGCTAATTTTTTTACCATTTCTTATTTGATAAACTTTTTCAGTAGGGATAAGTACTTTTTCAACTAAATCTTGAAATGATAATCTATCGATTTCACTTTCCAGATATTCCTTTACTTTAGATTCTTTACCACTAATTGCACGAACAACGTACCATTTCTTTTCTATTTCACTCATGATAAAATTTACTTACGCTATTATTTTATGCGTTGAAATTAACTTACGACTATGCATTGGATATTGTTAAAACAGACTGTAAAACAACTCCAAAACATTTTTAAACGAAATATCCATCAAAAACACCACAAGGGCGATAATAAGGGAAGCAATGGATACCACGATGGCACTATTTTGAAGCTCAGCCCATGAAGGCCAAGAAACTTTATTTACCAACTCGTCGTAACTTTCTTTTATATAATCTACTACTTTTGCCATAACTATTATATATTAAGCACGGGAGGTAGGGCTCGAACCCACGACTCCTGGTTTTGGAGACCAGAGCTCTACCAACTGAGCTACTCCCGTTTCGCTAAGTATAATTAAAAAGATATGACGTCTCTATAAAAGAGACACCATATCAAATATTTAACTTAATTAACCTAGTCAATTATTAACTCAGTAACCTGACCTGCACCTACTGTTCTACCACCTTCGCGAATAGCAAAGCGTAAACCTTTGCTCATAGCAATTTGGCTTAGAAGATGAACAGTTATTGAGAGGTTATCACCTGGCATTACCATTTCAACACCTGCTGGAAGAGTAATCTCTCCAGTTACATCTGTTGTGCGGAAATAGAATTGTGGGCGATAATTATTGTGAAATGGAGTATGACGTCCACCTTCTTCTTTTTTCAAGATGTAAACTTCTGCTTTGAAGTTATCATGTGGTTTTACTGAACCTGGTTTAGCGATAACCATACCACGACGGATTTGATCTTTATCAATACCACGTAATAAAAGGCCAACGTTATCTCCAGCTTCGCCGCGATCAAGTATTTTGCGAAACATTTCAACACCAGTAACAACTGATTTTAATTTTTCAGCTCCCATACCAATGATATCAACAGCATCACTTGAGTTTATTACTCCAGATTCTATTCTACCTGTAGCAACAGTACCTCTACCAGTGATTGAAAAAACATCTTCGATAGGCATTAAAAAATCTTTATCAACATCACGAATAGGGAGTTGAATCCAAGTGTCAACGGCATCCATTAATTCATAAACTTTATCCATCCATTTAGGTTCTTTATTTAAAGCACCAAGTGCAGAACCTTGAATAATTGGAGTTTCATCACCATCAAATTCGTAGAACGAAAGAAGCTCGCGAATTTCCATTTCAACAAGTTCTAGGAGTTCTTCATCATCTACCATGTCCACTTTGTTCATAAATACAACAATACGTGGAACACCAACTTGACGAGCGAGCAATATATGCTCACGTGTTTGAGGCATTGGGCCATCAGTAGCAGCCACAACTAAAATTGCACCGTCCATTTGGGCAGCACCTGTAACCATGTTTTTTACGTAGTCAGCATGACCAGGACAGTCAACATGTGCGTAATGACGGTTTGCAGTTGTATATTCTACGTGAGCCGTATTGATAGTAATACCCCTTTCTTTTTCTTCGGGAGCATTGTCAATAGCGTCAAAGTTTTTTATTTCTGAAAGTCCTTTTTCAGCAAGACAAACAGTGATAGCAGCGGTAAGAGTAGTCTTACCGTGGTCGACGTGACCGATAGTACCAACATTTACGTGTGGCTTCGACCTGTCGTAATGTTCTTTAGCCATAATTGAATAAATTAAGTTAAATAAAAATAAAATTGTTTCAAAATAAAAAGAGCTATTGATGAGATTTGAACTCATGACCTCTTCCTTACCAAGGAAGTGCTCTACCCCTGAGCTACAATAGCAATAATTGAGCGGGAAACCGGGCTCGAACCGGCCACCTACAGCTTGGAAGGCTGTCGCTCTACCAAATGAGCTATTCCCGCTAGCTTTTGCTATTTATTAAACTCAAAGCACAAGATGAAAAGTAAAAATGATAATTATTAAATTATCGAAAACAAACATCTTTGCCTTTCATACAAACCTTGGTGGGGAGAGGAGGATTCGAACCTCCGAAGGCTGAGCCAACAGATTTACAGTCTGCCCCGTTTGACCGCTTCGGTATCTCCCCAAAAAAATTACTAATGCATATTATAAAGTATCGAGCCGATGGACGGATTCGAACCGCCGACCAGCTGATTACAAATCAGCTGCTCTGGCCAACTGAGCTACATCGGCATGAGATTTTCATCATTTCAATAAACAAAAAAAGACCCTATAAAAAGGGTCTGCAAATGTACTAAACATATCATAACTTCCAAATATTATTTAAATATATTTGGATATATTTAGTTAAACAAGCTTATATAATTGATTATCATATATTTATTATCTCTCTTTTGTCTTATTTTTATGCTTAACTAATTGTTTTCTTAGGGCTTCTATTGTTAAATCGGTGCCTTCTTCGAAAGATTTGCTGCGCTTTTTTGCAAACAATTCTACTCCTGGCAGGTTTATTTTAATTTCGGTAATCTTGTTTTCATTCTGCTCATCTTTGTCAAGTTTTAGAGTAACTTCACTTTTGTAAATTCCATCATGAACTAAAATTAATTTTGAAACTTTACTTTCAATAAACTTCTCAAGTTTAACATCTGTTTTAAATTTCACTGAGTTAATTGCAATTTCCATAATTTATCTCCTTTTAATTTTAAGCCTTTGGATGGGCTTGTTTATAAACTAACTTTAAATTTTCTATACTATTGTGTGTATAGATTTGAGTGGCAGCCAAATTTGCATGACCTAATATCTCTTTTATTGAGTTGAGGTCGGCTCCATGATTTAACATGTGGGTAGCAAAGCTATGTCTTATTACATGCGGACTTTTCTTTGAAGCCGTAGTAACCAAGCCAAGATAATGATTCACCAGCCTATACACAAATTTATTATATATTTTCTTACCATTGGGTGTTAAAAATAGATAAATTTCATTTCTATTTTCAACAAATTCTTGATTCCTTATAATTAAATATTCTTTAATAATGTCTACAATCTTATTTGTTAATGGAATAATTCGTTCTTTATTTCTTTTCCCCAGAACCTTAATATACATGCTGTAGAAATCGATGCTATTATTTCTTAGGCCAGTAAGTTCTGAAATTCTCATGCCTGTTGCATATAACATTTCTATAATGGCTCTGCTTAAATGTCCGCTATAATTGTTGCCAAAATCAATATCATTTAATAAAAACTGCATTTTATCCTCCTCAACATAAACTGGCAGATTTGTTGGCTTTTTCATTGCTTTAATAAGCGAGGCGGGATTTTGATTTATTACAGTTTGTTTTTTTAAATATTTATAGAATGACCTTAATGAAGTAATTTTCCTATTTATGGAGGTTGCTTTTAGTCCAGTTTCGCTCAAATTAACCATCCATGCTCTTAACATATAAGGTTCTACATTTTGAATATTTGTATCTGGAAATTCGTTGAAAATAAATTCAGAAAATTTATTAATATCCTCATTATAAGCAATTAAAGTATTTTGTGAATATCTATTTTCGAATTGCAAGTAGTCTATAAATTCCTGAATTTTGCTCATAAAAAAAGCTTTCTAAAAATTTGAATAAATATACTCAGATTTTCGAGAAAGCCTAAAAATTTTTTTAATTATTTTTTTGATTATAATCCTTCTTCTTTTTCGCGAAGTTGCTGGACATAAACAGCCTTTATCATTTGCTCGCGATTAACAACGGAAGGTTTTATGTACGCCTGACGGCGACGCAATTCTTTCAAAGTTCCAGTTTTATCAAACTTACGCTTGAGTTTTTTCAAAGCTCTGTCGATGTTTTCGCCTTCTTTAATGGGTACAATAATCATAATAATACTCTCTCTTTCTATAAAAGTTAATAAATAATTTAAGGCCGCAAATGTATATAAAATTTAAACTGAATTACATAAAATATTTTTTTGCTCATATTTTAAAAAAAAAGAAAATAAATGCAGAATGTAAACCAAATTAATATACTTTTGTTATACATATAATCACATAATAATCAACAGACAATGAAATCAATAAAATTATTCACTTTAATGTTAGTTACTTCTTTAGTAATTTCGATTAATATTAATGCTCAAGATGCTGATAATCTAAAATATAAACCATGGACTTTTAATGTAAATATGGGACAGACATTATTTTGGGGCGATAATAATAATGACATTTTAAATCCTTTTTCGGCATATTTTAAAAGCGACAAAAGTGCTTTTGGTTATGGTTTGATAATTCAAAAGAACTTTAATCCTTGGTTAGGTGTTGATTTTCAATATTTAGGAGGCCAGTTAAATGGCACTCGTTACACTTGGAGCGATGGAAATGCTGCAAATCTTTATTTCCATTCTAAAATAAATCAATTTGGACTTAACTTAAATATAGATGTGTTAGATATATTTAGAGAACCTTCAATAATCAACCTTTTTAACTTTTACGTTAGAGGCGGGGCAGCTTATAATTTATATAATGCCACTGAATACAGTTTAATTACAAATGCTGTTACTAATACAAAAAAATCTGGTGCAATTGAAGCTGTAGGTGGCTGGGGAATTAGATTTGATGTTAATGAAAAATTGGGATTTACTTTTGAAAATACTTTCAATTATGCGTTTGATGATTTTTTAGATGCCCATAGTACAATAAATTCACAAGCAAATGACCTTTTCGCATATACTTCTATTGGAGCAGTTTATAGAGTTTATCCACAGCCTAAGAAACCATCGCTCGAAAAAGAAAATGAAATTATTCCTACAGATAGCTCAATTGCAACTAACAATAATGAACAGCCGAAAGCCGAATTAGGTGTTGATTTGATGATGCCCGCTTCAATGGAAATATCGGATAGTGTTATTGTAAATATCAAGGTGAGCAAATATGCCCTTAATGAGAAAGCTAAATTGCAACAAACAATTCCTACTGGATTTATTGTTGCTCAAAAAGAAAATGCAACTTCTACATTTAATTTCGCTGATCAAATTATAACATTTACATGGGATAATTTTCCAAGCCAACAAGAATTTATTCAATTAAGCTATTATTTAATATCCAGTAAATCGGTCTCTGGTAGCTATTCAATTCCTGGAATTATATTTTACGATGAAAATGGCACAGAAAAAATTCAACAATTTAAAGAGAGTATTAATGTTACTGCTCCAGCAGTTATAGCAGAAGTTCCTAAAGTTGAAACACCAATAGTTGAATCTCCAGTAGTTAATGAAACTAAAACATCAGGATCTGTGGATGGATTAGTTTATAGAGTTCAGGTAAAAGCTATATATGGTGGAAAATCTACAACTAAATCAATCTCAAGGCAATATGGAATAGATAAGGAAATCAATGAAGAATTTATCAATGGCTATTCAAAATATACAGCTGGTAATTTTTCAACATATCAAGAAGCTAAAGCTTATAAAGATCAACTTAGACAAGGAAAAGCTTCTGATGCATTTGTGGTGGCTTATGTTAATAATAATAGAGTTGCCAACATTCAAGATGCCTTAAAAATGGAGGGGACTTCGGAAGCAAAAACATCTGTTCCATCCACAGTAATATCAAGCAAAGGCATTAGCTATAGTATTCAGATTGCAGCATCTGCAAAAGATTTATCGCCAATAAGCATAGGTAATCAATTGAGTATATCCGATAAAGTTATTAAAACATCACATAATGGACTTTACAAATATTTAGTAGGTTCATTTAATTCTTATGATGATGCAAAATCAAAAATGGCACAACTTCAAGAAAAGGTGTCTGATGCCTTTATTGTAAAATATGTAAATGGAATCAGGAAATAAATAAAAATTAAATTACAAAAAATGCCGCTTTGATTTCTCAAAGCGGCATTTTTTTAATTAATACATTTCCCTTAAAATGGCCAAAAGCTATTATCATTCCATATATCTTCTTTCAAAGAATTGTTTAATTCGATAAGAGCTTTAGCATGTCCATCTTCCCAATGTGCAAGCATATTATAAATTTCTTTTTCGTTTTTGTCGATTGCATCTGCTGCTCTATTTGTATAAAGTTCAATTGCCTTAGCTTCAAAATCGATGGCTGAAGAAATTGCTGCTGCCTCAAAACTTGCTGCACTAATTTCTTTCTTGATATCTTCTGTAAGAACAGCCATAGCAAGTTCATCTTCTTTGGGTTCCACAAAATCCGTAATCTTCAAAAATTCTTTAGATTTTTGATAATTTTGAAATTGTCTTGTTAAAAACATTATATGAACTTCTTCTTCCGCTGCCATTTGTTCAAAAATTTTCTTTGCTGATTTGCTATCAGTCTTTTCTGCTACATTTTTATAGAAAGCTTTACCTCTCATTTCAAGGAGTAGCGCCTCCTTTAATATATCTTCTGCTTTTAATGCCATAATATTATAATTTAAGTTTAATTTTCTGATGGCAAATATAGAAATTAAATGAAATCAGTAGAATTGATAAATAATAAATTGTAAAATATTTTATGATAAATAATAATAAAATACATCATTGTCCGAGTAAAATCATCCAATAAAAAGATTCAAAGATTTCTCCCATTGGTAGAAATTAGAATCAGATAATTACGGTTTTATGGTGGTGTTTGATGGAGGCTTCACCGCTATCAAACACAAAATTCCAATAATCTCTGAGACCATTGTCATATTGGCCGAAGGGAGAAATCTACTAAATTATTACGGACAACAATGAATAAAATATTTTGACTTAAAAAAATTAGGCAAAAAAAAACCACAATCATAAGATTGTAGTTTAATTAAGTTACCTATTATAAAGCGTTCTATTTCACAGCATTAACTATGGCTTTAAAAGCTTCTGGATTATTCATTGCTAAGTCGGCGAGAACTTTGCGGTTCATTTCGATTCCTTTAGAATGAAGTTTTCCCATAAAAACAGAATAAGACAACCCATAGATTCGTGCACCAGCGTTAATTCGTTGAATCCACAAAGCTCTGAAAGTACGCTTTTTAGCTCGTCTGTCGCGGTAGGCATAAGTCTGCCCTTTTTCCCAAGAATTCTTGGCGACCGTCCAAACATTTTTTCTACGTCCAAATTGACCACGAGTCAATTTCATCAATTTCTTACGACGTGTTCTTGATGCTACAGCATTTACTGATCTTGGCATAATTTTAAATTTTCTTGTTGCAGCGGTAAAACTAATTACACTTTTTGAGCTGACAACAATGGTTAAACATTAAATAAACTACATTGCTAACATTTTCTTGATGTTAGCTACATCTGCTTTATCGGCCATGGCACTATAAGTCAAATTACGTTTCCGTTTTTTAGACTTCTTAGTCAAAATATGGCTTTTATAAGCATGCTTTCTTTTTACTTTACCAGTAGCGGTTATCGTAAACCGTTTTTTTGCACTGGCTTTTGTTTTCATTTTAGGCATTATTATACAATTAAAAAATTACTATTTGGTTTTTGGAGTCAAAATCATTATCATTCTCTTACCCTCAAGTTTTGGTAGGCTTTCAACCTTGCCAAAATCTTCAACAGCTTGGGCAAATTTCAATAAAATTATTTCTCCATTATCTTTATAAATTATCGAACGACCTCTAAAAAACACAAAAACTTTTACTTTAGCACCGTCTTTAAGAAACTTTAAAGCATAATTGACTTTAAAATCAAAGTCATGATCATCAGTATGCGGTCCTAAACGAATTTCCTTTAAAACGACTTTGGCTGATTTAGCTTTTATCTCTTTGGCGCGTTTTTTTTGGTCGTAAATAAATTTCTTATAATCAATTATCCTACAAACTGGTGGAGTAGCATTTGGTGAAATTTCAACCAAATCCAAGCCTTGTTCTTCTGCCATTGCCAAAGCATCTTTGATATTGTAGATATTCACTTCCACATTATCACCAACTACTCTAACAACAGTTTCTTTTATTCTGCCATTTATTCGATGAGCATCTTCAGCTTTTACTGGACCTCGTCCACGACCTTTATAATTCTGTGCTATTTTAAATCCTCCTATATTTGTTAATAAATTAAGCCATCTTTTCAACCTCTTTCGAGATTATTGAAGCAAAATCTTCCATACTCATTTGGCCAAGATCCACTCCACCTTGCTGTCTTACAGATAGATTATTATTGTTTTCTTCATCCTCTCCAACTATAATCATGTATGGAACTCTCTCTAATTCAGCATCTCTTATCTTTCTTCCAGTCTTTTCATTTCTGTGGTCGATAAGAGCGCGAATATCGTATTTATTTAAATACGTCAGAACTTTTTCTGCATAATCTATATATTTTTCACTTATGGGCAATATTTTAACCTGTTCGGGAGTGAGCCAAAGTGGAAATTTGCCAGCACAATGTTCAATTAGCACAGCTACAAATCTTTCCATGGATCCAAAAGGAGCACGATGTATCATAACTGGTCTATGTTTTTGATTATCGGCACCCACATAATCTAAATCGAATCTTTCCGGAAGATTATAATCTACTTGGATTGTACCTAATTGCCATTTTCTTCCAATTGCATCGCGAACCATGAAATCCATTTTTGGTCCATAAAAAGCAGCTTCACCTTCAACCACAATATATTCTAAACCTTTCTCCTGAGCAACTTCTATTATTTCGCGCTCTGCTTTTTCCCAATTTTCATCCGAGCCAATATATTTTTCGGGTGTTTTGGGGTCACGAACTGAAATTTGAGTTATAAAATTTTTGAAATCAAGAGCAGTAAAAATTCTCAAAACAATATCTATTACCGATTTAAATTCATCTTTCACTTGTTCGGCACTACAGAAAATATGAGCATCATCTTGAGTAAAGCTTCTAACTCTTGTAAGCCCATGAAGTTCACCACTTTGCTCATATCTGTAAACTGTTCCAAACTCCGCCAAACGATATGGAAGGTCGCGATAAGATTTTGGCGAAGATCTATATATTTCGCAATGATGTGGACAGTTCATAGGCTTGAGCATGAATACTTCACCTTCATTTGGAGTAGTAATTGGTCTAAATGAATCGGCTCCATATTTTGCATAATGTCCAGAGGTTACATACAACTCTTTGCTTCCAATATGAGGTGTTATAACTGGCAGATAGCCAGCTTCTTTTTGCACTTTTTTTAAATAATCTTCTAAACGTTGCCGAAGTTGTGCGCCTTTTGGAAGCCACAATGGAAGACCCAGTCCTACTCTATTTGAGAAAGTAAAAAGTTCAAGTTCCTTACCTAATTTTCTATGATCGCGTTTTTTAGCCTCTTCAAGAAATGCAAGATATTCATCGAGCAAAGCTTTTTTTGGAAAAGTAATGCCATAAATTCTGGTAAGTTGTTTTCTTTTTTCATCTCCACGCCAGTACGCTCCAGCCACTGACAACAATTTAATTGCTTTTATTTGAGCAGTATTTGGCAAATGAGGGCCACGGCATAAGTCGGTAAATTCGCCACATTTATAAAAGGTAATTTCTCCGTCAGGTAAATCGGTAATCAATTCAACTTTATATTCATCACCTTTCTTTGTAAAGTATTCTAATGCAGCAGTTTTTGTAACTTGTGATCTTATGAAATTTTGTTTTTGTTGAATTAACTCAATCATTTTCTTTTCAATTATAACCAAATCATCTAAGGTAATAACCGTTTCACCAAGATCCATATCATAATAGAAACCATTTTCGATATTAGGTCCAATTCCAAACTTTGTTCCAGGATAGAGTTGCTCAATAGCTTCCGCCAACAAATGAGCTGATGAATGCCACATTGTTGCTTTTCCCTCTTCATCATTCCATGTAAGAAGTTGTATTTCACCACTTTCGTTTATTGGAAGCAAGGCATCCTGCACCTTACCATTAAACTTGGCAGACAGCACATTGCGAGCTAAACCTTCGCTAATACTTGTAGCGATTTCCATTGAATTTATACCTTTATTATATTGTCTGACAGTTCCGTCAGGAAATTTTATATCAATCATATTAAAAAAATTTGGGCTGCAAAGATAAAACTTTTTAGAAGAATCAGAAATTTTGAATTCGACAATTAAATTGGAATATTAAACATAAAATTTATAAATAAATCCAAGCATTTTTCAAAAAATGTTTGGATTCTATTGTCGGGGCAAGAGGGTTCGAACCTCTGACCTCGTCGTTCCGAACGACGCGCGCTACCGGGCTGCGCTATACCCCGTTGAAAATTGAAGTGCAAATTTAATACTAATCTTTACGTATCCTAATTTTAAACTTCATTGTATAAAGTTTTTGGAGATATCAAATATGTTTATAAATTTACACTTTTAGATATAATATAAACAAGCTATGAAAAACCTAACTGACGAGAACAAGAAAGACTTTGAAAATCAGATTAATAATATAAATGAAACTGATGAGTCGAAAGTATTATGCGATATTGAAGGAGAATTAAAAAAACTAAAAGTTCTGCAATCGAAGAATCAATCGCACAAAATGGAGGATATGATTAGCAATGCTGAGTTTTTGCATCAAATATTGCTAAGCAAAGATTTCCCACTAACTCAATCGACAAAAAAATGGATAATCTTTGGGCTTGGATACCTTATTTCTGATTTCGACTTAATACCAGATATTATCCCAAGAATTGGTTATAACGATGATGCCTTGATACTTCAATGGGTTATGTATATGATTGATGATGAGATAAATAAATTTAATGAATTTCGCAGAGCTAAAGATATTTCAGAATCAGGAAATGTTATAAAAGAGTTGTTAAAAGGTTCGGGCGAATGCGAAACAATCATAATTCCAGGATTTTTAACGGGGACTAATGACATTGACAGTTATAAGCAATGGACTAAGAAAATCAGAGATGGCTATGGCAAATTTTCAAATTCGGGTATAGGTATTGTAAATTGGGATTTAAACCATTTAAAAGAATTTACCAAAATAATAAAAATTGTTGACCATCAGCTTAGCTTGAAACCAGTTTATGAGTCCGAAAAATTTTTGACAGAATGGCAACAAGCGAAAATGGAATTTACTTTTTTAGGCCAAGCCTTGGCTCGAAATATTGAAGAAATTTACCAAGCAAATCCAAACAAAGAATTGATATTAATTTCTTTTAATATTGGCACCTATGCTGCTGCCACTGCCATAAATACTTTAGCTGAAGGAAGAGTAAGCGGATATTTTACTTTTGGCGGAGCTACAAATTGCATGGAAATGCCACAAATGGGATTCACTAAAGTTAATAAGGTATATAACTTTTTTTCAAATCATGACTTTGCACTTAAATTTATATTCGATAATTTTGAATCTGAAAACTGTGCCATTGGACTTTCACCAATAGTAAATTCTACTTCGCGAAACATTAAAAACTTTAATGTTACTGACAAAATTCATAATCATTTTGAATATCGCCAGAGATTATCCGAATTTTTGAAGGAAAAAATTAATTAGATAAACAAAATTAATTTCTTGATTATTTTATTTATATTTTTGAAGCCTCTCGTTACAAACAAATAGAAATATTCGTAATTTTAAAAAGTGAAGCCTTAATTTTCAAATAAATCAAATTATAAATCATATTTTATACACTCAACAATTTTAATAAATACATGCGTAAACTATTATTTACTTCAATCCTACTCTGTTCTATAAGTATATTTTCCCAAGAAAGTCAAAAAGGACTTTTATGGAAAATTACCAGTAAAAACTCAATAAAGCCTTCCTATTTATATGGTAATATGCACGTTAGCGAAAAAATTGCATTTCACTTAGGAGAAGAATTTTTTGCAGCAATAAAAAGTGTTGATAAAATAGCTCTTGAATCAAACCCAATAGTGTGGTTAGATCAAATAATGGAGTCAGATTTAGCATCGAATTATATTGGAAGATATAGTATAACTAGAGGAATTAATAGCGGTTTTTATGAGAAAGCATTCAAACTTAGTATACCAGAAAACAACCATTTATCTTACGCATTATCGAGCGACCATTATTTTATGAATTGGCTCTTATATCGTGAAGACAAGAGCCGTTCCGATTTTGAAGAAGAAACATTTTTGGATATGTTCATTTACCAATCTGGAGCAAAAAACGGCAAAGAAGTACTTAGTTTAGAAGACTTTAGGCAAACTACTAAATACTCTATTCTTTCAGCAATACCTGATATTGAAGAAAAAGAGCCATCGAAATGGCTAAAGAAGCTCACTAAAGAAAAGGACTATAATGAGCTATTAGAAGAAGCATATAGGACACAGAATTTGAATATGATTGATTCATTGCAGCAAGAAGTTAGCAGCAATAATGGCTTATATTGGATGCTATATAAAAGAAACGAAATTATGGCTCAGCAAATAGATTCAATAATTCAAAGTGGCACTTCCTTATTTTCTGCAGTAGGTGCAGCACATCTTGCTGGTGAAAAGGGAATCTTACAATTGTTGAAAAAAATGGGATACTCTGTAAGCCCTATGCCTGTCACTTTTAGCGATAAAGCAAGGGAGCAAAGGGAAATTTTTGATAGAAAAAAGCTTCCTCCTTCTACATCTTTTCCATTCAAATC